>JAUBOG010000373.1:0-6843 GCA_036700105.1 Microcoleus occultus BM001215583
GCTAGGGGGGATCTGTCTTATCTGAACCGTATTGGATTTTAGATGGTGTTCATACTTGCCTTTATTTTACAAAAAAAATCGATTTTAGATTTATTCTCCCTACAGGTAATTATTTTTAAAAGAGACAGAGTTGATGAACGTCAGCCCTATTTACTTTAAAAAGGCTAGCATTTCGTGACGCAAACCGAGTGTAGCATCGTTAACTTGCCCGATCGCGCCGTTGATATCCCGCAGCGCCGCCGCAGTTTGCGAAGAAGCCTCGCTCAACTGCACCATAGCCTCGCTAATTTGCTGAGCGCCCTGAGACTGTGCATCCATCCCTTCATTCACCTCTTCAAAACGCGGAGTTAAAGCTTCCACCCGCTGGACGATCGACTCTAACTGCAAACTAATAGTTTGCACATCTTCCACCCCCCGGCGCACTTCATTAGTAAACTTATCCATTTCCATCACACCAACTCCCACCGCAGACTGCATTTCTTTAACCATATTTTCAATATCCAAAGTAGCCACCGCTGTTTGATCTGCCAGCCGCCGAATTTCCCTAGCAACAACCGCAAAACCCAAGCCGTATTCTCCCGCTTTTTCTGCTTCAATAGCCGCGTTGAGCGAAAGCAAATTAGTTTGATCTGCCACCTTAGTAATCGTCGTAATAATACTGTTAATATTATTAGCTTTTTCGCTAATAACTCCCAATTTACCAGAGATTGCACTCGTAGAATCTGCTAATTTATTCATCGTGGATTCCATGCGGCCAATTTCTTGTTTCCCGCCGCCAGCAGATTGAGCAGCTTGGTGCGACATCTCCGAGACTTCATCCATTGTCCTCGCCAGTTGCATAGCAGTAGCAGCAATCTCTTTAGCAGTAGCTACTACCTCATTAGTTGAGGCCACTTGTTCGTTCATCGTCGCCTCTAATTCCTTGCCAGAAGCAGCAATTTGGTTGGTAGAACCGCTAATCCTGATGCCGGACATATCTATTTGATTTTCCAGAGTTTGGGAAACTGCACCCGTGAGGAACAGTCCAAACAGTCCCGCCGTTAGCGGCCCGAGAATCATGCCCAAAACTACCCAGAACGTGGTTTGAGTTACATCGTTTTTTGACTGCTGTTTCGCTAGCTGCCCGTTAGTTTCATTGATTTTTATATCTTCCAAAATTAAATTAGTAGCTGCTTCAAACGAAGCGCGGTTCGCTTTTGCCCGATCGCTCAATTGATTGTAAAACGCCCCAGCCCTTCTAGCAGCCTCGATATCCGGCGACTTGGTATTGCCTTGGTTTATCAGCTCTATCTGCCTTTTAAATGGGTTGAGAATCCCCAAACTCTCAAATCTTTTATTGAAATTTAAAAACGTTTCGTGATTTTTCTTCCAGATATCCCATTTTGCCTGCAATTCTTTGTATACCTTGTCTTCCTCCGCACTTCTAGCTGTAGTTTCGTACTCTTTGAAACCCTCATTAATTTGCTCCCAAGCTTTCTGAATTCTCGTCAATTCAGCGCTTCTTTCGTCCGAGTTGAGTTCCAGATCCAGCAGCGCCCGTTCCGACGACTCAATTTGCGTTTGCCCTTCATTAACTTTCCACAATCCGCTAATGCTCGGCAGGGAATTATTAGCCAGCGTATCAATATGTCCGGCGAGCCGAGAATTGCCGCTCCAGCCTATAGAAGCCACTGCTAAAACAATCACCGCTAAAAAGATAAACGCTGCATTCAGCCGCTTTTTGAAACTGATATTTTTAAACATTTTTTGATTCCTTACTGCTTACTTTAAACCTAGAAATTTCTTGACGCAAACCTTGAGATGCGTCATTTAATTGAGAGATAGCACCGTTAATCTCCCGCAATGCTTCCGCCGTTTGCGACGAGGTTTGACTCAGATAAACCATCACCTCGCTAATTTGCCCAGCTCCTGCAGATTGAGCCTCCATACCCTGATTTACCACTGAAAAACGCGGAGTGATAGCTTGTACCTGCTCGATAATTTCAGTTAGTTGCCAGCTTACGCTTTCCACATCCTCAACGCTGTCATTTACTTCTTCAGTAAACTTGTTCATTTCCGCCACCCCCGTCGAAACTGCTACCTGCATTTCTTTCACCATTTTTTCAATATCCAAAGTAGCAACAGCAGTTTGATCGGCGAGCCGCCGAATTTCTCGGGCAACCACAGCAAAACCCATACCGTATTTTCCCGCTTTTTCGGCTTCGATCGCCGCATTCAAAGAAAGCAAATTAGTTTGGTCTGCAACTTTAGTAATTGTAATAATAATCCGGTTAATATTGTTAGCTTTTTCGCTGATGTTGGTAAGTTGGCTAGAAATAGAAGTCGTAGCAGTTGCTAAATCGCGCATGGTGCTTTCCATCTGGCTTAAATTCCGCCGCCCGCCCTCTGCAGCTATTGTTGTAGTTTGAAATGTAGAAGTAATTCCCTCCATTGCTTGCTGTAGTTGCCGAGAAGTAGCAGTAATCTGTTTTGTAGTAGCTTCAACCTCTTTAATCGAAGCTGCTTGTTCGGTGACAGTCGCTTCTAATTGTTTGCCAGAAGCAGCAATTTCATGAGAGGCAGCGGTGACTTGAATGCCGGAATTCTGCACTTGCCCGATCAAGGAATTTAGGCTTTGAGTCATGCTTTGGAATCCCGCGAGCAATTTGCCGATTTCTCCCTGATAACTTTCGGAAATATTCGCAGTTAAATTTCCCGCTGATACCTCTTCTGCGACTTTTACGGCTATTCCCAAAGATTGGGCGATGTTCCGGATGATTACCCAAGAAATTAACGCACCAACTCCCACAATAATCAATGTGCTGGAAAGAGCAAAGTAAGCTGAAAAAATCTCAGCTTCCCGGGCTAATTTCTTCCTCTCATCCAAGAATTGATTTTCTGTTTCCTTAATTTCTGTAATTTTTTCCCTCACTTTTGCCATAATTTCCAGTCCAGTCCCAGCACTTACTAGATTTTTTACCTCCACTTCTCGACCAGATTTTCGCATTTGAATAGTTTTTTGTAAATAATCTATTCTTTCTCTAATCAGGCTTTGCAGTTCGCCGAGTTTTTGTTGCTGTTTTGGGTTTCTAATATTTTCTCTCAACTCTGCTAGCTGCACGTTAATATTCGCACTTGCTTGATTGTATGGCTCTAAAAAATATTCTTTACTCGTGTACAGATAACCGCGCTGGCCAGTCTCAGCTTCCAGCAACAGCACATCCAACTGTGCCAAGTCTTGCAAAAGTTTATAGCTCAGAGTAACGTTATCTAAAGACTTAACTAAAGTATTTTTAGTTTGCTGGGCTACTATATTTGCTATAATTATTAACATGAAAATTGTCCCAAATCCCGCCCGCAGAATTTGTTTAATAGTTAAGTTTTTTAGCACTTAATTTACATCTCCTTTGCCAGATCGCCATAACTGATACCATTTGATTTTTGAGATTTGAGATTGTTGCATACTGACGGCTCTAGGGTAAGACTAACTGTCAACTGACTTTGAATTTAGAAATTTCGTGCCGCAGCCCGTGAGCTGCTTCGTTCAATTGCGCGATCGAACTATTGATTTCGCGCAAAGCATCAGCAGTTTGCATGGAAGTTTCGGCCAACTGCGCCATCGTTTCGCTAATTTGCTGGGCTCCTTCCGATTGAGCTTCCATGCCTCGATTTACCGAATCAAAGCGGGGAGTTAGAGATTGTACTTGCTGAATTATCTGGGCTAGCTGCACGCCGATGCTGCGAATATCTTCCATCCCCCGGCTGACTTCATTGGAGAATTTATCCATTTCCATCACCCCAGTATAAACGGCTGACTGCATCTCTTTAACCATATTTTCAATATCCAAAGTAGCAACGGCTGTTTGGTCGGCTAGGCGGCGAATTTCTCGGGCGACGACGGCAAAACCCATGCCGTATTCTCCGGCTTTTTCGGCTTCGATCGCCGCATTCAAAGAAAGTAAATTAGTTTGGTCGGCTACTTTCGTAATCGTCGTCACGATGCTGTTAATATTGTTAGCTTTTTCGCTAATTATTCCGAGTTTGGTCGAGATAAAACTGGTAGCATTTCCCAACTGTTTCATGGTAGCTTCCATGCGAGTTAGCTCTTTTTGACCGAGGGACGCTTCGCGGGCGGTTGATTCTGACATATGGGCAACTTCGTCCATAGTTTTTACGAGTTTCCCGCTGGTGGCGGCGATTTCTTTGGCTGT
The DNA here is from genome assembly GCA_036700105.1 of Microcoleus occultus BM001215583. GTDB lineage: Bacteria > Cyanobacteriota > Cyanobacteriia > Cyanobacteriales > Microcoleaceae > Microcoleus. The sequence goes on from JAUBOG010000373.1 coordinate 4,191, forward strand.
AGCTACAACTTCGTTGGTGGAGGCGGCTTGTTCGTTGACTGTGGCTTCTAATTGTTTCCCTGAAGCGGCGATTTGGGTGGCTGATGAAGTGATTTGAATTCCCGATTTTTGGACTTGTTTGATTAATGCAGCTAAGCCTCGATTCATGCTGCGGAATGAGTTTTGCAATTTGCTGATTTCGTCTTTTGTGTCGCTGACGTGAACTTCTCCAGTCAAATCGCCGATCGACATTTTTTCCGCTACATCCACAACTCCCGCAATTTTCGCCCCCAAAGGTTTGGCGATCGTATTGCTAAAGTACAGTCCCAACAGCACAGCGGTTAACGGCCCGATCAGCGTGCCTAAAAGCACCCAGAACCGAGTTTGAGCGATATCTTCTGCGGCTGTTTTTGTAGATTCTGCTGCTAATTGCCGATCGTAGTTCAGGAGTTCGAGCATTCCCTCTGTCGCAGCTTGAAACGCAGTTACTTTCTCATTCAAAGCTTGTTCGTTCATTTTGTTAAGCACCTCAACCGCTGAAGCGGCAGTTGCTAGTTGGGGGGATTTAGTTTTACCCTGTTTTAGCAAATTGATTTGAATTTGTCGGGGGTTGACAATACCCGCTCTTTCATATTCTCTATTGAGTTCTTGGAATTGGTTGTGAGCCTCAGTCCACCTTTGCCACAGCGGTTTAAATTCTTGATATTTTTGTTCTTGAACCTCGCTGCGAGGCAGTTTTTCATACTCTATAAAACCTCGATTTATCTGATTCCAAGCATTATTTATTCTGGCAATTTCTCGGCGCCTTTGCTCGGGATCGAGCGCTTCGTTTAGCAGCATCCGATCTGAAGACTGCACCTGTGTTTGTCCTTCGTTGATTTTCCACAAAGCGACGGTACTCGGATAAGTCTCGTTGGCGATCGACTCCAGACGCCCGGATAGCCGAAAATTCGCAGTCGCACCGACTAAAGCCACAACAAGCACGATCGCCCCCATGAACACGAACGCAGCAACCGTGCGTCTTTGCAAAGTCATATTTTTTAAAATGTTGTCCATAGATTCCGTTCTCAAATATTGCCGATTCGGCTATTTTTCTATGCGCTGAATGCGCCGGCGGACGATCGCAGCACCGACAGCATCTCCTCGTTCTTCTTTGAGCAAAGCTAAGTGAATTAGTCCTTCATAGTGATCGGGTTTGAGGTAAGTTGCTTTTTGGAAAGATTGCTCGGCTTGTTGGCGATCGCCCGTTGCTTGGTAAACTTGACCCAACAAAACGTAAGCATCAGCATTCGTGCGATTTTGACTGAGGTAAGTTTCGCACAGTTTGGCGGCTTCCTGCAATTGTCCGCGATCGGCTAAACGGCGCGCTGCGTCTAAATCCGCACTTGCAGATTTGCCGCCATCTGCTTTTTGCTCGTTAGCGAAGCCCTCGAAGAGGATCGCCCGAACTGGCAAAATCTGCGAATTACCGCCATCCATCGCATATTTTGGAGGGGAAGTAGAGGAATTACTCTTAACACTTGATAACTTATTACTCCGGGCATTATCGCTGCGATTTGCGCGTTTGTACTCCCCAACCACCGCCGAATTGATATTAATCTGCTCTGGCTTTACCTGCACTTGCTGGCTGTCGGGAACATCGGTTTTGCGGTAAGCAAATGCTAGGGAATGGCGCACCGAAACGAATTGAGCCGGCAATTTTTGGCCGCTTTCCGAGTGACCTAAAAATAAGATTCCTGATTTTTTTAACAAGCGATTTAAAAGCTGCACAGTCTGACTTCTGCCTGCATTATCAAAGTAAATCAACACATTGCGGCAAAAAATTACATCGTAAGGAATTTGGTGAACTAAAAAATAGCTGTCTAGAATATTACCCTGAATAAAATTAACTTTCCGTCTCACCAAGTTGTTCAACTGATAAAGGTTTCCCTCGAGTTCTGTAAAATAGCGATCGCGAAAATCCAAGTTTTTGTCGCGGAAAGAGTTTCTGCCGTAAACTGCGCGATCGGCTTTTTTGATAGCAACTTTGCTGATGTCTGCCGCATCGATGCTGAAGTTTCTCGGATTTAAACCGGCTTCTAGCAGGGCGATCGCGATCGAGTAAGGTTCCTCTCCCGTCGAACAGGGAAGGCTCAACACGCGCAGGGTTTGGTCGGGATTTTTCGGCAACCATTCCGAAACCGCGTAACGGCTCAAAAAAACAAAAGGTTCTCGATCGCGAAAAAACCAAGTTTCCGGTATCACTACAGTTTCGATTAATTCTTCCAATTCGATCGCAGATGTTTGCAATTTTGTCCAGTAAACACTTGCATCAGTTAAACCGCAATCTGCCATGCGGCGGTTGACTGCCCTAGTAATTGTATTAGAACCAACAGTCAGGGCATCCAAACCAATTTTTTGTCTGAGTAGAGCTTCAATTGCTGCTTGTATCATTGATTTTTGCTCGTAGATTTGCCGTAAAAATATCAACTTTTTTCGCGCTATTGCCGGCAAAGCAATCTGCCTTTTGCAGAGATACTGGCAAGTACGCGATACTCCAAGAGCCTTTCGTCGTGTCAACTTAAGCCTGAAAGTCTTGATAAATCTCGTTTTTACCTAAGTCTAGATCCCCCTAAATCCCCCTGATAGTCGGGGGACTTTGAGAAGACTCTTGTCCCCCCCTTCTTAAGGGGGG
>JAUBOG010000374.1:0-3798 GCA_036700105.1 Microcoleus occultus BM001215583
AGGCGGAGACTAATTTAGTAGATGCACCCTGATTAATTAACTCCCGACCAATTTTGGCCGGTTTTTTTTTGGCGATCCTCTGCGAGGGCTTCGCCAACGAACTTTGGGCACAAATTCTGGCAAATTTTGGAAAAGTGTCCCGAAAGAGGTGGTGTGGAGGCGGAGACTTAATTAGTAGATGCACCCTGATTAATAAACCCCAGCCAATTTTGGCCGGGGTTTTTTTTGCTGAAAACTCGATTAACCGATCGGACTAAAGCGCCTCAAAAGACTGCACCTCAAGCACCGGCCCGATCATCGCAAAAGTCATGACATCGTTTCGGACTTCACCTTTGATGCTGACTTTCAAACCCGCTTTTTTCAAGTCAGAAGGAGCATCCTTAAGTTCGTAAGTTTCTCCATCTTCGCCAACCAAAGCCCAAGTGCCCGGGCCCATTCCTTTGCGTTCGATTACACCTTTGACAGTAATACTCATGCCGATCGCACCTCTGTTTTAATTGCTAAACGCGCCAGTCCAAAACACAGCAAAGCATTGACAATTAAAAATGTTTGTGCTACCAAACCGCTACCCAATCCCCAGACTTCTGGAGACACAAAAGCATTCACAGCTAAACTGCTAGCAAAGCCGATCGAAAGTGCGATCGCGATCCACTTCCACTGTTGGTGTCCCAACAGCAAAACAATCAAAATCCCCGGAATCAAAACACTGGCAAAAATCGGATTCAGCATACTGCTGCCGTTAATTGCGCCGCCGAGCTCGGGAATAGAACTGCCCATCAGCCGCATCGGCCACTGCGGCAGGTCAAATACAAACAGATTTCGCAGCCCGAAGAACCCAGAACTGCCAGCAATCAAGCCGCCGGAAAAGCCCCAAGTCCACGCGAAGGGGAAGTAGTTCCGCAAAATGAAAGCCAGCAAATAGGAACCGAGCACCATTGCAATTTTAGGTAACAGGGCGACTGCACCGCCGTCGATCCAGAAACGCGGGCTGAGATAGCCGTTGTCGCGCAACCAGCGGAAGAAATCGCGGAAGTTGATTTGTCCGCGCTGGGCTAGCTGAACTGCTGCGGCTGCGTCGAGGTTTCCCGCGCCAAAATGGTTTAGCGGATCTTCGCTGACAACTCGCGCCGACTGCAAGAGTACGCTGCGAATTTCCTCGGGTTCTGTAATCCCGGAGGCTTTCACCAGGGCTGCAACGGCCGCAACGTGGGGAGATGCCATGCTGGTGCCTTGGTAGCCTTCAAAAATTTCTAGACCGGTTTCTGGGTCGATCGTACTCTGTAAAATCTTGCCATTTTCCGAACCGCCGGGGGCAGAAATGTCAACACCCGCGCCGAAGTTGGAGTAACCAGCTTTTTCGTCGTCTGGGCCGAGGGCAGAAACGCCGATAACGTGGGGATAGCGGGCGGGATAGGAAGCGGAACTATCGCCGGAGTTGCCTGCTGCTGCGATGATGACAACGCCTTTAGAGTGCGCGTAGTCGATCGCCTCTGCCATTAACTGACTTTCGCCGCCGCCGCCGAGACTCATGTTGATGACATCGGCGCCGTTGTCTGCGGCAAATTTAATTGCTTCGGCGATGTCGGAAATCGTACCGCCACCGCTACCGCTTAATACTTTTAGCGGCATTAAAGCTGCTTCGTAAGCGATGCCGGCAACGCCGTAATTGTTGTTAGTTGATTGGGCGATCGTACCTGCGACGTGAGTACCGTGGCCGTTGTCATCGTAGGCTTCGGCGCGATCGTTTACAAAGTCGTATCCCGGTACAAATTTGGTTTCTTTTAAATCGGCGACGGGAGTAATTCCCGTGTCAATTACCGCTACTGTTGTGCCGCTGCCTTTTGTTTCATTCCAAGCGGCTTCTACGTTTATGCTGCGCAGATTCCACTGCTTGTTATACATGGGGTCATTCGGAATCCCGAAGGCGCTGTAGACGTAGTTTGGTTCAATGTATTCGGTATCTTTAGCCAACTTGGATTTTCTCAGGGCGTTTAGCAATGTGCGATCGCCCTTGACTACATATACATTATCGCCTGCTGAGAATTCGCTGTTGAGTTGCGGTGCGATTTGGTACTGCTGGGCGAGTGCTTGTACTTGTTTTGCAATCTCAGCGTTACCGATATCTTCCCGGAAATCCAGCACAATCGAGTCGTAAGTGCCTTGAGTAGCAAGTCCTGGGAAATTTGAAATCGCCCAGCCGAGCCCGATTAAAAATAAGCACAGAAGGAAAAGTTTTTTCATGGCCGATCGTCCGTGTAGGGAAGGCTTGTTCACCACAATAACCCAATTTTCACCGCCTGCGCCAGTTTTACGGGCGGCGGGTTTTGGAGAACTTGCGGGCGGGCGTTTGGTATTTGGCGCCTTTGGCGGCAGCGGCGATCGAAAATTGCTCTAATTTCTAGTTTAAATAGCCGGGGCAGTTTTCGGAGTTCAATCAATTGTATGATTACAGCAGAGGGCAAACAGCACAAGCGAGTTTTTTTAACCAGGATATTGCATGGAAAGAGGTTTAATGTGGCTGCCGCTGCTGGCAATTTTTATCGGCTTGGCTTGGGCGGGATGGAACGAGTATCAAAAGCTGGAAGCTTACCGCGTCTGGGCCGAACAATTCGCTAAGGCAAAGTACGATATTTATGCTGTACTCGGTCAGCAAGAAGACAGTTTAACTTGGGGAAAGCCGACTCGCAGCGGGCCTGTGAATTTGCAAACTTTTTCTTTGAAAAATGTGCAGTCGATCCAATTGTTAGTTAATGGTGCTGTGGTAGATTTAGAGTCGCCGCCGAATTCTGGAAAGGCGATCGTCCTCGAATTTTTGTTGAAAGATGCTGCTGCGGTGCGGGTTCCGTTTACAGAGATTCCTCTAGCGGCTAAGTGGGGAAAGTATTTGCAGCAGGAATTGCAGCGATTTTTGTAAAGGGATTCTCGGCAAAACCCTGGTTGGCGGCGACGGTTGCTGAGGTGGGAGAACATGGGGGGCGATCGTTACATGATGGGGGGAAATGGTGCGGTGGGCGATCGTCCTTTTGTGGGAATTAAACGGTTTGTTCGATCGCTCCTGGAGAAGGCTTTGTGTTCGATATTTTAGTTAAGGTTTTGATAGAGTGCGAGCATCTGCTCGCTGGTAAAGAATTGCTCGCTAGAAAAAAATTGCGGGAGTAAAAAATCAAGGTTGACCGCGAGTTTCGATTTTACCGGGAGTGGGACGATCGCACTATTCGTCAAATTAAACATTTTCCCAGAAAAAAGGATATTTCTGAGGTGGGTCTGACAAGTTGGCTTTGATCGGATTTTGTTTGATATATTCCCAAGCATTGATAAAATGTTGGCGGTTACTAATAATTTCATCGTGTCGCCCATCTTGCCAAACTTTACCGATATGCTTCATTACTTTCGGAATTTGTTTAGAACTAAAACTTTTAATACTGTGAAGAAGACTACCAATTGACCAGTATTGAAGGTCTGATTTCCGAAAAGGCTGAAGCAATAAATGGACATGATCTGGCATGATAACGGCAGCGAATAGTTGATATCTTTCCTGGTGAAAGTGCAAGGTAGAGTTTAGAACAACTTGTCGAGCCTCGGGAGTTAATTCTAGTCTTTCCCAGGTAACGAATGTTATGAAGTAGATATCTTTGGGTAGGGGTAATTGAAGGAATTCCTGTTTGAATGACATGAATTTGCCTGATTTTATTAGGGTTTTGATAGAGTGCGAGAATTTTGCTCGCTCGGTAAAAATGGCGGTTGGAAAAAATTCAGGTTGGCCGCGAGCGGGACGCTCGCACTGCTTTGGGAGCGGGA
>JAUBOG010000374.1:3898-6827 GCA_036700105.1 Microcoleus occultus BM001215583
GCGAGCATCTTGCTCGCGAGAAAGAATTGCGGGAGGAAAGAATTGCGGGAGGAAACATTCAGTGCGAGCATCTTGCTCGCGAGAAAGAATCAATGTTAACCATGAGTGAGAAAAAATCAAGGTTGGCCGGGAGCCGGACGCTCGCACTATTTCCATTTACCATTCTTGGTTGCCGAGCCGGCGGCCGGCTAAGGCCCGCACTTGCTCGTCTTCGTCGGAAACTGCAAGCGATCGCACCAGCGGCAAAGTTCCAGGATTTTCGGGATAATGTTCGATAATTGCTTCGAGTGCTGTAAACCTGGGATTGTAAGCAAAAGAACCCGTTCCACGATCGTACGGATCGGCAAGAGTTCGATCGCGCAAAAACTCAAACATTCCCGGTTCCTCCTTCCATCCCCGCATTAACTCTACCAGGGCGATCGCCCGCACCTGCGAATCTTCATCCTGCTGAGCCCTAATTTTCAGCCACTCAAAAGTATCCGGCTCATTTGTCCGCCCCCGCGCCAGCTTTTGCAAAGCGATTTGTCTCACCGCCGGACTCTCATCGCCCTCTGCTTTCGCCGAAAGCAGCGTCCAAGTTTCAGGATTGTCCGGCCAGTGGTCGGCGAGGGAGATGGCTGCTGCTTCCCGCGCCAGCCCGTCCCTAGAATCAAGCTGAATTTTCAGCCAAGGCAAGGTTTCCGGGTCGTCCGGCCACCCCCGGACGATCGCCCGCACCAGCACGCTCAGCAGGTGAGAATCGGGTTCCGACTCGACCAGGCCTTTGAGAAAAGGCAGCGTCTCGCCCCGGTGAGTCCAGCGTTTGGCTATCTGCAGCACCGCTGTTTCTCGGACGTTCAGGTGTCTGTCTGACTCGGCGAGATTTTGCAACCAACCAAAGACTTCGAGACTGGCTGACGGTAGCGCCGCCACAGCTTCCACTACTACTTGCCGCACAGTCCAATAATCCTCGGAATCAGCTATTTTTTGCAGCAGGGGAAGGGTTTCTGGGCTGTCGGGCCAACCGGCGGCTATCTGTTGCAGGGCGATTTCTCGCAGTTCGCTGTCGCGATCGCCCAAGGCGATTTTTTGCAAAAAAGTCAGAGTTGAGGGCTTCAAGGGCCAGTTTCTGGCCGCTGCTTGCACGGCTGCCCGCCGGACGGTCGAACTCGCATCCGACTCCACAAGAGTTAACAGCAGCGGGTAAATGTCTGGTTCGCCCCGCCAGTGCGAAGCCAATTCTTCGATCGCCGCTGTGCGCACTTCTTCGCTGCTGTCGGATGCGACTAGATTTTTCAGCAGCAGACAAACCTCGGCTTCACCCGGCCAGAGGCTTGACAACTCGCGTACTGCAAGTGTTCGCAGAGTAGAGTTTCTTGTCTGGGCGAGGTTTTTGAGCAGCGAAAAAGTGCCTAAAACGCTGTGCCAACCTCTGGCTATTTCTTGCCACGCTGCGACTCGCACTCCCAAATTTTCGTCGGATTCGGCGGCGGTTCTCAGCAGCAGCAAGGTGTCTGTTCGATCGCGCCACCGGGCGGCCAACTGCTGCAGGGCTGCGGTGCGGACTGCGGGACTGCGATCGCCCTCGGCGACAGTTCTCAGCAGCGGCAGCGTATCGTCCATATTAGGCCAACCTGCTGCCATTTCTCGGATTGCGGTCGATCGCACAGCCCAGCTTCGATCGGATTTTACGAGGTTTTTCAGCATCAGGTAAATTTCTGGATCGTCCGGCCAACCGCTGGCTATGGCTGCGATTGCGGTCGATCGAACTTCGCCGCTGTCGTTGGAGTGAGCGAGTATTTTCAGCCAAGGCAAAGTTTGCGGGTCATTTTTCCAAGTTTGGGCGATCGCCGCGATCGAGCGATCGCGAATTTGATAAGTTTCCTGCAATTCTTGAGCGCTTTGATAAAGTATCAGGAAAACCGTGCCGTATTGCGATAATTTTTTTAAAGCATTTAACAGTTTTTTTTCGGTTATTTTATTAACGCCATTTTTCACTCTTAACAAACATTCTGCTGCTAAAAATAAATTAATAAATTTTTCTTCTTGACCGTTTTGAGAGATTAAATATTCTATAATTTCGCTCGCTGTTTCTCGGTCTAACTTAGCTGCAATTTCTCTCAAAACTTCGTGCAAAGATTCGTCTCGCCAGTACAGGCCGAAAACTTGTGTTTTGAGTTCAGATGAAGCCAGTTGACCGGTTTTGAGCTGTGCGTCGATTAACTCTGCCACTTGCTGGGGATTATTTTCGGAAATAAATTTTTTTAACACCATATCGATATTTTGACCCCCGGGAGTTTATTGGCCTTAAAAATCTTTGCACCAGCTCCGGTATCAGTTTAGAGCTTTTTGAACGAGTCCGCGAGCAGGTCGCCGATCGACTCTATTTTATACCAAAACTACTTGCTCGGTCAGGGCCCCAATGCAAAATCCGCCATCACCCACAGGAATGTTAGGTGTTGGCGGATGGCTCACGCACAATTAAGCAAAGAAATTTAGCCCAGAGCGACTTGGACGCGCGAGGCTGCAACCCGAACCGTAAAAGTCGGAATTTTTACCGTTTCATCGTCCAAACACTGGCCCGTAGCCAAGCTAAAATTCTGCTTGTAGATAGGAGAAGCAACTTTCAGAGTCCCGCTGCGATCGCCCACAATTCCCCGCGACAGCACAAAAGCTTTGCTAAACGGATCGTAATTGCTGAGCGCATAAATTTCATCCCCGTTTCCCACTCGAAAAATCGCCACTTGTTCGCCTGCTACTAAAGCGCAAACTCCAGTATAAGGAGCGATCGCATCGAGGGAACACACATCTACCCAAGTTGTTACTGTATCGCAAACCGATAACGATTGAACCATCATATTTTCCTGTTAATTTACTGCAATCTAGTGTTCTTGTCCCCCGATATTTTGGGGAACGCAAGAATGCTCTTGTTCCCCCCTTCTTAAGGGGG
>JAUBOG010000375.1:0-6788 GCA_036700105.1 Microcoleus occultus BM001215583
ATCTAAACGGAGGACACGGCAGTGCCGTGTCCCTACCGCGATCGATTGTAGGGACGCTCCAAAAGCGGTGTCCCTTTATGAATATTTTTGCCACTTGTCAATTATTTTAATCATTGTTTTGTCGGTTAACCCGTCAATACGTGCCACCGCATTTGCAAATGACACAAACGGCTGCACATCTCGCTGTTTGAATATTGTTTCGATAACTTTAGGCTTCAGCCCAGCATCTTTCAAAGTCGCAGATAATTGAATTTTATCTAGAGTATTGAGTGCTGACAACAGCGACATTGATTCGGAAGTTACGTTTACAACCGCCTGTTTTTCGGGTGGCGACTCTGGTTTTAACTCATTAATTCTGTCTGCTAATCCAGCTTCAATCAACAGAGATACTTGTTGTAAAACTCGGCTTTCAAGTTCTTGTATACTCTGGGTTAAAACCTGTTGTTCGCGGGCATACTCGGCTTTTAATTCATTAATTTGATTTGCAAATTGAGCTTCAAGATTTGTTAGCCGCTGTTCTAAGCTGGATGATGATTGAGGAGTTTCATTTTCACATAAATTAGGGACTTCGACCTTCACAACCGGGTTTTTGATTGAATCTGCGGGCGGCGGCGCAGTATTTTCTTCAAAAAACCCGGTTTCTGGACTTTCAGCTAAATTGCCAGTTTGGGCTGATTTTCTCAGCATTTTAACCTGCTCTAAAAGCAATTCTTCATTTTCTGGCTCCAGGATAAATGCTCCGATTGTCTCGCCTTTCATAGGGTTGATTTCCCTGGCTTTCGCCGCAGCGTAGTATTCAAAGTCTCCGTCTACTATCTCGTAGGCATCCATACCGTTGCGGCGGAGAATTATGGGGTTGATCGATCCTCCTAATTCTAAAATCAGTTGCGCCACTTTCTCCAAATCGCGATCGGCAAAATTGTCACGGGGAACTGTGGATGTAATCTTTTTTACTGCTACCAACGACGGGGATAACTTTTGCATTATTTCTCACCTATCTTTTCCAAGACTTCCATCGCTAAAACTTCAAATTCTTGAGCTGCGAGTGAATCGGGCTTAAAGTCAAGCACCGAAATCGGATCGGCTATTTCCATATCTCCCACCATCTGAGTTTGTTCTGCACACTTTGCCAAATCATCTCTTTCATAAATTACGCTTTCCATAATTTCAATACCGTAGCGTTTGGGAATAGTCGCCCTCCGCTTTGGCAAACTATACTGCACAAATTTACTGTTTGTTGAGATTTTACAAGCAAGCACGCCTAAAACTTCTAGAGGATTTTTGCCAATTTGTTTTTTGAATCCATTGACTTTTTTGATAAAGTCTTTGACATTAATCAATCCTTGATTGGCGAAAGGCTTTAAGTCAGAAGGAATAATTAAATAATCGGCTGCAATCAGCGCAACTCTAGCATAAAAATTCAAAGATGGCGGCGTATCAATCAGTACAATATCGTATTTTTCTTGGACTTCTGCTAGTTTTTGGATCAAAATCATTCTACTGTAATCCAGTGAATTGAGTTCGGTTTCATACTGCATCAATTCAATGTGGGAAGGAATCACATCTATTTCAGGAGTACAAAAATTAGACTTTCTCGCAACTTCTGATATTGAGTAAAAATCTTCTGACTGCAAAATGTGCAAAATATTACTTTGTTTTAAATCATCTTGTTCTTCGTCTTCAAATTTGACTAAACCTGTGGCAAATGTTGTATTAGCCTGACTGTCTAAGTCTATTACCAAGACTCTGTTACCTTTTTTGCTGAGGGCTGCGGCTAAATTCACTACTGTTGTAGTTTTGCCAACGCCGCCTTTATTGTGGTAAACTGCAATGATTTTCATGGTATTTTGAGTTGGGGCTGGAAAAACTATATCTAATTTAATTTCGGGTTTAATTTCTGTATTAACTGGCAAAAATTCCGGTATTTTTTCCGGTTCGGAGATTTGATTTGGGCTGGGTTCTGCGGTGGCGGGATTATTTGGCGGTAGTGGTACTTCGCTACTTAACTGAGGACTGACTAAATAGATGTTACTATCTTTCTGCTTGATACTTTCGGGGTTTTTTAAACTATCTCTGCCAATTAAACTGATAATTTCATCGATTCTAGTTTCAACTTCTTGGCCAGAGCAATTAAATACTAGCTGAATATCGGAGGCGACTCTTTCGTAAATTCTAATTTCTTTAGCGTTAGTGATCAATCCGTAGCGAATGCTTAAACTTGTTAAGTAACGCTTCAGTCTCCTGATGTGGCGGTCTAATTTTTCCTTGGGATGTTTCGCCTCAATTACTACACTCATCGGCGAATCTGCGTCGATGACTATGGGGATAACTTGGGTGGCGAAGGATAAAAAGTCTAGACGAATATTCCCGAAGGCAATTTCTTGGTGCCAAGTGTCGGGGGTGTAGCCTAACTTTGGCAACAAATAACTGACAATCAGTTTGCTTTCAACTTCGCTTTCGTTGCGGCAGTTATCGGGATTGAAAGTCATATTTCATTTGTTTGACATTTATCGGTAGGGTGCGCAGTGCGCACCTTACAAAAGCTTATCGGTAGGGTGCGCAGTGCGCACCTTACAAAAGCCTAAAACTGCGAATCGGGAATTTGGAATTGGGCATTGGAAATTGGGAATTTTTAGCAAATAACCAATAACCAATAACCAATAACCAACAATTAATAACTACTTAGTTTGAGATTCAAAAGCTTCTAATGTCAGATAACCTCCGGCGGGATCGTACAGGTGGCAGTTGTCGGCAATCCGCTTCATTAAAGCCCAAGAAAACTCGGTTTCGTAGAGATGATCTTGCCAGTTTTCCTTCAGGCTGCTGTGCGCTAGACGCAAGTTGTACCAGGGAATTGCTGTTGACAAGTGGTGGGGAACGTGGACGTTAATGTCGTGGCACAGAAACTCTACCCAGCGGGGATAATCGCAGTGAACTGTTCCCGATAGTTGGGCTTGGGCTTCGTTCCATTCTTCGGGTTCTTTAAAAGAAATGTCTGGTGCTGTGTGGTGGACGATCGTAAATGTGCTCATCCAGAAATGGTAAACCATCCAAGGCATCAGCCAAAATTTGACAAATCCCCAGATGCCGGTGGTGGCGATTAATGTGGGAAATACGATCGCAGCACCGATTAAAACTACAAACACCGAAAACCGCACTTGTTCTTGTTTTTGCTTGCCTTTGAAGCGCCACCACATGAAGTGCACTTTTGCCCAATGGGCGATCGAGCCGATCCACCACATCCGACCGAATATTAAACTGTAAGCTATTTGTAAAGCCTTGGGAGCAGCAGCGTAATCCTCTGCAGTCATGGGCTGCCAAGCATTGTCTTCGCCAATTTTATTGGTGTGCTTGTGGTGGTAATTGTGTCCGTGACGCCATGCGTGAAACGGGAAAATTAACGGCAAAAATGCGAGATGTCCGACTAAATCGTTTACCCAGCGGCGGTTGGCAAATGACCGGTGTCCGCAGTCGTGTCCGATCACAAAAAAACCGGTCAATCCGGTACCTGTGAAAATCCACATTACTGGCAGTAAATACCAAGGCGATACTGCTATGCCCAAATAACCGACAGCAACTAAGAGAACGTTGATTATAACTTTTGTCCAAGCTTTGCGGGGGTTTTTGACAAATACTTCCCGCGGTAGGGTTTTGAGAATATCTTTGAGGCGCAGGTTGGAAGTGTCACTTGCGGATGTCAGATTTAGTGGTTTTTCGATCGATGCTGTCATAAATTAATTTCGACTCTCCGTGTGCCATAGGGATGGCTTAACAAAATTAGCGCCATAAAAAAGCGCAGTAAAATATCAGCTCGTTGCCAGTTTGCGGCAGACGAGTTGAACTGCAGGCAGGTGCGTTTTAGCAAATGCTAGCGATCGCTATCCGCAGTTAGGAATTTCTAGCACTTTAGGCAAAAAAAACTGCGGGTAGCAAAACCTGAGTTTTTATAACAGATGGGCAACACAACTAGCATGAGCTGCTGTTGTCTGCTAATTGCTGCGGCTGCCAGAAATCGGCTCCAGAGGAGGCATTCCAGCGAACGAGCGTTGCTGTTTGAGAGTTTGCACTTGCAGGAGCAAGGAGTCGATTTCTGCTTGCAGGTGCAAGAACTTAACTTGCTGATCGGCTTGGTACGGGCACTTGACCGAATCAATTTTGCGGGCCAAACGGGTCGATAGGGTAGAAGAACTAGCCATTTCGGGATTGCTCGCAGTGACTTGAGGTCTAGAAAGAGTGGATGAATTATTTGACATTAGTAATTGAGTAGACATATCTACACATTCACACCATTAAGTTACTTTAACCTGAACCGATCGTATTAAACATCAAATTAACCGATCGAGCTAAAATTGGTGTAAATTCCTCGGCCATTGCCTAAAAACCATTGACATCGTGACCCTGATTCTACCTGTAACTGACTCTGCTCTTAACTCTGGAGCCCGCGCCCCGAAGCCGAAACACTACGGCTGGCCGGGCTTGATCGAAGCTTATCGCCCCTACCTGCCGGTGACTGAAGCCACGCCGGTAGTGACACTCCAAGAAGGCAATACTCCCCTGATTCCAGCACCTGCGATCGCCGCTCTCATCGGTAGAGACGTGCGCGTCCTGGTGAAATACGACGGCCTCAACCCCACTGGTAGTTTCAAAGACCGGGGGATGACAATGGCGATTTCCAAGGCAAAGGAAGCCGGCGCGGAGGCGGTAATTTGCGCCAGTACGGGCAATACTTCCGCCGCCGCGGCCGCCTACGCCCGACGCGGGGGAATGCGGGCTTTCGTGTTGATTCCCGAGGGTTACGTGGCTTTGGGCAAGTTGGCGCAAGCTTTGCTTTACGGCGCGGAAGTGATTTCGATTGTCGGTAATTTCGATCGGGCTTTAGAAATTGTCCGCGAAATGGCCGTCAACTACCCGGTGACTTTGGTCAATTCGGTGAATCCTTACCGCTTGGAAGGCCAAAAAACCGGTGCTTTTGAAGTGGTGGACGCTTTGGGCGATGCCCCCGACTGGCTGTGCATTCCCGTGGGAAATGCGGGAAACATCACAGCATACTGGATGGGTTTTTGTCAATACCACCAAGCGAAAAAATGTTCGCGCTTGCCGCGGATGATGGGATTTCAAGCGGCGGGGGCTGCACCGCTGGTGACGGGACATCCGGTGTCGCACCCGGAAACTCTGGCGACGGCGATTCGGATTGGGAACCCGGCTAGCTGGAAACAGGCGATCGCCGCTTCCGAAGCCAGCCGCGGCAGTTTTGCCGCTGTCACCGACGCCGAAATTCTGGACGCTTACCGTTTGTTAGCATCGCAGGAAGGGATTTTCTGCGAACCGGCGAGTGCAGCTTCTGTGGCCGGTTTGCTGAAGGTAAAAGACCAAGTTCCGACTGGGGCGACGGTGGTTTGCGTGCTCACCGGTAACGGTTTGAAAGACCCGGATACGGCGATTAATCACAGCAAGAATAACTTTAAACAAGGGATTGCTCCGAGTTTGGAAGCAGTAGCTGGTGCGATGGGATTTTAAGAAGTTAGTTGGCAGTTGTAAGTTATCAGTTGTGTTTTTTGTGGTTGGTTTAAATTAAGATATTGCACCTGCCGTCAAAAACCTGTAGGGGCGGGTTCACCAACAATATCTCACAATTACTAACAATTTCAATAAACCCGCCCCACCCAACAGTAAATCGAAATCTACCTCTTTTAAGATACAAGGGGCGGGCGATGCTCTGAACCCTTCGGCTACGATCAGGATAAACTCCGTCGAAGGGTTCACCAATAGCTTTCAAGGATACCAGAAGACTAAAAAACCCGCTCCCACCCCGCGCGAAATTCTTGCTTAAAACTTTGGCGATCGTACCATGACTAGCCCTACTGCAACCCTGTTAATCGCCTGTCCCGATCGCAAAGGACTTGTCGCCTTACTTGCCAATTTTATCGCCTCCCACAACGGCAATATCATCCACGCCGATCACCATACAGATTTTACCGCCGGCTTATTTCTGAGTAGGCTAGAATGGCAATTAGACGGTTTTGACTTAACCACCGCAGAAATAGCACCTGCTTTTAGCGAAATAGCCAAGGATTTACAAGCCAATTGGCAATTGCATTTTTCCCATAAAATTCGACGGCTCGCGATTTGGGTCAGCCGTCAAGAACATTGTTTGTTAGACTTGATTTGGCGACAACAATCTCAAGAAATCAGATGTGAAATCCCCCTGATTATCAGCAACCATGAAAATTTAAAACCGATTGCCGCCCAGTACGGTATCGACTTTGAATATATTCCGATTGCTAAAGACAATAAAGCGATTCAAGAAGCAAAACAGTTAGAAATTCTTAATAAATATCAGATTGATTTGGTAGTTCTCGCGAAATATATGCAAATATTGAGTCATGATTTTACAATTAAATTTCCCAATTTGATTAATATTCACCATTCATTTTTACCCGCATTTGTGGGTGCAAATCCCTACGAAAGAGCTTATGAAAGAGGGGTAAAAATTATCGGTGCAACAGCGCATTACGTGACACCGGATTTGGATGCTGGCCCGATCGTCGAACAAGATGTGGTGCGCGTGAGTCACCGCGATGAAGTGTCGGATTTGGTTCGTAAAGGTAAAGATTTAGAAAGAGTTGTTTTAGCAAGGGCGGTGCGATATCATTTGCAAAATCGGGTTTTAGTTTACGGCAATCGGACTGTGGTTTTTGCTTGAAAGTTAGGCGTCATACAGCACTTTTCAGGTATGTAGGTACTAGCTCTTGTAGGGACACGGCAGTGCCGTGTCCCTACGGGGATAT
>JAUBOG010000376.1:0-6756 GCA_036700105.1 Microcoleus occultus BM001215583
CTCAGATTCATCCCCTCTGAATATACCGAGGGACTTCCCGGCTGGTAGTTAAAATAATGTGTTGGGTTTCGCTATTTCCATGAAATTAGGAGACCGCGAGTGCTTTTGTCCCTACAATGTTATCTTCGGTAGGGATACGGCACTGCCGTCTCCTCATCATTCCGGTGTTACCGGATTTGATATGAATTCCCCGATCGCATCGACCCATCCACCTACACATTGCAAGTTGTCAAATTGTGTGATATCATAAAACGTTCTCAAAAATATCGCAACAGCAACTAATTACTGCATGGCAACGAAGCCAACGATCGCATTTACTCACCTCGGCTGCGAAAAAAATCGCATAGACACCGAACACATGATTGGCTTGCTGGCTCAAGCAGGCTATGAAGTCGATTCTAATGAAGAATTAGCGGATTACGTCGTCGTCAATACTTGCAGTTTTATCCAAGCGGCGCGAGAAGAATCAGTCCGCACCCTGGTAGAATTGGCCGAAGCTAATAAAAAAGTAGTGATCACCGGCTGCATGGCACAGCATTTTCAGCAGCAATTGCTGGATGAATTGCCCGAAGCCGTCGCAATTGTCGGTACTGGCGACTATCATAAAATCGTGGATGTCATTCAAAGGGTGGAAAAGGGCGATCGAGTTTCTCTCGTTTCTGCCGAACCAACTTACATCGCCGATGAAACTATTCCCCGCTACCGCACGACATCGGAAGGTGTGGCTTACCTGCGCATAGCTGAAGGCTGCGACTACCGCTGTGCATTTTGCATTATCCCGCACTTGCGCGGAAATCAACGATCGCGCACGATCGAATCTATCGTCGCCGAAGCTAAGCAATTAGCCTCCGAAGGTGTCAAAGAAATTATCCTAATTTCTCAAATTACCACCAACTACGGCAAAGATATCTACGGCGAACCGAAACTCGCCGAACTGCTTCGGGCTTTGGGTGAAGTAGATGTGCCTTGGATTCGGATGCACTACGCCTATCCTACAGGTTTGACTCCGCAAGTTGTGGCGGCAATCCGCGAAACGCCCAACGTTTTGCCGTATTTGGATTTACCCCTGCAACACTCGCACCCGGAAATTTTGCGGGCGATGAATCGGCCTTTTCAAGCTGGAATTAATGATGCTATAGTCGATCGGCTCAAAGCAGCTATTCCCAACGCCGTCATGCGGACAACTTTTATTGTCGGCTTCCCCGGCGAAACCGAAGAACACGCAGCACACTTGCTGGAATTTGTCAAGCGCCACGAATTCGATCACGTCGGAGTATTCACATTTTCCGCCGAAGAAGGCACCCCAGCCTACAGCTTGCCAAATCAACTGCCAGCAGAAACAATGGAAATTTGGCGCAATTCGGTAATGGCGGCACAACAACCTATATCATTGAAAAAGAATCAAGAGTCTGTCGGTCGGGTAGTTGATGTCCTGATAGAACAAGAACAACCAGAGACAGGCGAGTTGATTGGTAGATCCGCCCGATTTTCCCCAGAAGTAGATGGACTCGTCTACGTGACAGGAGAAGCACGGCTGGGATCGATCGTATCTGTGAAAATTACTGGTGCAGATGTCTACGACCTCTACGGTCAAGTCGGTTTTGGATTTTAGATTTTGGATTTTAGATTGAAGAATTGACTTGCAGCCCAATGAATCTGGGAGCTTGAATTTTAGTCTAAAACTTTGGGATCGAATCTGACGGTCGTGTTGGAAAGCAAGTATCCGTCTGTGGGCGGGTCAAGTCAAGCGTGTTGCTGCAACTGTCGCCTTAGACGGTGTGGCGAAAAAAACCGGACACCAGCCAAAATGATTAGCGGATTGTTTGCGAAAAGTAACCATTAGTGCAAGATTGTGCAAAGATATGTAGAAAAGGGGCTGTAAACTTTTTTACCCCCTCTCTGGCAATCGACGCTTCCCGTCGGGGTGCGGTAATCTCTACAGAACATCGGAAAATTTTAACGAATTTAATGTTTTGTTTCTGAATGTAAAGAGTTATGATGATAACAAGCCAGAAATAAGCGGGGATAATCTTGAGATTGCTTCGCCGTCCGCCCCACACCACAACGGTATCCCGAAAGAGTGTTGAGATGGATAGGCGGTAACGGTCGCCGCATCCCCCGCTCAATCCCGCAGGCGACGGATTGCGGGATAGCGCCTGAACTAAAAAACCTGTTACTACACGAGTAGTTAAGTGGGGCTGGTCATGATCCTCACTATAAAATGCCCTAGAGAGAAAGCTTGCAAGTACCTCAAAGGAAGTCCAATATCCTGTTAAAGAATGTTGGAAGCCTGTAACCCGACCCCTGGCGGTTGGTATCGGCGATGTCACAAAATCAAAGACGGCTGTCGAATTGGTAAATTAGTCACCATCGACGGAGCTGCCCTATACTCGATTGCTATTTAAAAAGGTGCGCGCAGGCGCAGCACCGTAAAGAACTCTTATGAGTTCCTGCCGCCGAGCAGAAATCCGCATCCGAGTTGGGCGACTTAGAAGGCTAAGACTCGTTATTAGGAGCATTAATGAATTTATTGTTTGAAGGCTTGGGTCTTTCGGAAGAACTCGTTCTCCATCTGGAAACACTAGGCTTTACAGAACCTACTCCCATCCAAGTACAAGCAATTCCGCACTTGCTAGCAGGTCGCGACGTTGTGGGTCAAGCCCAAACTGGAACGGGCAAAACGGCAGCATTCTCGTTGCCCATCTTGGAGCGGATTGATTTAGATGTAACTGCGGTGCAAGCACTGGTGCTGACACCGACTCGCGAATTGGCGATGCAAGTAACTGAAGCCATGCGCGATTTGAGCGGTATCAGCAATGAGGGCCCGGTAAAAATCGGTCGCTCTCTGCAAGTTCTGACGGTGTACGGCGGTCAATCGATCGATCGCCAAATGCAGCGTTTGAAGCGCGGCGTTCACATCGTTGTCGGTACGCCCGGACGCATATTGGATATGCTCAGCCGCGGCAGCCTGAAACTAGACAAGGTAAAATGGCTGGTTTTGGACGAAGCTGACGAAATGCTGAGCATGGGCTTTATCCAAGATGTGGAAAAAATCTTGGATGCTGCACCAAAAGAGCGTCAAACGGCATTTTTCTCGGCGACGATGGAAGCTTCCATTCGGAAATTGGTGTCGCGGCATTTGCGCAACCCAGTCAACGTCACCGTAGAACAGCCGAAAGCAACGCCGAAGCGCATCAGCCAAGGCGTGTACATGATTCCTCGCGGTTGGTCGAAGGCAAGAGCTTTGCAGCCAATTCTCGAAATGGAAGACCCGGAATCTGCACTGATTTTTGTGCGGACTCGCCAGTCGGCGGCGGAACTCACCAGCCAACTGCAAGCAGCAGGTCACAGCGTTGATGAGTATCACGGTAATTTGAACCAGGCACAGCGGGAACGCTTGCTGCATCGGTTCCGCCAATGTCAGGTGCGCTGGGTAGTGGCGACTGATATTGCGGCGCGGGGTTTGGACGTGGATCACTTGACTCACGTAATTAACTACGATTTGCCCGATAGCGTAGAAAGCTACGTTCACCGGATCGGACGTACGGGCCGGGCCGGTCGCGAAGGAACGGCGATTACGCTGATTCAACCGGTCGATCGCCGGAAACTGCGCTTGATCGAACGCCACGTGCGATCGAGCTTGACAGTGCGAAACATTCCGACACGCGCGCAAATCGAAGCGCGTCAGTTGGAGAAGATGCAGGGTAAAGTTCGCGAAGCTTTGGCCGGCGAACGGATGGCATCTTTCTTACCTCTGGTGTCTCAGCTATCCGAGGAGTACGACTCCCACGCGATCGCCGCTGCTGCTTTGCAAATGGCCTTCGATCAAAGCCGTCCTGCTTGGATGGGCGCGGATTACGCTCAACAAGAAGATCCCCCGATTGGTGGAGAAAACAGCGTCAAGCCAATCTTGATCAAGAAGCGGGCTAAGACTGGTGCGCCGAGTAATTCTGCAACGCCGACTTTTTCAGGAACACCGAGTGCTCCTGTTCCCCAGAACTACTAATTTGTAGGGTGCCCTGAACCGCACCCGATCTTCTAAATTGTAGGGTGCGCACTGCGCACCTTTTTTTAATTTGTAGATCGCTCGCGTCTCTACATTGTTATGGGTGTGTAACTGTATGGGGAATAAAAATCACAAAAAAGCTATTCGTTCGTTGAACAAGCGGATTGCAGAACATCAAGAAAAGATTAGACTGGAATATGAGAAGGATTTTCCCGATGAAGGCTTAATCCGGCATTGGGAAACTGAAATTCGAGCTTTTGAGAAAGGAATTCAGCAAGCTTTAAAACGATTGGGTAAATAAAGATGCAAGTTAGCGATCGGACAATTTCTGTAACAAATTCTACGCTGAGTACGTTAATTGATGAATTGGGTACGGAATGTCAAAATGCGATTACTTTAATCCATCAGCTTCAGTTGCCTCATTTGAGCGATCGACAAAAAGCTGAAATTCTAGCAGACTTTCTGAGTGCTGCAATTCATCTGAACGTGCACTGCGGAGAGGATTTTCAGACGCTAATTGCTGAGGAAATGGCAAAATTGTCGGATGATGATGAAGAGGATGAATGAGACTCGGGCGATCGAACTGAGCGTAAACTCACCCCCAGCTAAGAATCATCAAAATTCAGGACTCCGGGCCCTGACTGCAAACCTGTAAACGGCGATTTTTTGAGTTTTGTTTAACATTTTACTTGAGTCTGGGCCCGACAATCATCTTTTGCAGGCGATCGCCCCGGAGTTCAAAAATCAATTAGAAGGCTTTTCTGTCGCTATCAGCATTTTTTCTAAAGTAGTAAGAGTGGGATTCATCGCAGCAAGAGGACGAACTAAAACAGCAAATCCTAAACAAGAAACTGCGATATTGCAAATGATGGCCGCGAGGGCTGCTTTAACAAACATTTTTACGATTTATCTCATAGCTTTATTTATTAAATAATTACTGCGATCGCCCCCTATTTCAGGATAAATGCTAATGGTTGAGCGGCGGCTTCCGGGCGAATAAAATTCGCTTGTACGCAAACAAAGCCAGCCGATGCGGACTGAAAGAAAGAATAAAGAAACAAATTAACCCGAATTCGTGTGATATTCTCGTAAATGCCATATCTGCATAAAATCAGTAATTTAGATGACCGCAACAGATTTTACTAAGCACCAAAAATCCAAAGCCCTGAAACCGGGTAGCCGCCGCCCCGCTAAAGAACTTTGCAGCGAGTGCGGCTTGTGCGATACATATTACATCCATTATGTCAAGGAATCTTGCGCTTTCTTAACACAGCATATCGCGGAACTGGAAGCGGAAATTCACGGGCGATCGCGCAATCTCGACAATCCAGACGACTGGTATTTCGGCGTCAGTCAAAACATGATGGCCGCTAGGAAAAAAGAGCCGATCGAGGGTGCTCAGTGGACGGGAATCGTCAGCACAATTGCCATTGAAATGCTCGAAAAAGGGATTGTAGAAGGCGTGGTTTGCGTCCAAAATACCAAAGAAGACCGCTTTCAACCGATGCCGATTATTGCTAGAAATCGCGAAGAGATTCTCGCAGCAAAAGTCAACAAACCAACTCTTTCCCCCAACCTTTCAGTATTAGAACAAATCGAAGAATCGGGGATGAAGCGGCTGTTAGTAATTGGCGTCGGCTGTCAAATTCAAGCTTTGCGGACAGTGGAGAAAAAACTCGGTTTAGAAAAGCTCTACGTTTTGGGAACTCCCTGTGTCGATAATGTGAGCCGCGCCGGGTTACAGAAATTCCTAGATACGACTAGCCGTTCTCCCGAAACAGTCGTATCTTATGAGTTTATGCAAGACTTTAACGTTCATTTCAAACACGAAGACGGTTCGGAGGAAAAAGTGCCGTTTTTTGGATTGAATACTAAGGAATTGAAAGATGTTTTTGCTCCTTCTTGTTTGAGCTGTTTTGATTATGTCAATTCTTTAGCAGATTTAGTTGTGGGCTACATGGGCGCACCCTTCGGCTGGCAGTGGATTGTAGTGCGAAATGATACCGGACAAGAGATGTTAGATTTGGTAGCGGATCAGCTAAATACTCAGCCCGTAATGTCTCAAGGAAATAGGAAAGAAGCGGTTCAGCAAAGCATTCCGGCTTACGAAAAAGGAGTGACTTTGCCGATGTGGGCGGCGAAGTTAATGGGAGTTTTTATTGAGAGAATTGGGCCGAAGGGTTTGGAATACGCTCGGTTTTCGATTGATTCTCATTTCACTCGCAATTATCTGTACGTGAAGCGGAATTATCCTGAGAAGTTGGAGGCTCACGTGCCGGAATATGCTAAGCGGATTGTGGGACAGTATAAGTTGCCCGATGTTTAGTTTTGTAGTGGTAGGGTGCGTCAGTGGAAATCTCCTCGCTTCCTAGAGAAAATCGTGGAAACTGACGCACCCTACGCCGCGCGAGATGATAAAATGGTTTTCACGCCCTGGATTTGAGATAAGCTCGGAAGTTGCAATGGGAACTGCCAAATATAAAGTGCGATCGGGTTCGAGCTTTTCTAAGACTAAATTCGCCTTTTGCTGTTGAATTAGACTTGCATGGTGCGTCAGGGTAAACGCATCTAAATTAATTTGAGAAAAATCTAAATTTGTCCATTACTAAATAACTAAAAAAACCTTCTTAAAATTCTTAATTTTAACCCGAATTGAGCAGATTAAATCAGAACCTTAAGATTTTCTGAACTTCTTAAAGCCGGATAATTTTTTTTTTTAGATAGGTATTGACCACAGATTTTCGATTGGT
>JAUBOG010000377.1:0-6752 GCA_036700105.1 Microcoleus occultus BM001215583
AAAAGTTTGGTTGTGAAATAATCATTGCTGACCGCTGGTTTGGGCCCTTGCAAAATAATAGTCAAGCTGTGGGCATATCCAAGATATGCCACTGAAAGAAAGAACCTACAACTACGAAAGTTGTGGTAATTCGATGGACAGAGATTTGAACGCTGCCATTAATTTATCACGTTTGGCTAGAGCGTGAAAGCTTACTGAGGGATAACCGCTCCCATGCCCCCGATGAAGTAAGAAGCAAATGTCTAGACTTGTCTAGTATTTGTATAGCAGGTAAGGAAGATTTAACAATCTGCCAGAGAAGGAAAACTCCTGATAAATCTAGGAGATTTAGACCGAGTTTCCTTCTTTGTTCTTACTTCTGGATTCTGGCTTTTGCAGAAATGGCGATCGAACAGGTCGATCGACATTTGAGAGTTTTTTAAACAGTTGCTTTAGGGAAATATTAGAGATTGCTAGCGGATTAAAATAAATAAAACCTTCCACAGATTTACCTAATAAAAAAAACATGGATAGTAATTTGCTGATTGTTTACTTGTCAGTTTTGCTGATTATACTGGGCAGCACTTCTTGGTTTGTGGTGCGCCAGATTTTCAAAACCCGGAAGCTGGAGATGTCTCTCGAACGCTTAGAAAATAAGCTGACAATAGAAAAAGGAACAGCGCAGGAATACTACGAATTGGGCAGTATCTATGTAGATAAGAAGCTGTACTCCCAGGCGATCGTACTGTTTCAAAAAGCCCTGAAAGCCAAAGACTTAGAAGGCGAAGAAAATCAAGCCGTTATTTACAACGCCCTCGGTTTTGCACACTTCGGCCAAGAACAGTACGACATCGCGATCCGCCAGTACAAAGAAGCCCTGAAGTTGCAGCCAGAATACGTTACATCTCTCAACAATCTGGGTCACGCCTACGAGCGCAAGAAATTAACAGCTCAAGCCTTGGAAATCTACGAACAAGCTCTCGCCTGCGATCCAGACAATGCCACTGCCAAACAGCGAATAGAGTCGCTTCGGAAGCGTTTGGTAATCTATAACTGAGCGCCGGTGTTACAAGCAATACAGATCCCGCAAACCTGGTTTCATTGAGAAACCAGGTTTTTTCTTCCCGCAGTCAAAGATAGTAAACTATCGCACACCTTAATGCGTTAGTTTTTAAGAACCGGAATTCGGCGCGCCGCGATCGATCGCACACCATAAGAGCAGTTTAAACTACTGTCAAGATCCATGCAGTACCTGCAAGGCCGGTCAGTCCTAAACAATTGAAGGAGGAGAACGTAGTGACATCAATTCTCGTTGTGGAAGATTCGTGGTTGACTCGCAGGGTAATCTGCAAAATCCTGCGAGCAGAAGGATACGAGACTTGGGAAGCATCCAGCGGCCCGGAAGCTCTAGAACTGCTCGGGACTAAAACCCCGAACTGTATGCTCTTAGATTTGCTGATGCCGGAAATGGAAGGTCGGGAAGTCCTGCAAGCCATGCGCTCACGAGGATATAAAATTCCAGTCATCGTAATTACCGCAGACATTCAATCCACCACCAAATCCGAATGTATGGAACTCGGAGCCCTAGCAGTCATTCACAAAATGCCCAACTCAGACGAACTGATCGGGTGGATTAAAAAAGCTCTCGGTGCCAGCGAGGAGAGCACCCCATGAAATTAAGCGCTCGACAGCTCGATGCTTTGCAGGAACTCGTCAACATCGGGATCGGTCAAGCAGCAGGGATTTTGAACGACATGATCGAGTCTCCCATTCGCTTGCAAATCCCCTACCTCCAAATCCTGTCTCCCGCCGACGTGCAAGCAGAATTAGAGCAGCACCTCAACGGCGAACAAATCGCCGCCGTCCAGCTCAAATTCACCGGTTCATTTGGAGGTATTGCTCAGCTAGTCTTTCCCACCAACAGCGCGGCCATGCTCGTGACGATGCTGACAGGGGAAGAAGTTGGAACCCACGACCTGGATTCAGTCAAAATTGGTACGCTGAGTGAAGTCGGAAATATTGTGATCAATGGGGTCATGGGTGCAATCAGCAACGTACTTCAGCAGCGATTGAACTACTCAATTCCCAATTACATGGAAGGGACGATCGCCACTTTGCTGACATCTGGCGGTTTGTCTGCTGATACAGTGGTTTTATTAGCCCAGACCCGTTTCATTATTGAAAGGCTGCACATTGAAGGAGATATCATCCTCATTTTCAATGTCAGTTCCTTTGATACATTGTTAGCTGCGATCAATCAACTTGCCGGGGGTCTATGATCCAGGAGAGCAAAACTATTGAGGAAAAGTTTGGAGTTCTCGACAGCGTACCAGTCGGCGCCTGCCTGCTGCGAGACGATTTTGTAGTTCTGTTTTGGAATACCTGTCTGGAAGATTGGACGAAAATTCCCCGCGACCAAATGTTGGGAACCAAGATCACAAATCATTTTCCTCATCTCAACCAGCTAAAGTACGCCAATCGCTTTCAGCAAATCTTTGCAGGAGGCCCGCCCACGATTTTTTCTTCTCAAATTCACAAGCACCTGATTCCGGCAACTTGGCAAGACGGCCAGCAGCGCATCCAGCAAACTACTGTGACTGCTGTCCCAGCACTCTCGCCGGGCGTTGCAGAACTGGATATTGGCGAGTTGGTTCGATCGACTCTGAAGTTGGAACCAGAAAATACGGTGCAACAAGCAGAAGCTGTCGGTGCTGCCTTGCCGGAAAACTTTCGGACTTCAGTTTCGCCTTACGGGTTTGCGGCATCAAACTGCCAATCGTTTTACGCCCTGTTGGTAATTCAAGACGTGACCGACCTCACCCACCGCATCCAAGCTTACCGCACAATGCGCGATCAAGCTTTGGAAGAAGTGCAAGTGCGCCAGCGGGTAGAGGAAGAATTGCGATCGAGCCAGCATTTCATCCAGCAGATTGCTGACGCGGCGCCTTATTTGCTCTACATCTACGATTTGACCGAACAGCGCAACGTCTACGTCAACGGTCAAGCTTCTAAGCTGCTGGGCTACACTCCCCAAGAAATTTTACAGATGCAAACAGCTTTGTACTCGAGTTTGGTGTACCCAGAAGATTTGCCCAGGCTCCGAGCCCACCTGCAAAAATTTCCCTCAGCCCCTGACGGGCATATTTTGGAGTTGGACTATCGCCTCAAACACCGATCGGACCAATGGCGCTGGTTCCGCTGCCGCGATCAAGTGTTCGCCCGCACCGCCGAGGGTTCGCCCAAACAAATTTTCGGCACTGCTCAAGATATTACCGAGTACAAGCGGGCCGAAGAAGCGCTGCGGCAGCAAAACGAACGCGAACTGTTGATGGCGACGATTACCCAGCACATCCGCCAGTCTCTCGATTTGGGCGAAGTCCTCAGTACGACTGTGAACGAAGTACGGCAGTTTCTGCAAGCCGATCGAGTGATGATCGTCCGCTTCAACCCCTGCAGCGGCAGTCTCTGCGCCGCCCCGGCGACGGGGGCGGTGACGGTAGAATCAGCAGCGCCCAACTGCCGGCCGATGCTGGGAGAAACCCTGGAAAATTTCTGTTTTGACGAGTTCTATCTCGAAGCCTACCAGCATCGGGCGATCCGACCGATCGCCGATGTCTCGGCCGCCGATTTACCGCAATATCAAATTGACTTGCTCGCACAATTTGAGGTAAGAGCTTATTTAGTAGTACCGCTAGTGCAAGGGGAGGACTTGTGGGGGCTGCTGATGGCACACCAGTGCACTCCCCGACAGTGGATGCAGCTAGAAGTCGAGTTGCTGTCGAATCTCGCCGCCCAGTTGGCGATCGCGATCAAGCAAGCAGAACTCTACCAGCAGTTGCAAGCAGCCAACCTCAAACTAGAACGCTTAGCCACTTTAGACGAACTCACCCAGCTAGCCAACCGCCGCCGCTTCGATCAGTATTTAGAAATCGAGTGGCGCAGACAAGCCCGGGAACAAACACCTCTGTCCCTGATCCTGTGCGATATTGACTCTTTTAAAAGTTACAACGATACCTACGGCCACCCAGGGGGAGACGAATGTTTGCGGCAAGTCGCCGGGGCGATCGGCAATGCAATCAATCGCCCCGCCGATTTAGTAGCTCGGTACGGAGGCGAAGAATTTGCCGTGATTTTGCCGAATACCGCAATCCAAGGGGCCGTACTGGTAGCCGAACACATACAGCTCAAAATCGCCGCTTTGCAGCTTCCTCACGCAGGTTCTCAGGTGAGCCAGTACGTCACTGTCAGTTTAGGTGTAGCGAGCATGGTTCCTGCATCTGAATCGGGAGCCTCCATTTTGATTGCCTCCGCCGATCAAGCACTGTATCAAGCTAAACGACTCGGGCGCGATCGCATCCAAGTTTACCAGCCCGATCCCGCCTCAGCCAAGACGAACGGAACCCCGTCGCCCCGCCCCGTAGATTTTTCCCGCTCCAACACTAACTGGCCCTCTCCCACAAGCGCTTGACTTCTTCAAGTATTTTTGAATCAGGAGTTACTTCCAGCCCTGCTGCCGGATTTACCTCTGCCCCAGGGATATTTTCACTCCAAAGACTTTCGGCGACAGATTTCAAATCAAGGCTATTAATAATTGGCCTAAAGCCAGAGTTGACAAATATTTCTTGCTGCGGTTTTTCCGTCATAAAATCTACAAATTTGCGCGCTGCTTCTGCCTTCTCCCATCCTCATCACGACGGACAATAGCAGCAGTAGAAACTGTCTCTATCGCCTGAATTAAGTAATAAACTCGCTTCTGTTTTCCTCGATCTCATGTCCGTTTAATTCGGACTTGTATGGATTTTGTAGGGGTTCACTTCACTAACAATAATCTCATCAACCAGTCCCCGATACAAGTCGGATGCTGCCGGACAGGATCTGACGGGTATTTGACTGTTTTCACCGATGCAGCGCAACACTTTCACAAGCTGTCGCTACATCAGCATCCGTAGCACCCTACCAATGAATTCTTGCAGAAAAATATCCGCAGAACGCCGCGGGTCAAGCTGTTATGCCTCTAGATTGTTTGTGGTATTACAAGGAAGAGGGGGATTCGGGGAGAAGGGGGGAGAGTCCGAGGATTTGACGATTTGTGATGCGGGATCGAAATATACAGTTTAAATGCAAAACAGCTTCTTAACAGAACGGTTAACTAAACTAAACAAATATCTAGCAATCCTTGCAGGAGTCGTAAATTTTTTACTGTTCTAGGGGAGGGAGTAATAAATTCACAAATGATGCGAGGATTGCTTTAGTACAGTTTGACAGTTTAAATTCGCCGAATTAAGATTCCCACCTTGTTTCGACTCTGCCCGCAAACTCAATGTTAATTGACTATTATAAGGATTCGCCAGAGTCGTCAAAAAATCAAAGCTACCATTTTTTGTCTCCATCTTTTGCCAACTTCCTGCTAGCATAGCTGGCTCTATCCTCGATCGCCCAAAACGACCGTTGGAGAAAATGATTTTTCACCGTTTCGCCCCGGCAATATTCGCTAACATATTTCTAGCGGTAGGGTGCGTCGCTCCCTCGATAGTCGCCACCAGCGTCCGTTACTTGTGGCGACGCACCCTACGCGGCGTAGGGCGCGATGGGGAGAGGATTTGACCATTTTTGACAGGCGATCGCCACATACAATTTAAATGCAGTACAGCTTACTGCGAACACGCGATTCGGCTGCGGGAAAATTGGCAGGTACTGGACGCCCAAAAGATTGAATTTATCGGCGAAAATTCCGCAGCCAAAGTCATCGCTTACCACCGCTGGAACGATGAGGAAACGCGATCTGTAGCGGCAGCCAATTTTTCGGAAACCGATCTATCTGCTAACAGCATTCCTAACTTTCCGGTTGCGGGAACTTGGCACGAGTCGATGTATAAGAAAATCGTATAAGTTGGGGAATCAGCCTTTAAGTAAGGTTTGCCGGAATTGCCAGCGCATCTATTTGTTTGAGAGCCGGAGAATTTATGTCTCCAGGCAGATGATACGCCAAGTTATACGGCATTAAATAGTATTTAGGACTGGCGCGCAAAACTCAACAAACAAACCGGATTTTTCTACCGGTGCGGCTGGCTGGAACAAGACTTTTTAGCAGAAAAAGTAGGTTTCAGCGTCCGGGAATGCGATGTAATTCCTGGTCTTGAGAATGAGAATTGCGCGGTTTCGTGCCGGCTGTCAATTAACATAAACTTTGCGGGAGAACAAACTCTATGGGCTGGTTAAAAAGACTGTTTGGTTTAGAAAAACTAGAAAATCAACAAACTGTTGAAGCTCCTGCTTACCAAGCACCTGTAGCTCAATCTCAAGCTCAAGCTCAACCTGCTGCGAGCGCTCAAACAATTCCGCCGGAACGCATGGGATTGAATGGAGAATACGATCAAAGCGGTTTAGCGAAACGGGTAGCTCAGGCCTTCGATGCAAACCCTGATGTTGCGGATATTGAGACTGTTTATGTGGCTCAACAGGGTACTACGGTGGTTCTCAAAGGTACAGTTCCCAGTCAGGAAACTGTCAACAAGTTGGTGACAATTGCTAAAGGTGTTAAGGGCGCAACTGGGGTGGAAACCAATCAAGTTAGTGTCGGCTAGCGCTGCGGTTAACTGTTAACAGCGAACGGTTAACTGTTAGCTGTTAACCGTTCTAAGCTTTCGGGCATCTAATTTGTATTTTTCGGGCTGGCTTTTAGACCCACCCCCAATAATTCGATCGAACTTGACTGTAAAATAGAACTCTTGCAAAAATATAATGCACCCCACCCCAACCCTCCCCGCGAGTTC
>JAUBOG010000378.1:0-6714 GCA_036700105.1 Microcoleus occultus BM001215583
GGAGTTTAAATCTCTGTTCTTATCACTTCGCTGTCAACTGTCAACTGTCAACTGTTAACTGTCAACTGTTTAAGCACCCTACATATTTCAAATCACTTTTTGTCCTTAGCCAGTGCCGGCCAATTTTTATCGCCCTTAACAACATTCCCAGAAACATCTTTTTCCCAACCCCACTGTACCGCAGAATTGTAGTTGAGATAAAGTTTGTCACCGACAATTTTCCAAGCATCGGGATCGGTAGAAGCCGTATAACCTTGACTCACAGCCCAAGCACAAAAACCGCCGTATTGAGGCGCGTATTTCTCAGGATTTTGAGCAAATAAATCCCGATTTTGAGCGCTAGCAAATTGCCAAGTAGTATTGCCCCATTTGTGAGCAAATTCTGGATTTCCCTTAACTGGTTTGCCTTGAGTAAAGTAAGCTACAGGATCTGTACCTCGAATCGCTATTCCCCCTTCGCTGTAAAATACTTGGGGAAGCGGTTTAGCTTGGGCGGCGCTTGGACTTGGTTTAGCCGCTGTTTCATTTTTAACCGCCGTTGGAGTTGCCGGTGCTGTCGCTTCGGTATTGGGAGTTGCTGTATTGCTGCCGGAGTTGCCGCAGCCAGCAGCTAATCCCAAGCTGATAAGTGAAACAGCAAAAAATGGCGTAAAATAACTAATTTTCATTTTGCCTCTGTTGACTACTTTTACTAACTAAAGCAGAATTCAAGACTGACTGCTGACTAATGACTGCTTCTCGGCCATTTGCCAATCCATTGTCCCCCCCGAAACCGCCACCGAGGAAACAGCAACCGCATCATCACCCAAGACGAAAGGTAAACCGATACCCAAACTAAACTGTAGTGCAGGATAAAGGTTGGTATCTTAAAATATTCTTGCTGAATGTACGGCAAGCCAAATATTTTGATTGTGGAACCGAGGAATACTGCTTCGACAATAGCAGCAAAGAATTGAAAGACGCCGGGCCAATCTCGATCCCACATAAATTGCTGCAAAAAGTTGTAGAGGACATCCCAACCTAATCCTAAAAGTCCTACATAAAATAATACCCAAAAGTAAATTGGGTTGTATTGAGTTCCTAAGTAACCTAAATAAAACGGCAAGGAGGCTAAAACTCCAACGGTAGCTAAGAGAAATATTCGAGTTTGCCAGCGGCCAAATAGTGTGGGTGTCATGGGATTTTATATTTTAGATTTTAGATTTTAGATTGCTCTTCTTCCTTGATTACGGCGACTGATTGGTTGCCCATTTCAGCCACTGCCAAAGAGAGCCGATGCCTTCGAGATGGCGAATTTTGGGAGCTTTGGCTCTTGCTAAACCTTCGGCTGAACGGTGCGCGGCATATTGCAATCCCAAAAAGGTGTCAACTGGTGCGTAAGGCCCTCCCAGCGTCATCACTCCAGCAGCATAAATTCGAGCTTTATCGTTTCGCATTTCTACTATTTCAAAATCGTTGGCAACGTGCAGTCTACCAAAAGGATTTAGCAGCAAATTGTAGTGAGTGATTAAATCGTCTAACAAAGGATTGTCTTTGGGTTTAGCTTCTAAACCGGTGGAGTCGATAATAAAGTCGGCTTTGATTTTTTCAACTCCCTCATAATTTCCGCTTTTGATGTAGGTGATTAATTTGCCAGCTTGTCGCTCAACTCGCTCTACTTGACCGAATTTAATCGTGTACCATCCTGCTTGGATTCCTGTCTTAACTATGCTGCGCCAATCTTGACGGCTGGCGGTAGTTGTACCGCCCAAAGCTGTTAGCATTTCGTACCTTCCTTGGGGACTGGCTGCTTCTAACATGGCGCGCATATCGCCGCCCCAAGTGCCTTTTGGCCAGTTGTAAGGTTGGAATTCCCACTGATTTTCTACGTATCGCTGGGCGAAACCGAATTTGTTGCCTTGGGGTTTGGGCGATTGCATTAAGTTTATAATGTTAATTTGGCTGTTCTGCTGGCGAATTTCATGCAGTCGCTGCAAGATTCTTGAAGCAACAATTCCCCGGCCGCGGACAATGACTATGCCGCCTTGGCTGGCTAGCTGTTTGTAAACGTGTTCGTGTTCTTCGTAGGCGTTTACTACTGATTTGAAATCGCCGGTTTTGGCGCGGTATTCTTGCAAGTCTGGCAAAAATCTAATTGCTGGATATCCGGTGGCTAGGTGGATGTATTTTGCGAGTAAGTATCGGTGTTCGCTGCTGGAATTTGGGGTGGGTACCGAGTAGGCGATCGCATATCTGCCGTCGTCGGTTTTCCGAATACCTCGCACGCGGCCGTAGTTGAGCATTTCGTCCCAACCGATGCGTTTTGCTTCTCTGTCCATTGAGGCGAAAACGTTTTGAGCTTGGGGAGTGTAAGTATCGGCCAATACGGGTTCGGAAAAAACTTGCCACAGGTGTTTTAATCCCGAACCAATTTCACCGGAAGCGAGTTTAGTTGCGGATTCTCGCAGGGCGTATCCGGGCCAGCCCCAAATATTGTCTGGACAGGAATCGGAACCGGAGCGAATTCTTTCGTGGGGGGGGATTTGGGAATTGCGGCAGAGTCTTTGATAGCGTCCGTAGGGCTTGGTTTCTAAGCTGATGACTGCTATTTGTTCGCGGGGAACTCCGCAAGTTCTGATCGTATCTACCCAGACAAATGTCCCCATGCCGCCGCCAATACCTGCGTAGGTTGTTTCTTCTATTTGCTTGCCGGTGGCGTGCAATTCTTGGACGGATACTCGATCGCGCGCAAATATTTCTGGCGGTGGAAACGCCATTAAAGTATTAGGAGTTTGAGGGATTTGAGGGGTTTGAGGTATTTGTGTCTGGAGGGCATCGGTATCTGGGTTGAAAGATATTGTGGGTAATGGGGCGGCATTTTGCTGTGCTTGGGCTTGTTGAGAATTGACAACTCCTGTATTTGGATTGAAGATAATGGTTGATTCTGGGGCGAGAACTTTGGTGGGTTCTGCTGCTGGTGCCAACAGTCCGATCGCCAGAGTGTAGGGCCCGATTTGAATTGTATCTCCGCTAGCTATGGGTTTGCTAGCTCCCACAATTTTTTTGCCGTTGAGGAATGTGCCGTTGGAACTGCGATCGGCGATCGACATTTGACCGCCGACTGATGAGATTAAGGCGTGAAACCGCGAAATTTCTTCGCTTCTAAACACTGCCCGCGAAACAGGCTGCCCGTCAATGCTGGTCGGCATTTGACCGATTTCCCTGCCTAATGCTACAGGAATATTGAATACAGGCTGCCTCATTTCTCCCGTAACTGGATCTTCCCAACTGATTTGAATTTGCATTTTAACTTTCCTCACAACAACAACTCGATTACTTGTACCCGATCGCACATCCCGATTTTTCTCAACTTGATTCTTTATACTTTTCCCGATCGCGATCGGTCATGTCCTATTCTAAAATCTCAAATATAAAATGGTATTGCCCTTATATTCCTCACTTTCACGACCTCAATACTTGCGATTCTCCCGATTGTATGCCTTTGCCGCAGTGCGGACAAAAAAGACCTAGATAATCATGGGGTAAAACGTGACCTGTGGGACATTTTATGCCGTAAATCGGCTGAGCGGAAGGCTGATTTATTGCCGGTTGCTGTTGCTCGATCGCTCTTATTTTTAAAACTATTTTTCCCAGTATAATCTGGCTGCCAACTTTCAGAGGTGCTTCGCCCTCCAGGATTTTTTGACCGTCAACAATTACCGGGTTGCGTTTGGGTGGTAGC
The DNA here is from genome assembly GCA_036700105.1 of Microcoleus occultus BM001215583. Taxonomy (GTDB): domain Bacteria; phylum Cyanobacteriota; class Cyanobacteriia; order Cyanobacteriales; family Microcoleaceae; genus Microcoleus. The sequence goes on from JAUBOG010000378.1 coordinate 3,722, forward strand.
TGCTCGCGCGTCAGGTTTCGCACCCAGAAGTTGTTAGTGCTGGTGTTAAGAAAGATTTCAACGTGCAAGCGAGACAAACTCCTCTCGTTCTCACTTAGTACCAAGTCGCACTGCTCCCGATCGCGACCGATGCGAATCGTGCCTCGCTGTTTTGTGTGGCTTGTGGAGGTGAAGGTTTGCGATCGCTCCTGATTCCCTTCCACCCACTCCAGAGTTAACTTATACATAGTTACCTGCAAAAATGACATCCGGTCTCGGACTTGGGCCTATTATACTGCTGAGTGCCTCGCAGTCAGTCTAAAATTAATAAAAAAAATGTAAAAATATAGTGAGATTACTTTTTCTGCCTCCAGCCTCCTTCCTCCTTTTTACCCGCTCAGCTTCGCCGCTCAGGCTTTCTTCCCTCTTCCTTCTTCCTTCTTCCTTCTTCCTTCTTCCATCGGACTGACATCCGTTACATCCGTTACACAATCCGCTGCCGAACTTCCTTCCATCCGTTACATCCATTCAATCCGTTACAGAATCCGTTGCCGAACTTCCTTCTTTCAGAGTTGTTAAATCTCAAACCTAAAAATATCAAACTGTGCAGCCATGTCCCAAAAAAACGAAACCGCTGTTCTCGTATTATCGCTCTTAATTACGATCGGGCTAGCCGGTGCAGGTATTTGGTGGCTGACAAGCCGCAGCGGCATCAATGTCGGAGGTTTACCACCCCAAAATCAGACGATTTCCAAGTCGCCGACGGGGAATTCGCCGCAGTCAGAGCAAGCAATCGGGCAGCGTCTGAGTGCCGGAAAAAAACTATTAATTCCAGAGCAAGCAACAACAAGCAAACAAGCAGCAATACAGGCGATCGCATCTGGAAACTACAGCGCAGCTATTGCCAACCTGGAAACTTCTCTGCAAGCTAACCGCAACGATCCCGAAGCCTTAATTTACCTCAACAACACCCGGATTGGCGATCGCAAATCCTACACAATTGCCGCAGCGGTTCCCATTGGTGCGGATCTCAATGCCGCTTTAGAAATTCTGCGGGGCGTCGCTCAAGCTCAAAATGAAATCAACCAAAGCGGCGGGATTAGCGGTACTCCATTAAAAGTGCTAATTGCTAACGACGACAACAAGCCAGAAATTGCCTTGCAAATTGCCAGTGCTTTAGCAAATAACTCGGAAATTTTAGGAGTAATCGGGCATTTTGGATCGGATACAACGCTAGCAGCCAGCAAGATTTACCAGCAAAATCAATTAGTAGCAATTTCTCCCACAAGTACATCAGTGCAGCTTTCAGGAGTTGGCAGCAATATATTTCGGACAGTGCCGAGCGATCGGTTTGCGGCTAATGCTCTATCCCGCTATATGCTAACAAAATTGCAAAAGCAAAAAGCTGCTGTTTTTTTCAATTCTGCCAGCAGTTACAGCAAATCTTTAAAAGATGAATTCACTACTGCTGTTTACGGAGATGGAGGGCAAATAGTATCGGAATTTGATTTTGCCAATCCTAATTTTAATGCTGCTGAAAGCGTCAAAAGCGCGATCGACCAAGGAGCGCAAGTCATCATGCTAGCATCCAATTCAGCCACGATCGACCAAGCTTTGCAAGTAGTGCAAGTCAACGCCAAACGGCTGCACTTACTAGCAGGAGACGGCGCTTACAGTGCCAAAATGCTGCAAATCGGCGGCGCAGCAGCAACAGATATGGTGCTGGCAGTTCCTTGGCACATTCTCGCAGATCCGCAGTCAAACTTTCCCCAAACGTCCAAACAACTGTGGAATGCAGAAGTAAGTTGGCGCACAGCTTTAGCCTACGACGCGGCGATCGCGCTAATTGCCGGTTTAGGGCGCAATCCGACTCGTACAGGCATTCAACAAGCTTTATCGGCGTCGGATTTTGCCGCAGCGGGAGCATCGGGGCCGATTCGCTTTTTGCCTTCGGGCGATCGCAATCGAGCAGTTCAGTTAGTAACTGTTAAACCGGGAAATCGCACCAGTTACGGTTATGAATTTGTGCCGATATCCGGTTTGTAAACTATTGGCGAGCGCGAAATGTAGGTTATAATATTCAGTAGTAAGTTCTCGGGCCTGTCAAGCAGAAATGCTTGCAAGATGAGTATTTATCCGCCACTAAAAACTTTATATGGCAAAAGATCGGTTTCATGGTGTTGTTAAGATTGCTTTAGAAAAGGAAGGTTGGCAGATTACGGATGACCCCTATGAAATTAATGTTGATGATGTAGATTTCGAGATTGATTTAGCTGCGGAACAATTGTTAGCGGCCCAGCGAGAACATCAGAAAATTGCTGTTGAAGTTAAAAGTTTCATCAGCACATCCAATGTTTCAGATTTTCATACTGCATTGGGACAATTCCTTAATTATCGCGATGCACTTGAAATTATTGAACCCGATCGTCTACTCTACCTAGCGGTGCGAGTGCCAGTTTATGAAACTTTCTTTCAACGGCGGTTTATTGTGGCAGCGGTTGGGCGATATCAACTACGATTGATGATTTATGATGTACAACAGGAGGTTATTGTTCAATGGCTGTAGAACAATATCGGCAATACATTCGTCGTCTGCTTTCTGAACGGCAAAAGCGTGCTTCGAGACAACAACGCAACGCCCAAGAATATGAAGTGCAAACTCTTTTCGATACTGAGCAAGATCATTATCAACTGCTGTATGTTGGTTGGCGTGGAAATAAACGCAGTTTTGGCTGTATTTTGCATCTTGACATCAAGGGTGGAAAAATTTGGATTCAGCATGACGGTACTGAAATCGGAATTGCCAACCAACTCGTCGAATTGGGAGTGCCTAAACAAGATATTGTTTTAGCATTCCATGAACCAGAAATACGCCCGTTTACTGATTTTGGCACAGGGGAGGATCTCGCCCTCAGTTTCGGGTAAGCTGTAGGGTGCGTCGCTACCAACCATTCCAAACATTAACAGACCATCTAGTAGCCACGCACCTTACAGTTGAGAGTTGAAAGTAGGAC
>JAUBOG010000379.1:0-6708 GCA_036700105.1 Microcoleus occultus BM001215583
GATACAGGTTTTTTATTTCTGGACGGATGAATCACGTGGCGGGTATCCTGGATGCGGGAATTGTCAGTTTTGGACGGATCTATAGCGATGAGTTACTGCATAAATCCTCAATGCGAACAACGCGAAAACCCTGCTGCTGCTCAAAATTGTCTGGCTTGCGGCACGGCTTTGCTAATTGCCGATCGCTACCGCATCCTCAAACCAGTGCGATCGCCCAATCCCGCACGCCCCGCAGACATCTTTGAAGTCGAAGATTTGGGCACAGGGGAAAACGAATGGGGAACTGTCAAAGTTTTAAAAGTATTGAAACACACTCACAATCCCGATTCGGTTCGCTTGTTCCAGCAAGAAGCGCGAGTTTTGATTTGGCTGGCGGGAAGGGGATTAGTTCCGCAAGTCGAACCAGACGGTTATTTTCCAATTAAACTAGTCCATAATTGGCAGAAATTGTCTTGTTTGGTGATGGAAAAAATTAGCGGCGAAAACTTGGCAGAATTCTTAGCTAAAAACCACTGCGTTTCTCAAGCATTAGCTTTTGATTGGCTGCAGCAACTGCTTCATATTTTGCAGGAAATCCACAAATATCATTTAGTGCATCGGGATATTAAGCCATCGAATCTGATGCTTGCAGCCGATGGAAAATTGAGATTAATTGACTTTGGGGCTGCAACAGAAGCGGGGATTGATACGGCACCTGCAGGTTCTGCGGGATACTGCGCGCCGGAACAACTTGCAGGTAAAGCTGAAGCGCGATCGGACTTTTTCGCTTTGGGCCGTACTTTTGTACATTTATTAACGGGTTTACAACCGATCGACTTTCCGGTTAATGCAAAAACTGGTAAAATAAATTGGAGAAATCAGGCTGCAGGTGTTGACGAGTTGTTTGTAAGCTCGATCGACGAATTGATCGAACCGCTACCAGAAAACCGACCTGAAAATACCCGAGTTATTTTAGAAAAACTCAAAAATATAGAGCTTTTAATTACCGCCGCAGAACCGAAGTAACAATCACCGTGATAGTGGCACTAGCAATCAGAGTAAAAGCAAGCTGCACAACCCACTGAGTCGCTTGCTGGTAGTTGGAAAATCGATCGTTGAACTTTTCGACATCAGTCGCTAGGTTGTCTACACGGCTTGATAGAGTATCAACACGGCTTGATAGAGTATCAACACGGCTTGATAGGCCGTCTAATTTTTCGATTACATCTGTCAGTGTTGGTTCGGTGGATGGTGTGGCAATCATCTCTGGTTTTTCAACTCAATAATTCTATGATATCAGATCGGAATTGCCGAGTGTAAAAAATAGCAAGGTGCATCCCCATCTACAATCAGCAAATTTCATTTCTCATCTCACAGTGAGGAACTCTACAAATTGATACCATACAATATAGTCTTTCGATTACCTGCACAGAACCGAAGTAACAATTCCCCATTAGCAATTCCCGATTCCCGATTCCCCAATCAATAAATCTGTTCCAACCTGCGAAAATCCCGCTCAACTTCCGCCCACAAAGCCCGATTGTGAGGGTCAGTTTTCACAGCCTTTTTCAAATAAATTCTCGCCTTATCCACCTGCTTTTCCCCGATCAAATGCCGTCCCCAGCGCTGATAGGCGATCGCCTGCCACTGGCGCACCTCCGCATCTTCGGGCATCCGCTGCCCCAAACCTTCAATCAAGGCGATCGCCCTCGGAAACCTCTGATATTTCAGCAACTGTTGCAGCTCAATATAAGCATCTTTCTTCAACTTTTCTTCTGCAGCCGATAAATCTGCCTTAGATTGAGCCGCAGGCTCTTTTCGAGTCACCTTAGCTACAGGCGGCCCAGAGGGCACGGCCTGATTTGTCGGCTTCGCCCCAGGTGTTTTCGCCTCCCCCGCAACATCTGGCGCCGCCACGGTCAAGAGGAACTTATAAGCCTCAGTAATCGCGATAAACTTATTCTTAGCTTGGTCGTCTCCCGGATTGACATCAGGATGATACTGCCGCGCCAGCCGCCGATAAGACGCTTTCACCTGCGACAGACTCGCTCCCGACCTCAGACCTAATTCCCGATAGTAACTTGCTGTATCCATCTCTGTGCAGATGGTAAAATCCTGCTAATATTGATGACGACTCATTATAATCTAAATATTTAACCAGACAAGTCCTTTCGCCCGTCTGCAGCCCGAAAGCCTCTGTCAATAAATTTTCGATTCTCACCGAGGCTTTCTAGATATAGCAGATGTTGAAGGAAGAAGGAAGAATACCCTTCGACTGTGCGAGCAGGTACAAAGCAGGAAGCCGGAATCTTTCTAGATGTCAAAATGCAGCAAGCACAATGATTTTAGCAATTTAAAATATCCTAACTGGCTTGGTGGTTCCTATGTTTCGGATCGAGCTGTACTGCATTTAAATTCTATATTTCAATTCCCTATTCCCCGATCGTCTAATCCTATCCTCCCTTTTCTCCTCGAATATCACAGACATTGACAACTGGCTAGTAAAGCTGAATCCCCACCCTGCAAACCAGGATGGGGATTACTTTATTCCAGAGAGAGAGTTACGGGCGCTCTTCCACAACTCTGTCAATCAAGCCGTATTCCTTGGCTTCCTCAGCGGACATGAAATAGTCGCGATCCATGTCCTTTTCGATTTTCTCGATCGGCTTGCCAGTATTGTTAGCGTAGATATTATTGAGTTGGTGGCGCAGTCGCAGAATCTCTTTCGCCTCAATCTGAATATCCGTTGCTTGTCCCCGCGTTCCCCCAGAAGGCTGGTGAATCATAATTCGCGAGTGAGGCAAAGCTAACCGTTTTCCCTTCGTACCCGCAGCTAGCAGGAAAGAACCCATCGAAGCCGCCAAGCCGACACAAATCGTCACTACGTCCGATTTAATGTGCTGCATGGTATCAAAAATAGCCATGCCTGCCGACACCATCCCGCCGGGGGAATTGATGTACAAAATGATATCCTTACCTGAATCTTCCGAATCGAGATAGAGCATCACGGCGATGATTTGATTGGCAATTTCATCGTCAATGTCTTTGCCCAAGAAAATAATCCGTTCCCGGTAAAGCCGATCGTAGATATTAATCCACTGAGTATCATAACCCCCCGGCATTTTGTAGGGAACTCTTGGCACACCTATAGGCATAATTCGGAACTCCGTTTAGTTGGTAATTGGGAAAAAGGGAATTGGACATCGGGCATCGGGCCTAAAAGCATCGGGCATCGGGCATTGGTAATTGGGAATCGGTAATTGGGAATTGTCAGTCATAAAAAGACTGTTGAATAACTGATCGGGGTAGAAACTACTAGCCATTAACCCTTAATTCTTACTCATGCCGCATTACCCATTCCCCATTCCCCATTCCCTGCGCAGGCCAGTTAGATGACTCCCGCAGCCAGCGGTTTCGCCAATTCTTCGGAACTTTCAAGAACCCGATCGATCAAACCGTATTCTTTAGCTTCCTGGGGCGTCAGGTACAGCAACCGATCCATATCTTTAGTAATCTTTTCGATCGGCTGACCGGTACAGCTTGCAAAAATCTCGAGCATCGTCGCTTTATTTGCCAGCACTTCCTTAGCTCGAATTTGAATGTCGCTTGCTTGACCCCGCGTGTAAGCCTTGGGTTGGTGCAACACAATCGAAGCGTGGGGCAAACTCGCCCGAAAGCCCTTTGTACCAGCCGCTAACAGCATCGCAGACATCCCCATTGCCGAACCGAGGCAAATAGTATGCACGGGCGGCTTAATGTACCTGATCGTGTCGCAGATCGCAAAAGCTTCCGTTTCAAAGCCGACCGGTTCGCCGCTGTAACCAGAAGTGCCTGTCGAGTTGATATAGATTTTGATCGGCTTCTCTGGGTCTTCGTACTGCAAGAACAGCAGTTCAGCGATAATCAGTTCTGTTACCGCAGGCACCAGAGGCATACCCAGATAAACGATCCGCTCCTTCAGCAACAGGGAAGGTAAATCGGGAGGGGGAGTCCGAGAGTTGCCCTCCCCGTAGTATTGCGATTGCACGGCTTTAATGGGTGTGTTCATCTTTGTTCTTGCCTGGGGACACCCACCATAGCTGTACTCAGCTTGGTGGCACGAGGAAAGCAGGGCAGAGTTTGTGCCTTTCCCCGACAGAATTGGGTTTTTGACAACCGAAATGTTGCCTGAACTCATGGAGTTATTCTTAAAGAAATAGTAACGCAATCTTTAGGTATCCCGCATGAAAGTTAGTTTGCTTCCGGTCTTAAACGACCCTAACCTTGATGCTGCCGCGCCCTCGACGCAGCGCCAGCTAGCGATTTCGGTGTCTGCGACAGCAAGCTCGATCGACGAGAGCGTACCCTTAAACCTGTGCCTGATTCTCGACCACAGCGGCTCGATGGGCGGACGCCCCTTGGAAACCGTCAAACAAGCCGCCGGACGTTTGCTCGATCGCCTGAAGCCCGGGGATCGCTTTTGCGCGGTGGCTTTCGACCACAAAGCCAAAGTCCTCGTCCCCAATCAAATTGTAGGAGACCCAGCTAACATTAAACGGCAAATCGAGCAATTGCGTCCTGCAGGCGGCACAGCAATTGATGAGGGCATTAAATTAGGTATTGAAGAGTTGGGGAAAGGCAAAAAAGAAGCGATATCTCAGGCATTTCTGCTGACTGACGGCGAAAACGAACACGGCGACGACAGCCGCTGTTTGAAGCTGGCGAAACTGGCTGCCGAGTATAACATGACTTTAAATTCTCTGGGATTTGGCGATAACTGGAACCAAGATATTTTGGAGAAAATTGCTGATGCCGGCGGCGGTGCTCTGGCTCACATCCAGCGTCCAGAAGATGCGGTTGATGAGTTTGGCAAGCTGTTTACCCGCATCCAAGGCGTAGGTTTGACTAATGCTTATTTGCTATTTTCGCTGATGCCAAAAGTGCGGTTAGCCGAACTAAAACCGATCGCCCAAGTTGCCCCAGATACGATCGAATTACCGGTGCAGCAAGAGGGCGATCGGTTTATGGTGCGTTTGGGAGATTTAATGAAGGATGTAGAGCGAGTAGTTTTGGCTAATATTTATATTGGACAGTTGTCCGAAGGCACGCAGGCGATCGGGCAATTGCAAATTCGCTACGACGATCCGAGTGTGGGTGCAGGTTTGCTCTCCGATCCCGTTGCAGTTTCTGCTAATATCCTGAAAGTTTATCAGCCGGCACTTAACCCGATGGTGCAGCAGCACATTTTAGCTTTGGCTAAATACCGTCAAACTCAACTAGCCGAAACTAGATTGCAGCAGGGCGATCGGGCCGGTGCAGCGACGATGCTGCAAACAGCCGCTAAAACTGCCCTGCAAATGGGCGATAAAAGTGCCGCCACCGTGCTGCAAACTTCTGCGACTCGCCTGCAATCCGGCGAACAATTGAGTGAAGCCGATCGCAAGAAAACTCGCATTGCTTCTAAAACTGTTTTGAAGTAATCTCATGGTTTGCAGTCAGGACTTTAGTCCCGATTGACTAAAAGATAAACAGAGGACTGAAATCCGATGCTGCAAACCAAACCTGGAAAAATTTGTATGAGATGTTGTGAAATCCCTCAATAACTTTAAATGAAAATACAGCAAATTGTCATTGCCGGAATCATCGGTTGCTGGGGCATATTCCCTGTGAATGTTTCAGCGCAATCCCCAAAAATAGTAATTATTGTTCAAAATGGCGCTGAAGACTTATTCAATAGCGGTTTAGCCAAGTCTGAGGCGGGAGACATTCCAGGGGCGATCGCCGATTACACAGAAGCCATCCGCCTCAACCCCAACTACGCCAAAGCCCACAACAAACTGGGCATCATCCGCGGCCGCCATCTCAAAGATTACCCAGCAGCCAAAGCAGACTTCGATCGCGCCATTGAAATCGACCCGAATTACAGCGACGCCTACTACAACCGCGCCAAAGTCCGCTACTTGTTAGAAGACAAACCGGGGGCGATCGCCGATTATCAAAAAGCCGCCGAACTCTATCAAAAATCCGGCAATACAAACGATTATCAAGATGCCCTGAAGCATCTTCAAAGACTGCAAAAATAAATTGATTGTGCAAACATGGTATAGTATTCTTCTATCTGCGTTCATCCGCGTTCATCCGCCTACATCTGCGGTTAAAAATTCCAAATCCATTATTCAAAAAATGCCCGCAACCTCCACCGTCACCGTCACCGTACCCGCCACAACCGCCAACTTAGGCCCCGGATTCGACTGCATCGGCGCCGCTTTAAGCCTCTACAACTCCTTCCAATTCTCACGACTCGAACCCTCTACAACCGAGAAACTAAAAATTACAGTTACGGGCGCAGAAGCGGCTAAAGTCAAGACAGATGAAAGCAATCTCGCCTATGTAGCATTTGTCACTTTGTACGATCGCCTCGATCGATCGCCGCCACCCGTCGCCATACACATAGATATGCAAGTGCCCCTTGCTAGAGGTTTGGGAAGTTCCGCCACAGCTATTATCGGCGGGTTAGTCGGTGCAAATGAATTAGCCGGAAAGCCTTTGAGTCAGGCGGAAGTGATGCAATTGGCGATCGAACTTGAAGGACATCCCGACAATGTTGTCCCCGCTTTACTGGGAGGCTGTCGCCTCGCTGCTAGCAATACACCCCCCCACCCCCCCCTTAGTAAGGGAGGGCTAAGAGAGGAACTCCCCCTTAGCGAAGTGGAACAAGAATTACCCCCCCAACCCCCCCTTAGTAAGGGG
>JAUBOG010000037.1:0-23782 GCA_036700105.1 Microcoleus occultus BM001215583
TTTCCCTACTGCGATTCATTGCAGGGAAACGGCACTGCCGCGTCTTCTATATCGTTCCGGCGCAGCCGGAATCGATCTAATTGCCATCAAAAAGATTTGCTCTCAAGAGTGCAAGTTTTTGCTCGACTATTTGCGGTTGTTGAGCCATTTAGCAGCAACTATTCCCACAATACCCGCAACGACTGGATTGCCCAAAAACTTCATCAAACTCGGCTGTTCGGCCAGCACGTCTCGGAAAATATCCGGGTGATTGTGATAGGTAAACGAGGCCAGCTTGCTAACATCGTCAGCATTCATGCGGCTGGCGTGGTGGGTAGAAAGTCCTAGCTGCTTTTCCAATTGGCGATCGTCCAATCCTCTCTTGCCCAACTGCTTGAAGAATTCCCGCGCTACATCGTCGCGTTCGTTGGGCTTAATTTGGGCGATCGCCTTTTGCAATTCCGGTTCCAACTGTGCCGGGGGCAAAGAATCGTGATTCAGAGAGCGCCCGAATAATTGTTTGCGCTCCTGCGGCGAAGTTCTCTGAGCAAAATCGTCAAAATTTTCGTATTCTTCACCGGTTGTTTCCGGCATCATTTCTCGATCGCCGCTTGCCAAATCGCTCATGATTTGACGTTTGTAATTATCGCTGCTACTCATTGTAATTATTTCCCAATCTACACAACATTTCAGTCTCAAATTGAGATGGCTTCGCCTTCAAACAACTGCGAAATATTAAAAAACCGCCACCGCCACAAAAATTAAGCTTTTTCAGCAGGTCAAGACTTGTATTCAATCTGATTTGATTGCTGGTCGTACTTAGCGGTCAAAATCAGTTTTTTGTCAGGAGCATAAACCAAAACACTTAGATCCTGATTCGGGAAATTGCGGTGAAAACCTTGGGCTAAAGATTTCGCCAAATCTTTGACTTCAGCAGGGCGGACTTGCGGGGTAATTACAACTCCCAATTTGTTATTGTCGCGCACGTAAGCATCCTGAACCAGGCCCTGAGCAGTCTTTGTTACCCATTGACCAAAATCTTGACCTGCTGCGGTGTTGCCGCGTTCTAGCTGCGCGTAATAGCCCTGAGAGCCACCGATTGCTACAGGTGCGTTGCTCGGTTTTTGGGCTGAAACGCTGGGCGCGCAGGCAGTGGTAACGACCAGCATCATCACCAAGAGTAAGCCCGCAATTATTTTGCGACTCTGCTGCAATAAACTCACTTTTTTTTCCTCCGTTTTGACAACAATTTGAATACTTGAGAGGGTCTGGTTTATAGACCCTCTCAATTAGGATTAGGCTCAGTCTAGTTTCTTTTTGATCTCATCTTTGACATCTTCGATCGCGTGACCGGCTTCTGCTTGCTTTTGCTTGGCTTTGCCTTCTGCTTTATCCTTCGGGTCACCAGTAACATTGCCTAGGGCTTCTTGAGCAGCACCTTCGATGTTTTTGCCAGTTGCCTTTGCTCTATCATCAACGCTCATAGATTTCTCCTTGTTTGTATTGAGTTTTACATTTTCTACTTAAATTCATCATAAAGAACAACCAGTCCGGTTGCACTCTACCTGTAGGAAGAAAGCGGGAAGTTAGGGAAAAGATTGTTTGACAGATTTAACCGAAGTCGCGAATAGGGAATAGGGCATAAGGAATAGGAAAAAACTCTTTTTTAGCCGGGATGGACGGCGGCGGCAGTTATCGGAGTTTTACCGTTTCAGCGGGCGGCAAAGAAGTATTTCTGCGAAAATGCTGGTAAATCCTCGACCTTGCGTCCCGAACTGTTTTTTTTTATCAAAAATAATTCAAAGCGTAAGTTTTTATTGCTTTTTTTCTGATTGTTTATTCTTCAAAAAGACAGGTGCGAGCAAGACCGAATCTTACCCGCACCGATAAAAATTAGATTATTCTTAATCTAACTTGTGATGACATTCTTCTTCTATTCTGTGCTGAAGCTCTTCTTTCAACTGTTCGACAGCACGCATAGTTTGAGCATTTTCTTGTTTCTGCTGACCGAGGGCTTTTTCTGTTTCTTCGCCGAGCAATTTTTCCCGGGATTTTGGTAGCGTAACTTCAATACCTTTGAGCGTCGGAGTCCCGGTGTCTTCAATATTCATTAGTTTTTCACCCTATTCTTTGCAAAATTTATTTTTAACAAGGCTACTTCAGACTTAACCTTAATTCGATTTTAAGGGAAATTACGGAGATTTCCCTCTGCCTCAAGGGAGATAGAGTTGGGAAATATTTGACGATTATTGATGAGCTTTTGGGCAATCTCAATTGTATTTTGGGGCGGCGAAAGCAGTCTACCTCGCCTGGATTCCATCAAATATTGACAATTCCCGCATCCAGAATACAAGCCCCCAGATTCATCCGTCCAGAAATAAAAAATCTGTATCCGATGAAACTTGCCCCCCGAATTCATCCGTGGGGTCGCTTGATTCAATTCTTTAATCTAAAATCTAAAATCTAAAATCTAAAATCGATTGACTTTCTTCGGATTCCGGCGCACAGGAACCGTAAAATTTAGATGAGCTGGGGATCGTTCGGGGAATTTACGGAGAGTTGTGCGTGTCGGAGGGCAGAATTTTTTACCCGGGACGATGGTCCGATGCTTAGTGCAGGCTTAAGTCAAGGCTGGAATTTTGTTTGAGCGCCGCCGACAGGCTGCGGTAATTGGCAAGTTTTGTGGCGATCGGCTGAAATAATCTGTTAAACAAGAGTTAGCCTTGAGGCTAACTTCCCGCAGGATTAAACTAAAATTTCTGTTATTAGTAAAAAATATCTCAAACTCTATGGGAGCAAGCAGCAGTAACCCCCTCGAAGCAGGTAGGACTGGTCAGCCGATCAAAATAGGCGTGTTGCATTCGCTGACGGGCACGATGTCCATCAGCGAAATTTCTGTGAAAGATGCGACGCTGTTGGCTGTTGAGGAAATTAATGCCGCGGGAGGGGTGCTCGGACGCCCCTTGGAAGCGGTGATAGAAGATGGAGCCAGCGATTTGCAGACTTTTGCTCAAAAAGCGAGGCAATTGCTCCTAGAATCGCAGGTGGCGGTGGTATTTGGCTGTTGGACTTCGGCGAGCCGCAAAGCTGTACTGCCGGCTTTGGAACAGGGCAGCGGGCTGCTGTTTTATCCGGTGCAGTATGAAGGGTTAGAACAGTCTCCGAATATTTTCTATACTGGTGCTGCTCCGAACCAGCAAATTGTACCTGGGGTGAATTACTTGCTGGCTCAGGGCAAGCGGAAAATTTTCCTGTTGGGTTCGGATTATATTTTTCCCCGGACGGCAAATCGGATCGTGAAAGCTCAACTGGCGGCACTCGGGGGAGAGTTGGCAGGGGAAGTGTATCTGCCGCTGGGTTCTAGGGACGTTGACGAGGCGATCGCCCATATTTTAGCAGTGAAACCGGATGCTATTCTCAATACTCTCAACGGCGACAGCAATGTGGCTTTTTTCCAAAAGTTGCGGGAAGCTGGGTTGAAACCGCAGGATTTGCCCGTGATGTCGGTCAGCGTAGCAGAAGAGGAAGTGCGGGCGATCGGGCCGTCCAATATTGCCGGACATTTGGTGGTTTGGAACTATTTTCAAACGGTGGATACAGCAGAAAATCGGAAATTTGTCAAGGCTTATAAAGCGCGATACGGGGAAAATAGAGTGACGGACGACCCGATCGAAGCGGCTTATTTGGGCGTTTACCTGTGGAAGCAAGCTGTAGAAAAAGCTGGTTCGACAGATGCGGTGAAAGTCAGGGCGGCTGCTAAAAATATGGAGTTTGCAGCGCCTTCGGGCCGGGTAAAAATAGATGCCCAAACGCAGCATATCTGGAAAACAGTGCGGATTGGCAAGGTGCGGTCGGACGGTCAAATTGAGGAGATTTGGAATTCGGGCGCGCCGGTGCAGCCCGATCCTTTTCTGAAAGCTTATCCTTGGGCGGCGGCGCTTGCTCCGAGGCAGATTTCTGTGGGAACTCGGGCTTCTTTGATCGGGCTGTTTGCGATCTTGGTGCTGATAACTTGGATGGCGGTGGGTGTCGGGTGGATGGGTTCTGTGGAGATGAAAAACTATTTGCTGGCGATAGACTCAGCCTCGGCGGTGGCTGGGAGGATTCCCGACGAAGCAATGGCGGTGCTGGTCGATCGGACTCTCTTTGCGGCTCGCCGCACTCAGCATTTGTTGATGGCTGCTTGGGTTTTGAGTTCGATCGCCGGGATAGTTTCTTTTGTGTCGGTGTCGGCAATTATTCGGAATCTCGGTTTGCTGCGCGAAACTGCCCAACTGATGGCGAGCGGTGATTTGACGGCTCGATCGCCTGTGGTTTCTAATGATGCGATCGGCGTGCTATCTTCTACTCTCAATACAATGGCCCAGCAAATTAGCAGTTTGCTCAAGGGTTTGGAAGTGCGGCAGCGGCAGTTAGAGGAACGATCGGAGGAATTGGAAGTCGCTAAGAATGCTGCGGAAGCTGCCAACCGGGCGAAAAGCACTTTTTTGGCAAATATGACTCACGAATTGCGGACGCCTTTGAATGCGATTATCGGCTACAGCGAGCTGCTACAAGAAGAGGCGGTCGAACTGGGCGAAGAAGAGTTTGTGATGGATTTGACAAGCATTAATATGGCAGGCAAGCAGTTGCTGACTATTATTAGTGACATCCTGGATATTTCTAAAATTGAAGCCGGAAAGATGACTCTTTACTTGGAGACTTTTGAGGTGTTGAGTTTGGTCGAGCAGGTTGTGACTACTGTTCAACCGCTGGTAGGGAAAAATGGCAACACTTTGAGCGTTAATTGCGATCGAAATATTGGCACGATCTACTCGGATTCGTCGAAGCTGCGGCAAGCGCTGTTAAATTTGGCGAGCAATGCTGCTAAGTTTACCGATCGAGGAAAAATTGCGATTAATGTTTGGAAGGAAGAAGGGGAAGTTTTGCCGGAGAGTTCCTCGGAACTATCGGGCTCTCGTTCTCGGTATCAACAGCCGGAGATCGTATTTCAAGTCACCGATACCGGCATCGGCATGACTGACGATCAGGTGTCGAGGCTGTTCGGAGCTTTCGCCCAAGCGGACGATTCCACTACCCGCAGGTACGGGGGTACGGGTTTGGGGCTGACAATCAGCCGGAAGTTTTGCCAGATGATGGGCGGGGACATTTCGGTGGAGAGCGAGTTCGATCGCGGTTCTACTTTTACGATCCGGTTGCCGATTGCGGTTGAAAGCCAGAAAGAAGCCCAGGGCGATCGAGAAATTGCAGAAATCGGGCCCGAGTCTCCCCCGGAGTTAGAGACAACTCCGGCGAAACAAGCCAAGCAAGAAGAAGCGCGATCGCAACCGCTAGAGTTGCCCGATGCTGCTACTGTGCTGGTGATTGACGACGATCCGGACGCGCGGGATTTGATCTCCCGCTGCTTGTCGAAGCAGGGATTTCGGGTGCGATCGTCGGCTAGCGGTCAAGCGGGGCTGGAGTTGGCCAAGGAGTTGCTGCCGGACGCGATTACTCTGGACGTAATGATGCCGAGTATGGACGGTTGGGCGGTGCTGTCGGCGTTGAAAGCAGACCCGGATTTGGCAAATATTCCAGTGATTATGTTGACTTTTTTGGATGACAAAAATCAGGGTTTAGAATTGGGAGCGGCGGAGTATTTGAGGAAGCCTTTGGACTACAAACGATTTGCTGCTTTGCTGAGTAAATATCAGCGTCAGTAGTCATCAGTCATTGGTCAGTAGTCATCAGTCATTAGTCATTAGTCCTTGAACTGAAAGGCGAACTGTTAAGAGGACTAAAGTCATCATAATCTGAGGACTTTAGTCTTCACTACAAACCGTTTTTATTACGGGTAATTGACCGGACACGATATCAATGGCTTAATCGCGAGCGTGAGTAACTTGGCTACCATTGTTTCATTAGTCATTAGCTAACAGTCAAACACTAATGACTGATGACTGAGGATTAATGACTGATTAATCTAAGAATCCCATTAAGGTCGAGCTGTCGTCAATTTCATTGGAGGCAATTGGACGATTGCCGCCCATTGTCGAGTAAACTTCATCAATGTGAAGAGTGCTGACGGCAATAGGGCGCGCACCGGACATACTGAACATTTCGCTGACTTGCATGGCGCTAGAGCCGATCGGGCGGCGTCCCATTGTCGCCACCACTTCAAAGTCGCTGGATTCCACCGGGCGGTTAGCTACAATCCCGTAGGTTTCGCTGATGTGCAGGGTGCTAGTGCCGATCGGGCGATTCCCCGACATCGAGATCGTCTCGCTGATGGTAAAATCGTCTGGGCCCACGGGGCGGTTGTCGTGCAGGTGTGGCGCTTGATAAAGTTGAATTCCCGCTGATTTTGCCTCGGCGGCTTCTGTCGGTTGGTTTTTGGAACTTGCTTTGCCGCGGCGGGCGATCGCATTGCCTTTATTTTTGGGGGTGAGACTCATATTTTTTTTTCCTGTTGATTATTGCTGTTGGTTGCTGGGTTCGGACAACTGATTTTCTGGGCTTTCTGCTTTCTATTTCGGCCGATGATTAAAATAATATTACAAAGTTTAACTATTTTCTGAACGAAATTGCAGAATCAGAGCATTTTTGTTAAGATTTATTAGTAATAGCTACATTTTCCTATGGTAACTGCGGCAGCATCTTTTCAATTGCAAGCGCCCTTCCAGCCCACGGGCGACCAACCGCTAGCGATCGAGCAACTCGTCAAAGGGATTGAAGCGGGCGATCGATTTCAAACCTTACTCGGCGCCACAGGTACGGGCAAAACCTTCACCATTGCCTCGGCGATCGAAAAAATCGGCAGACCCACCTTAGTCTTAGCACACAACAAAACCCTGGCAGCCCAACTGTGCAACGAACTGCGAAATTTTTTCCCCAACAATGCAGTCGAATACTTTGTTAGTTATTACGACTACTACCAACCTGAAGCATACATCGCAGTCAGCGATACTTTCATTGAGAAGACAGCAGCAATTAACGACGAAATCGATATGCTGCGCCACTCAGCCACGCGATCGCTCTTTGAACGCCGCGACGTAATTGTAGTAGCCTCAATTAGCTGCATCTACGGTTTGGGAATGCCCGCCGAATACCTAAAAGCTGCCATCCCTTTGCGAGTGGGAATGGAAGTCAACCAGCGGCAAGTTTTGCGAGATTTAGTCAACGTCCAATACAGCCGCAACGACATAGATTTAGGCAGAGGCAAATTTCGCGTCAAAGGCGATGTTTTGGAAATCGGCCCCGCCTACGAAGATAGAATTATTCGCGTCGAATTCTTCGGCGACGAAATCGATGCCATCCGCTACGTTGACCCCGTAACCAATAAAATTATCCAAAGTACAACCGCTTTAAATATTTATCCAGCGCGCCACTTTGTCACCGCCGACGATAAATTAGAAGCAGCTTGTCAAGGAATAGAACTCGAATTAGAAGACAGGCTGGCAGAATTTGAAAAAGACGGGAAACTATTAGAAGCTCAGCGGATAGAACAGCGCACCCGCTACGATTTGGAAATGCTGCGCGAGGTAGGTTACTGCAACGGAGTCGAGAATTATTCGCGCCATTTAGCAGGCAGAAATGCCGGGGAACCGCCAGAATGTTTGATCGATTATTTCCCGAAAGATTGGATGTTGGTGATAGATGAATCCCACGTCACAGTGCCGCAAATTCGGGGGATGTACAACGGCGACCAAGCGCGCAAAAAAGTCTTAATCGAACACGGTTTTCGCTTGCCGAGCGCGGCCGATAACCGCCCTTTGAAAGCAGAGGAATTCTGGGCAAAAGAGAATCAGTGCATATTTGTGTCTGCAACGCCTGGGGATTGGGAAATCGAGATTTCTGAAGGCAGAGTTGCCGAACAGGTGATCCGGCCGACAGGAGTAATCGATCCGACGATATTTGTACGTCCGACTGAAGGACAAATTGACGATTTGTTGGGGGAAATCAAGGAGAGAGTAAGTCGGGACGAGCGAGTTTTGGTGACGACTTTAACCAAGCGAATGGCGGAAGATTTAACCGAATATTTGCAGGAAAGGGCGATTAGAGTCCGGTATTTGCACTCGGAAATCCAGTCGATTCAACGGATCGAAATTATCCAAGATTTGCAGGATGGAAAGTTTGATGTATTGATTGGGGTGAACTTGCTGCGGGAAGGTTTGGATTTGCCGGAAGTGTCGCTGGTGGTAATTTTGGATGCGGATAAAGAGGGGTTTTTGCGATCGGGACGTTCGTTGATTCAAACGATTGGGAGGGCGGCGCGCCACATCCAAGGACAGGCTATTTTGTATGCTGATAATTTGACGGATAGTATGGTTAAGGCGATCGACGAAACCGATCGCCGCCGGGGAATTCAGCTAGCGTACAATAAGATGCACGGGATTACGCCGCAGCCGATCGCCAAAAAGCGATCTACCAATGCGATTTTGGCGTTTTTGGACGTGTCGCGGAAGCTGAACTCTCAGCAGTTGGAGGAGGTTTACGAACAGGTAAACGAGTTATCTTTGGATGAGATTCCTCAGTTGATCGGGCGCTTGGAAACGCAGATGAAGGCGGCGGCGAAGAAGCTGGAGTTTGAGGAGGCGGGTAAATTGCGCGATCGGATCAAGCATTTGCGGGATAAGCTGTTAGGGCATTAAACCCGGCGGTTGAAACCGCGTCTATACAGACAAAACCCGCCTTCGCGGGTTGAAGAAGGGACAGCAATGAGCAAATTTCAATTATTCGATGCAGTTAATTTAACCGCAGAAATCGCCCTCGCTGATGGCGAGATTGCACCGCCACAAACAGCCGGGACAATTGTTGAGGTTTTCAAGAATGGTGAAGCTTATTTAGTAGAATTATTTGGCGGATGGGTGAAAGCGGAAGTTGACGGAGATTTTATTCCTGCAACTCAGGATGAACCAGGGGCATTTATGGAAACGATAGGTGTTGAAACAGTTTATCCGCATCAGTTGCGATTAGTAAAATCTGCTAGCGAAATGATGGGACTTCGATCGCGTTTACAGTCAGTTTTGGATAATTTATCTGAAGATTTAGTGGCTGAAGTCTGCGATTTTGCCGAGTTTTTGCAGGAAAAACAGCAAAAAGTGCGATCGAATTAAGCATTTAGGTGAAGGGCGATCGCCTTTTACCATTATCCTATTTTTATGGATGGAAAGGGCGATCGTACTTTCTATGAGATTCCTAGTCTATCCGTAACATATTCGCGATCGTGACAGTTTGCAGTTTGGTGAACCATCGTTATCGCAGTAATTTGACTCAAGTTCGCGCCTCAAGTCACCTATTTCCTGTTGCAGTTTAAGCTTTTCCGGCTTCAAGTGATTTATTTCCTGTTGCAGTTCAAATTTTTCCTGCTTCAAGTCGTCATCTATGTCCTCAAGCAGGCTGCGGATACACTCTGCCCAAGCGGGATTTAACTCCTCCAAAGCAGAGAGGGCGATCGCAGCCCGCGGAAGGTTGGCAAACAATTGTCCATCTTTTGCGCTAAAATGTTGGGACATATATTTTGTGGTTAGGTGTGCTGTTGGTGGTTTGAAGTTAAGAGGTTAAATCGCCTGGAGTTTTCTAGCCAAAACGAGGGTTCTGTCTGAATTTGTAGTTCAGGCGGCCTTTTTCGTTTTTACTACTTTATTTATAACAGATTGAATCTAGAAAATCAACCGGGTCGGGGATTTTTTTTTCAAGAATAAGGGATTGAAATTGAGATATTTACTAAACTAAATTGAGATATTTACTAAACTAAATTGAGATGTTTACTAAACTAAATTGAGATGTTTACTAAACTAAATTGAGATGTTTACTAAAATGATTGATATTTAAAATACTAAAATAGGATTGATATTTAAAATACTAAAAAAAGTTAGTTTTATTTACGATCGCCCTTACCGATCGACACTATCCAAGTCAACAAGCGATTTGGGAGACAGGAATGAGCAAATTTCAGTTATTCGATGCCGTGAGTTTAACCGAACCCATCGCCCAAAACATCCTCTTTCATTGTGGTACGGGCGTCTCGCCCGTACATGATTTGTGATACGGGCGTCTCGCCCGTACATCATCTGCGGTTAAAATATTCATTGACAACAAAAAGTGCGCCCTTCCCAGCGCTGGGAATGAATGTTAAACAAGGTTAAAATATTCATTGACAACAAAAAGGGCGATCGCCCAAAACACCACCCAAACCAACTACTTGCTCAATACCGCAGCATCCGTACTGCTAGCAAAAGCCGGACTAATAAATTCCTCCTTCTCCTCGGCTGTGATGTAACCCTTATCTACAGCTAGCTGCATCACTTCCTGAAGAAAACCTCTGAGGGTATTTAATACTTGAGTGCGATCGAACTCAAAATGCTTTTCCCAGCCAGTAGTTCCAAACTTGGTCAAAGTACAGCTAATGCGATCGTCTGTGGGTAGCAACGTAATAATAAACCAACTCTCAGGAAAAGTTATTACTATTTTTTGACCTTGTGATAGCTTAGCAATTTCTTGGGGAAAGTTACTTTCAATCATCATACAAATATCGGGATCTAAAAATACCTCTTTTTGAGCGTCACCTATTTCTATAAAAACTTTATGGTTGTGTTCAAAGCAGAAACATCGCCATCCCATTTCAAAACGAGAAAGCTCTCCTAATGGATCTTCGGGAGGATCTGCCCAATCTTCTAAGAAACGTTCTGCTAGTTGAAAATTAAATTTCTGACTGCTATTCATGGCTGCTACTCCTATTTAATTGCCGCAGACTGACACCCTCAGCTATAGGATAACCACTATTGAGAGTTCCATCAAAATCCCTTTGAATAAAAGCGCGAGTGACGTTTTGAGTTATCCTGAGATCGGGATGGTAAACTCTACCTATAGGACGATGAAAATCAATAATGTATTCTCCTCGATATTTGGGTACTAATTGCTCGGCTACGATCCAATCCTCTGCATCTAGCCATTGTCCTTGGTCATCGTTAGTGCTTGCTGCTCTTCCGATCAATCTGTTGGCTTTCAGTTTAGGCCCATGATGGCGAGCAATATGATCGTAGGCTTTCATTGATTTAGAATTGTTCCACTGCGGTTCAGTTCCGCTACCTATCCATTCACAACCGCTCCCAACTTCTCTGCTTGAATCTATTATAAACTGTTCGACAATTTCTGCCACTTCTCTATTTTATTGATTTGGACAACATACATGATATTAGAAAAGAGGTAAGTTGGGCGAAGTGAAACCTAGGGTTCCTTACCTCAACCCAACCTACTAATAAACTTACGGCGTGGGATTCGGATACTTAGCGTGCACCGCATCGATTTCCGAAACAATCTCCCGATCCAACTTCAACTCCAAACTACCGAGATTTTCCTCCAACTGTTCGAGACTGGTTGCGCCGATAATTGTGCTCGTAACAAACCAGCGCGATCGCACATAAGCCAAAGCCATCTTAGCCGGAGTCAAATTGTATTTCGCAGCAATCTCAACATAGGCTTTCACCGCATCATTGAGATTAGTTTTATCGTAACGCTGGCCGAATCCCGCAAACAAAGCCAGCCGCGAATTTTCCGGTATTCCATTCAAGTATTTACCCGTTAAAATTCCGAATCCCAAAGGACTGTAAGCCATCAATCCCACATTTTTAAAGCGGCAAGTTTCTGCCAAATTCATGTGAAAAGTCCGATTGCTCAAACTGAACGCATTCTGAATCGAAACAACTTTCGGCAAACCGTGTTTTTCGGCTAATTCACAAAACTCGCAAACTCCCCAAGGCGTCTCGTTGCTCAAACCCAAATAGCGGATTTTTCCAGCTTTAATTAAGTCAGCAAATACCTCTAATTGTTCTAGAATCGGCACAGTTTCGTGCTCTTGGGCGATGTCGTAATCCGGCGCGCCAAATAGCGGCACGTAGCGATCGGGCCAGTGGATCTGATAGAGGTCGATATAGTCAGTTTGCAGGCGTTTCAGGCTGTCATTCAGGGCTTTTTCGACATTTGGGCGATCGATCTGATTTTTCCCTTCCCGAATCCACTTTAATCGAGTGCTTCGCCCAGCTACTTTAGTCGCTATAATGACTTTATCCCGCTGTTGTTTCGCCAACCATTCCCCGATATATTCCTCTGTTTTGCCCTGAGTTTCCGGTTTTCCGGGGACGGGATACATTTCTGCGGTATCGATAAAGTTGATGCCTCTATCGATCGCAAAATCGAGCTGTTGAGCCGCTTCTGCAACCGTGTTCTGCTGGCCGTAAGTCATCGTACCCAAACATATTTCAGATACTAATAAGTCGCTGTCGCCGAGTTTTTTGTATTCCATGATTTCCCTTGCGCTCAAATTATCTGATTCTATATTACCGAAAAACCTTAATTTAATTGACAGCTCCAGAAAAGTGCGATCGGCTTTCTCGTGTATTCCTCTTTTCCTCTGCGCTCTCTGCGCCCTCTGCGGTAAAAAAAAATAAAATATATCTGCACTTAAATGTTAATATAAATAATTCGTATCCCTCAGATGTATGAGTAGACGCCCGCCGCAAGTGCCCTTTGTAAATCTCTCCCTGCAACACCAGCCAATTCAAACTGAAATAGAACAAGTAATTCGAGAAATCATCCAGCGGGGAGACTTTATTTTAGGTCAAGCACTGACCGAATTTGAAACATCATTTGCTGCCGCTTCGGGAGTAAAATACGGGGTAGGAGTGGCTTGCGGAACAGATGCGATCGCCCTGGGACTCCAAGCTTGCGGCATTCAGCCAGGGGACGAAGTTATCATCCCGGCCAACACCTTTATCGCTACGGTAATTGGCGTCCTCCAAGCGAAGGCTGTACCTATTCTCGTAGATTGCGACCCTGAAACCGCTCTGATCGACCTCACAGCAGCCGAAACAGCTATTACCTCAAAAACCAAAGCAATTATTCCGGTGCATTTATACGGTCAAATGGTGTCGCCTGCACAAGTTTTAGATTTGGCTAACCGCCGCGATCTAATAATATTTGAAGATGCCGCCCAAGCGCATTTAGCCGAAAGAGAAGGATACCGCGCCGGTTCTTTTGGTAAAGCAGCAGCATTCAGCTTTTATCCCAGCAAAAATCTCGGCTGTTTTGGCGACGGCGGGATGTTAATTACTAACGATGCAGAGCTCGCAGAAAAAATGCGAACTCTCCGCAATTACGGAGCACCAAGCAAATATTTACACACAGAAATCGGCACCAACAGCCGCCTGGACAATTTGCAAGCCGCCGTGCTCAATGTTAAATTGCCTTACTTGGAAAAATGGAATCGCGATCGCAATGAGGCCGCCCAACACTACAATACTTTACTAGAACCTCTCAAACAAAAAGGCATTGTACCGATCGCCAACCGCAGCAGCAGCGGTCACATTTATCACCTATATGTGATTAGAGTTACTGAAAAAAGCCCGTTAGCGAAGCCCTCGAAGAGGATCGACCGCAACACCCTTCAGGAAAAACTCGCCCGAGATGGCATTCAAACAGGCATACACTATCCCGTACCTTGCCACCTGCAACCCGCCTACCAAAACTTAGGCAATCGGGGCGACTTCCCCCATACAGAAACCCTGTGCGAACAGATTTTATCATTGCCAATGTATCCCGGATTGAGTAATACTCAGATCGAGCAAGTTGTTCGGGCGATCGGGCGATCGTTGAATTGCTAATTCCAAAAGTTATGCTGAGGGTGTTTCCAGCAGTAGGGTGCGGTGCTAAAAGCGTGTTAGCGGGAAATTAACAAATCTTTAACTAACTGTTCAAAACTGCTTTCGCGTTGCTTTTCCAGCGCAGCAATCTCAAAAGTTCTCAAATCATGCACATCCAGCGCAGAATTCACATTCTTCTCAAGCGATACATCCTGCCCGAAGCTATCGCGGTACTCCTAGTGCTGCTGTACGCCCCCCTGATAGTACACTGGTACGACGGCTGGTTCAACAAAAACATCAGCATCGAACACGAATATTTCAGCCACGGACTCATTGGCTTGCCCTACGCGGGTTATATTGCTTGGACGAACCGAAAGTGCTGGCTGCGCTTGCCCAACTCGCCGCATCCTTTGGGAACCTTTTTGTTGGTATTAGCAACGCTTTTTTATCTAAGTCGCTTGAGCGATTTGGTAAATTTATCTTTACCGCTAATGTTGGCCAGCATTTGCTTGTCTTTAAAAGGAATTCCCGGCTTGAAATTGCAGGCGATGCCGCTTTTATTCGTATTTCTGGCATCGCCAAACCACATTCCTTATCTCATAGAACCCTATGCCTTGCCGTTGCAGCACTTCATTGCTGAAACATCAGGCTCGATCTTAATTAAGGTCGGTCTCAACGTGAGAGTGGAAGAAATTTATCTGTACGTAAACGATCGCATTGTAGAAGTTGCGCCCCACTGTGCAGGCTTGAAAATGCTGTTTACCAGTCTTTACGTTAGCTTAATTCTGCTGGATTGGACGGGAGTTTGGAGTTCCCGCAAAAAAAGCATTGTGTTTTTAGCGAGTACATCTATTATTAGCATCACTGCCAACATTTTCCGCAACACTTTGCTAACTTACTTTTACGGAACCGAGAGACAGACGGATTTTACTTGGCTGCACTCCGGATGGGGCGGAGACTTGTATTCTGCTTGTATACTAGGTTTATTGGTACTTCTCCTAAACGGGATGGAAAAGTATTTTCCCAGCCAGTCTGCCAATTAATGAAACAAATGATTTCAGCACGGAAACTACTGCGGCGGTATCAATTATCTAGAATTGCGGTACTGGTGTTTTTGCTGGTACTGGTTGGGGTAGTAGCAATTCCGGGCTACGGGACAGGGAGGTGGCCTTGGACAAACCCGCCATTAGTTGCAAACCTCACGCAATTGAGAAGTTTGCGCCAAAACGGGATGGCAATTCCCGGCTGGGAGGTGATCCGCGTCCAGAATAACGTCCAAATTGGCGGTCACAGGTGGTTAGTTGAAGAAATTAAAAATCATCAAACAATTGCTGTTTTATTGCTATTGCCTCAAAATGGCCCCAAAAACCAGCCCCAGGTAGAATGGCTGGATATTGATGGATTTCACCGGTGGCAAACAGATTCTCATCGCACTTTGAGGTTTACAGTTAAATTAGCGCCAACACGCGACAAGCCGCCGCCTACCGTGGAGGCGAGGCTTTTCCGAAGCTGGACTCCCCAACAAACTTTTGCTGTCATGCAGTGGTACGCTTGGCCTAACGGGGGTTCTCCAGCAACCAGCCGCTGGTTTTGGGAAGATAGCATTGCTAGACTGTCGAACCGCCGCGCCTCTTGGGTTGCTGTCAGTATCATCCTTCCCATTCAACCGCAGGGAGATATTAAGATAGTTGAACAGTTGCTGGAATCTCTCGGTCAAAGTGTTCAAGCTAAATTAATGGCAGAAATTTTCTGATTTTAGTAGATTTTTTATTGCAGTTGTGTGCGGGTATAGTTGAAGGTTTCAGGGAGTTATCATGCCAAATCTGAGGATTAAAACCCCTATTATGGGCGATTGAAATCGCTTGTACGCAAACTTTAACCAGCCGGCCCCGGCTAGAAAAATCAAGGGAAAAAATTAAACTGATTTTTTATATGGCAGTTTTTAATTCTGTGAAATACAGTAAGGAAACGGCAGTGGTGTGTTCCGACCATAAATCTGTATTTGAATAAATTGAACCCTCTATAAACCTTAGATATTTTCAGTAGAGAGTGGCCCAAATGAAACTTAAAAATCAGCGAATTATTCAAAATATTAGCCTTTTTTATTCCCTCGAAATGCGGCAAAAATTCACCATTAAAAATCGCGTTGCTTTTTCCTTGGCCGGTCTGTATTCGACTGCTTGGACTTTATCTTTTGTTGCTGTATTCTGGGGTGTTAACGCTAAATTGTTTTCGGAAACGGCTTTTTCTCAACCTTTAGTTCCGAGAGACGAGCTTGTACCGCCACCGCCGCTGCGCGTACCGCCACCGCCGCGAGTACAGCCCAACCGGGAAATTAACCCAGCTTTTCGGAATCGGCCCTACCGCCTGGGCCCGGGAGATCAGATTGCTGTTCAAGTTCAGCGCTTCCCAGAGCTGAATTTTACGGGTGCAATCAGCCCTGAAGGAATCATTGTACTGCCGCTGATCGGAACAGTAAATGTGCGCGGCCTTACCGTGGAAGAAGCACAGCAGCGCCTCCGGGAGCGGTTCGCCCAATTTATTAAAAATCCTCAAGTCTCGGCTGCTTTGCTGCTGGGCCGCCCTGTGGTGGTGACGGTGACGGGGGAGGTGGCGAGGCCGGGTTTTTATCCGCTGCAAACCCCCCAGCTTCCGGCGGCTCTGGCGGCTGCTGCTGGGACTACTCCTACGGCGGAGTTGCGGGCGGTGCGGGTGCGGCGGACTCTGCCGGGGGGGGCTGTGGCGGAGCAAGTTGTGGATATTTTGACACCGCTGCAAACTGGTACTGCTGGGCCGGATTTGCGTTTGGAAGATGGAGATGCGATCGTCGTACCTTACAGGCAAGCTACGCCCGATCGCAAGTCCGATCGAGATTTAGCATCCAGGTACAGCCTAGCTGCGGCGGCCGTCCCCGTCCAAGTCACTGTCACCGGAGAAGTCAGCAAACCCGGTTTTTACACGCTCCCGGCGGGTTCTGGTCGAATTTCGGCTGCTTTGGCGATCGCGGGCGGAGTCACCGTCCAAGCCGATTTGCGGGCGGTGCGAGTGCGGCGGACGCTGGTGGACGGCTCATCCACTGACGAGCCGATCGACCTTTACACTCCCCTAGCAAGCGCTAGCGATTTGTTCGATTTTCCTTTAGCATCGGGAGATGTGATTGTCATCCCCCAATTGGACGCCAGTACCAAAAACCTAGACTACGACAAAGCTCTGGTGGCGCGCTCTACTCTGATTAAGCCGAGAGTGTACGTTCGAGTTTTGAGTTACGCTAGTGGTGGTTTGACCTCGTTCTACCTAGAAAATGGCAGCAAGTTTTTGGATGCTATCAATAACTTGCCTGTAAATCTGGCTGACTTGCGCAAAATGGCTTTGATTCGGTACGACCCAAAGCAAGGTAGAGCAATCAACCGAAAGATAGACGCTAAAGCTGCTTTGGAGGGCAATGTTTCTCAGAACCCGATGCTCGAAGATAATGATGTGATTGTGATCGGTAGGAATCTGGTAGAGCGTGTCAGTTATGCAATCAATACTTTTACTCGACCGTTCCGCGATACTTTGGGATTTATTCTGTTTTTTGAGCAGTTGAGAAATGGAGTGAATAATTTGTTCGGTCCGACTAATAATGATAGGTAGTCATACCATTTTCAATTTTCGATTAGCAATGACTTATGGCATATGAGTTGAGATCGCGAACCTACGGTTGCAGGTTTTTGGGGGATTGGTAGAATTAGTCAGAAGTCATTAGTTATCGTTAAGAATTAGCAATTCCATAATCTAAAATCTAAAATCTAAAATCTAAAATCTAAAATCCTTATGACTTTATCAGTTGTTAAACGTTATTTAATTGCTTTCGACCAATACAAGTGGGTGGGACTGGCGACTCTCACGGTGAGTGTGGGCGTGTCGGGAGTAGTGGCTTTGCAGCCAACTCCGCCGCCGATTTACACTGCTTTCGGCAAGTTGGCATACCGCAGGCCGACAGTAATTTTTTCATCGACTACTACTAAAATTCAACAGGAAGGACAAGAAATAACTAAAGATATGCTGCTGGATAGAATGGTGGTTGAAGCAGCGGCAAAAAAAGTAAATGTTTCCGCTGAAAAACTGGCGGACGACGTGGAGGTAAAGATGCCGAGCAAGACTAGCGATCCTAGTGCTTTGATTCAAGTATCGTACAAAAACACCGATCGCCAAAAAGCTGAAGCGGTAACAGAAGCGCTGATGAAAGAAATGGTGGCTCGCAGCCAAACTATTAATACTTCTAGATTGCGAGAAACGATCGCCCAAATTAACCAGCGCTTGCCGAAAGTAACCGAGGAACTCAGGGAGACGGAAAAAAAACTTGAAGCTTACGAAAAACGAGAAGGAACCTCAATTTTAGCAGCTCAGAGCGGCGTACTGCCGCAGGCAATTATCAATACCGAACAGCAGCAGCGGCAGCTCCGCTTGCAGTTGGGAGGAATTGAAGCTCAAATTAATAGCTTGCAGGAGCGGTTGGGATTGAATGTGGAGCAAGCTTACGTCGCTCAAGCACTCTCTGCCGATCCGATTATTGCGCAACTGCGAGTGCAACTGTTTTCGATCGAATCTCAGCTCAAAATTCTCCGCAGCGACTTGCAGGAAGAACACCCGAAAATTGTCGAATTGCTGAAGCAAAAACAAGCTTTTGAGCAGCAGTTGCAGCAGCGGCAGTCTGAGGTGCTCGGCGGTAACGGGGTGGCGGCTCCGCTCCGAAGTGCCGATCGAATTCGGGTAGACTCTTCTTTAGATCCGGCCAGACAGCAGCTAGCTCAAAATTTGATCGCTTTAAAAACGCAGCGGGACATGGCGCAGCAGCAACTCAAAGGAGTCGAGAAAACAGAAGAGCAATTGCGCCGGGAACACGCAGCCATTCCCAACAAGCAATTGGAACAAGCGCGGTTGGCCCAGCAAGTGGCGCTGAAAAAATCTCTCTACGATAAGATGCAGTCGGCTTTGGTAGATGCGGAGGCGGCGGTGGCTGAGACAACGGGGAGTTTGACAATCGCCCAACTTCCCAAAACTAAGGATCACGAGTCAAGCAAGAGAGGTTTGCCGGTGATGCTGGCGGTGGGCGGATTTGTGGGATTGCTGCTGGGCGGCGGGTTGATATTTTTGCTGGGGATGCTCAACGGCAAATTTTACAGTTGGGAAGAAGTGCGGGCGGCTTTGGTGGAAAAAGAGGTGCCGATACTGGCAGTTTTGCCGGAAGTGTTGGTGTTTGATTCCTACGGGGATGAGATGCCTTTGGCGCTGGAGCCCAATTCTCCCTATTTGGAGTTTTACGAGCGGTTGCGGACTAATTTGCGCCGGATCGGGGAAAAACCGGTCAAGGTGGTGTTGCTGACTTCGGCGGCGCCTTTGGAGGGGAAGAGTTTTAGCGCTTGCAATTTGGCAATTGCCTCGGCTCGATCGGGTAAACGGACTTTGTTAATTGAAGCAGATTTGCGATCGGCTTCCAACGTGGAATCTTTGAAAATCGCTGCCGATCCTCTGGCGGCGCTCGAACCCCTGCACTATTACGGCAATATGAGCGAGTGCGTGCTTTTGGTTCCAGAGGTGGAGAACCTATACGTGGTGCCGAGTCCGGGCTTTTTGCGGCAGGCCTCGGCGGTACTCGAATCGAGCGAAATGCGGAGGTTGTTTGAGGATGTTCGCAACCGCTTTGATTTTGTGGTTGTGGATTCTCCGGCGCTGAGCGAGTGCAACGACGCGCTGACGCTGGCACCGTACACGGACGGTATAATTTTGGTGGCGCGGCCTGGTTATACTCTGTCTAGTATGCTGTCTGAAGCTGCGGATCAGTTGCTGGAATCTGACGACGAGGAGTCGAGTAAATCGCCGCGGCTGTTGGGAGCAATTATTAACGGTGCTGACATTCCGGTGAAGTTCCGCAACGATATTGATGAATGGGAAATGCCTGTGGGCGCGATCGGCGATGGGGCGATAGAAGTGCGATCGCGCCGATTACCCCAACAGTCTAAACCCAAGACTTCGACTTCGCTCAGTGACCGGCGGTCACAGTAAATCCAGTCAATTTTACCCCTCGCTAAGCGCTTTTCCAAGTTCGATCGGCCGCGGTTAATTCTCAAACACGTTGAAGGAGCTAGTCCTTAGCTAGCAATCAAATAGACAAAATGGTACACTTGTAGACAAACACTCATAGTGTGCTATGTTCAAACCCTGCGCGATTTGCGAAAAAGCTTGGACTTTCAGGTATACACATGAATGCAGTTGCCAAAACCCAGCATGGTGATGTACGTGGCAGCGTTGCCGATGGCGTGAACATATTTAAAGGCATTCCCTATGCGGCGCCACCGTTTGGCGTCAATCGGCTCCGATCGCCACAGCCAGTTGAACCCTGGAGCGGCGTGCGAGACGCCCTCACCTATGGTCCAAAGGCGCCCCAGGGGCCATATCTCCCGCAAGTAGCAGCGATCATGCCAGAGCTTGCCATCGCAGGTGAGGACTGCTTAAGCCTCAACATCTGGACCTCCGATCTTGGGTCGGCTGGGCAACCAGTGATGGTGTGGATTCCAGGTGGTTTGTTCGAGTATCACGGAACAGGTGCGTCGCCCTGGTATGAGGGCAGTCGTTTCGCCCGCGACGGCATCGTCTGCGTGACCATCAATTATCGTGTTGGTGCCGAGGGTTTCCTGTACCTCGGCGACGGGAACACCAACCGTGGACTGCTCGACCAGATCGCCGCGCTGGAGTGGGTGCAGGAGAATATCGCTGCCTTCGGTGGTGATCCCAGTAACGTAACTATCTTCGGCGAGTCGGCTGGTGCCATGAGCGTCGGCACGCTGCTTTCGATGCCCCGTGCCGAAGGGCTGTTCCGCCGAGCGATCGCCCAGAGTGGGGCTGCGCATCACGTGAGTTCCGCCGCTACCGCGCGACGGATCGGTGAGCACCTTGCAGAGAAGCTTGGCGTCGAGGCAAATCGAGAGGCAATCGCAGCGGTTCCCGTCGATCGCCTGCTTCAGGCCCAGGAAGAGTTGAGGGCCGATCTTGTTGCGCATCCCGACCCAGAGCGCTGGGGTGGTGAGGTGGTGGCCACCATGCTGCCGTGGCAGCCGGCGATCGACGGGGACGTCATCCCCGCGCCTCCGCTCGATCGCATTGCTGCCGGAGCCAGCGCGGGCATTGACGTTATCGTAGGCACGAACACCGACGAACATAGACTGTTCCTGGTGCCCGGTGGCGCGATCGACCAAATCACCGCCGAGTCCCTGGCCGGAGTTGTGGCGGACTACGGACTCCCCGTCGAAGCGACACTGGCCGCTTATCGCGCTGCCCATCCCAACGCCAGCGCTGGTGACCTGCTCGCGGCGATCCAGACCGATTGGTATTGGCGCATCCCCGCTATCCGTCTGGCCGATGCACACGCGAAGCGCACCGCGTCCACCTATATGTACGAGTTCGCTTGGCGATCGCCCCAGTTCAACGGACGGCTCGGTGCGTGCCACGCGCTTGAAATTGTCTTCGTCTTCGACACGCTCGGCAACGAGACCGAGTCGCTCTGGGGAACCGACCCGCCGCAACAACTTGCTAACACCATGCACGCCGCCTGGGTTGCCTTCGCCACCAGTGGAGATCCCGGTTGGCCGAAGTACGATCTCAGCCGCAGGGCAACCATGCGCTTCGATATCACATCGGAGGTTGTGGACGATCCTCGATCCGCAGAGCGGGTACTGTGGGAAGGTGTGCGTTAGCTTCTGTAGCCGCTGGGTTAGAACCCATACAGACCAGAAAAGGGAACGCAACTGATGGGGAGTCGAATTGAGACCGAAGATGCCGAACAAGGCGCTGCACCAGACCGGACTGGCATCACGGTTTTCCAAAGTGCTTCGTCAAAATGGCCGGTCTGGCTGGTGAGCTTTAGCGTTAGCCATCAGTAAATAACGCCTGTGATGTAAATCGCTCCCAGTTCTAGGGGAAACTGGAGTCAAGCTTGAAGTGAAACTATCCCAAGATCAAGAAGTGCGATCGCGCCCAAGAATTGTTAATACTCATTACTCGACAATTCGGTAAACTTACTCACAGCACGTTCTTACAGAGATAGGAGTCTGGCAGATGTTAAGTGTTGGTGAATCAGCTAGTGCGACAATATCGGCAATAGAAAAGTGGAACGATACAGGCATTCACTTGACAGCCTCTCAAGAATATCGTTTTACCACAACTGGGCAATGGATTGATTGGACAATTACTTGTGATGCAAACGGATACCCTAGCCCCAATTGGGTATTAAAAATCAGCGAACGCTTGCGGCGCGTCACTAATGAGAATTGGTTTGCACTCATAGGAGCAATTAATTTTAATGAGCGCAACTTGTTTGCTATTGGTGAAGAGCGAACATTAGTAATGAGCGAAAGTGGGACGCTGCTATACAAATACTAGACAAGCCTAGACATTTGCTTCTTACTTCAACGGGAGCATGGGAGCGGCTATCCCTCAGTAAGCTTTCACGCTGTAGCCCAGCGCGATAAATTAATTGCTGCGTTCAAATCCCTGTCCATCGAATGACTACAACTTCCGCAGTTGTAAGTTCTTTCTTTTAGGGGCATATCTTGGATATGTCCACAGTTTGAGCAGGTTTTGCTTGATGGGAACCAGCGACTAGCAATAATTATTTTACAGTCGAATTTTTTAGCCTTATATTCTAGCTGACGATTGAATTCATAGAATCCACAATCAGCTATAACTTGAGCTAATTTATGATTAGCCAGCATCCCGGAAACATTTAAATCTTCTACTACTATCCTTGCGTGGTTTTTGCATAAGTAGGTAGTGATTTGATGCAGAGTGTTTTTCCTAAGACTTGCTATCTTAGCGTAATGTTTTGCTAATTGAATTTTGGCTTTATATCTATTTTTGGAAGCCCTGACTTTTTTAGCAAGAACTCTTGATAATCTCTTGAGTTTTGCGAGATGCGCTTTGTAGTGTTTTGGGTTTGGGAACACTACGCCAGTTGAAAGAGTAGCCAACTCTTTTACCCCTAAATCAACTCCTACTACCTCGTAACTCTTGACTGTTGGCTCATGCTCTTGCTCGTAAGCAAATGCGATAAACCAACTATCGGCAGTGCGCGAAATGGTGATTGACTTGCACGTAGTGTGGGGTAATCCTTCATGGGTTTTTACCCAGCCGATTGTCGGCAGCTTTACCGATGTACCGCCCACAGGGATAGGCTTACCGCCCGCCTCAATAGTGAAAGAGTCGTGATGCCCCTTTTTCTTGAATCTGGGGTATCCACCCTTTTTTGAGAAGAACCTAGAGAAAGAGTCCCCCAGGTTGTCGAAGGCATATTGAGTGATCTTTTGACAGATACCTGTCTCCTTAATCCATGTAAACTCAGGTTTTACATGATTGTTGAAGAATTTTTTAAGTAGGTATTTGTTGGGCTTCAATCCATCTTGATCAAGACTATTCCAAGTAGCCAAACCCCAGTTATAAGTAAACCTCGCTATTCCGGCGTGTTTGCTCATAATCGTTGCTTGACTTTTGTTTAGCTTTAACTTCGTTTTGATGGACAAAAGCATTGTTTGATTTCAACACTGTATTTCTTGATTGCTCAATTCTGCCAGCTCTTGGACGGGTTTGTCAATAGCACTCTTCAAATTTTCCTTGATTTCTTTGGAGTAATTTCGCAGACCGTATAGACGGCAAGAGAAGCAGTGGATTATCGCCATCAAATCTTCTACTAATTCATGTTGGGGTGACAACGATAGTTGATTCGCGACTATAATTTCACATCCGACTGATGTGGCAAGCTCTTGTATAAATTCAAAGGCAAAACGACACATTCTGTCTTTGTGTGCAATTACAATTATTGATATTTCACCTTTGAGCATTGACAGCACGATCGCTAAAAACTTTTTCCGTTTAAAGTTTAGTCCGCCCCCAATTTCCGATACCCAATCATCAACTGTTAGTCCTCGACCTAGACAGAAAGCTTCCATTGCCAGCATCTGATTTTTGAGTTCCGGTTTCTGTCCGCTTGACGAAACTCGACAGTAGACGACTGTCTTTCGGTTGGCCTCTATGGGTTTCAATCCGTTGGCATAAGAGAGATCGTCTTCGGTGTAGAACCGATGACCCTAAGCGGGTACGCTTGGCTGGTAACTTCCCTGAAACGTCCCAACGCTGAAGTGTTTTCACTGATA
>JAUBOG010000380.1:0-6702 GCA_036700105.1 Microcoleus occultus BM001215583
TGCTAAGGGGGGGAAGCAAGAAGCATCACCCCTTGCTAAGGGGGGGAAGCAAGAAAAGAAGCAAGATAATTTGCCGATCGTCATTGGTGCTCATTACGATACAGTACCCGGTACGCCTGGGGCCGATGACAATGCTACTGGGGTGGCTGTTTTGCTGGAACTCGCAAGGGCGATCGCACTTCAACCTCTCAAATATCCAGTGCAATTAGTCGCCTTCGATATGGAAGAATACGGCTATTTTGGAAGCAGTCATCATGCAGCTAAATTCAAGCAACAGCAACAGTCTATTCGGTTAATGATTTCCTTGGAAATGTTGGGTTACTGCAACCACAATCCCAACTCTCAAAGTTATCCCGCTGGGTTGAAATATTTTTATCCTAATTGCGGCAATTTTATTGCTTTAATTGGCAATTTGCGGACTGTTCGAGATATGATTAAGTTGAGTGGCAAAATTCGCAAATCCGGTCAACCTTGCGAGTGGCTGCCGGTGCCGAATCGAGGTTTAGTTGTGCCGGATACTCGCCGCAGCGATCACGTTCCTTTTTGGGATAATGATTATCCGGCGATTATGGTGACGGATACTGCTAATATGCGTAATCCGCACTATCATCAAGCCAGCGATAAGATTGAGACTTTGGATTTGGATTTTCTGGCTGGTGTTTGTCGGGGTTTGGTTGAGGCTATTCGACATTTATAGTAATTTTATTTTAATGAACCGCGAAGGCGCGAAGGGCACGAAGGGAGAAAGAGAAGAAGAGAAAGAAAACAGATATGATTTTTATGAGTCTGAAGTTATGAGTTTTATGAATTGACTTTCAGATGATTATGTTGAATAATTCTAATTTATTCAAATAAGAAAACTTGGGAAAAGGATATGAATGCTGATTTGACCGATCGCACTTTATGGCAATTTTGGATCGATCGCGGCGGCACTTTTACTGATATTGTCGCCAAACGCCCCGACGGTAAGTTAGTTATTCACAAGCTGCTGTCGGAAAATCCCGATCGCTACACTGACGCCGCAGTTCAAGGTATTCGCGATATCTTGGGTATTCCCGCAGATGTTCCCATACCCGCCGCCGAAATTGCTGCGGTTAAAATGGGGACGACGGTGGCGACAAATGCTTTGCTTGAACGCAAGGGCGATCGTACAATTCTACTAATTACTAAGGGTTTCCGCGACGCCTTGAGAATTGGCTATCAAAACCGCCCGAATATCTTCGCCCGCCACATTGTTCTGCCGGAGATGCTGTACGATCGAGTAATTGAAGTTGCCGAACGCTACAGCGCCCAAGGTGAAGAGTTAATTGCTGTAAATCCTGAGTTTATCCCGTCTTTACAGCAAGCCTACGATGACGGAATTCGCAGTTGTGCGATCGTCTTTATGCACGGCTACCGCTACTCGCAACACGAACAACAAGTTGCCGAAATAGCGAGAGAAATTGGCTTTACCCAAATCTCAGTATCTCACGAAGTCAGCCCTTTAATGAAATTAGTTTCGCGCGGAGATACTGCGGTTGTCGATGCTTATTTATCTCCGATTTTGCGCCGCTACGTCGCACAAATAACCAACCAATTATCCGTAGGGGCGGTGCCCCCGTGCCCGCCCTCCTCCTCCCCGTGTCCGCCACCAAAATTAATGTTCATGCAATCGAATGGCGGCTTGGTAGACGCGGCCCAATTTCAAGGAAAAAACAGTATTTTATCCGGCCCAGCAGGTGGAATTGTCGGCGCAGTTAAAACCAGTAAAATCGCCGATTTTGACAAAATAATCACCTTTGATATGGGCGGAACTTCCACAGATGTTGCCCATTTTAACGGCGAATACGAACGCGAATTCGAGACGGAAATTGCTGGTATCAGATTGCGATCGCCCGTGATGGCAATTCATACTGTAGCAGCCGGCGGCGGTTCAATTGTCTTTTTTGACGGTGCCCGCTACCGCGTCGGGCCTGCTTCTGCGGGGGCGAATCCCGGGCCCGCTTGCTATCGGAAAGACGGGCCTTTGACGGTGACTGATTGCAATGTGATGTTGGGCAAAATTCAGCCGGATTTTTTCCCGAAAGTGTTCGGATTGAATGCAGATTTGCCGATCGCCCCTGACGTAGTTAAGCAAAAATTCGTGCAGTTAGCGGGGGAAATTGGGGGCGAGAGGACGCCGGAACAGGTGGCGGAGGGTTTTTTGGCGATCGCCGTGGAAAAGATGGCTAATGCTGTCAAAAAAATCTCGCTTCAGCGCGGTTACGATGTTTCGGAATATACATTGTGCTGTTTTGGCGGTGCGGGCGGACAACACGCTTGTGCGATCGCCGATGCTTTGGGCATGAAACGGGTGTTTGTTCACCCTTATGCGGGGGTGTTATCCGCCTACGGTATGGGTTTGGCTGATGTGCGGGCTATTCGCGAAAGGGCGATCGAACAACTTTTGAATCCAGAATTATTGTCTCAGTTAAGTCAGATTTTAGTTGATTTGGAAGCTGAGGGAAAGAGAGAATTAAACCGCAGAGGCGCAGAGGGCGCAGAGTCAGAGGAAACTGAGATTCAAGTTATTCGGAAGCTGCATTTAAAATATCAGGGAAGTGACTCGGTTTTGGCGGTTAATTTTGCTGAGAGTGTTGAGGCGATGCAGGCTGATTTTGAAGCGGCGCACCGACAGCGTTATAGTTTTATTATGCCAGAGAAACCGCTAATTGTGGAAGCAATTTCGGTGGAAGTTGTAGAAACAATGGATGTGCCGGAAATATCAATAATTCCCCCTGATTTTGGCACGGGCATCTGGCCCGTGCAATCAAATTTGCCAATAATCAATGTACCGGAAGCATCAACAATTCCCCCTGATTGTGACCCAGGCATCTGGCCCGTGCAGCCACTTTCCACGGTGCGAATGTATGTTGCTGGCGAGTGGCGGGAAACTCCTGTCTACAAAAGGGATAATTTGCGATCGCACGACTGCATTACTGGCCCCGCCCTGATTGTGGAAGCCACGGGAACGAATGTTATTGAACCGGGCTGGGAAGCGGAATTAACTTCCCGAAACGAGCTTGTTTTGAACCGCCGATGCACGCCAATAAACGCAAATACCCCCCATTTATCTGCGGTTGAAGCAGATCCGGTGTTGCTGGAAATATTCAATAATCTGTTTCGGGCGATCGCCGAACAAATGGGCATCACATTGCAAAACACAAGTTCTTCTGTAAACATCAAAGA
Source organism: Microcoleus occultus BM001215583 (assembly GCA_036700105.1). GTDB lineage: Bacteria > Cyanobacteriota > Cyanobacteriia > Cyanobacteriales > Microcoleaceae > Microcoleus. Next base: position 3,208 of record JAUBOG010000380.1, read on the forward strand.
ACGCCTCGACTTTTCCTGCGCCATCTTCGACCAAAACGGGCAATTAGTTGCCAACGCGCCGCACATTCCCGTCCATCTAGGCTCGATGAGCGAAAGCATTTCAGCTTTAATTTTAGCAAAAAATGCTAGTATCAAACCGGGGGATGTTTACGTCTCCAACAATCCCTACAACGGCGGCACGCACTTGCCAGATATCACCGTTATTACCCCAGTATTTGATAATACTAATTATCGGGTTCTATTCTATGTTGCATCGCGCGGACACCACGCCGATATCGGCGGCATCACCCCCGGTTCCATGCCTCCCAACAGTATCACAGTAACTGAAGAAGGCGTATTGCTGGATAATTTCCAATTAGTAAGCGAGGGAAAATTCCAAGAAGCAGAATTACTAGAAATTCTTAATACGGGTGAATACCCGGTCCGCAATCCCGCTCAAAACCTCGCAGATTTGCAAGCACAAATTGCCGCCAACAAGCGCGGTGCCGAAGAACTTCTCAAAATGGTAGAACATTACAGCTTAGAAACAGTACAAGCTTATATGGGCTTCGTGCAAGACAATGCTGAGGAGTCGGTGCGCAGGGTAATTGATGTTTTGCAAAACGGCGATTTTACTTATCCGATGGATAGCGGCGGACAAATTAAAGTAGCCATTACAATTGACAAATCTGCCCGCAGTGCGAAAATAGATTTTACTGGCACTTCGGCTCAACAAACCAACAATTTTAATGCTCCCGCAGCCGTGTGCAAAGCGGCTGTTTTGTATGTTTTCCGCACCTTGGTAGATGACGATATTCCTCTGAATGCTGGCTGTTTGAAACCTCTGGAAATCATCAATCCCGAAGGCTGTATGCTGAATCCGCGCTATCCGGCGGCGTTAGTTGCAGGAAATGTGGAAACATCGCAGAATATTACCGATGCTTTGTATTGCGCGCTGGGAATAATGGCGGCTTCTCAGGGAAGTATGAATAATTTTACCTTTGGAAATCACCGCTATCAATATTACGAAACTATTTGCGGCGGTTCGGGTGCGGGTGCAGATTTTGACGGTACGGATGCGGTGCAAACTCACATGACTAATTCGCGTTTAACCGATCCTGAAGTGTTGGAATGGCGGTTTCCGGTGCTGTTGGAAAGTTTTGAAATTCGGGATAATAGCGGCGGGAAGGGGCATTTTTGCGGCGGAAATGGGGTGATTCGTCGCGTGCGTTTTCTGGAAAAAATGACGGCGGGGATTTTATCGGGGAGGCGGGTTGTTTCTCCGTGCGGTTTGAATGGGGGAGATGCGGGGAAAGTTGGGCGGAATTGTGTTGAAAGATTTGATGGAAAAGTTGAGGATTTGGAAAGTACGGCGACAGTGGAAATGCAGCCGGGAGATGTGTTTGTTATTGAGACTCCGGGGGGCGGAGGATATGGTATGCGTGACTGAATAATTAGCGATCGCTAATTCGCAATTAAAGTTACAACCCCGCGACCAAACAATTTGGAATTTTGTTTAACTAAACATGGTAAGCTGTGATAGCGATTTTTAGGTCAGAACTGTAGATAGATTCGACTCTAGGAAAAGTCGAATGACTCCACCAAAATTTCACTCTACTACCTTTTGCAGTAGCTGAGCCAATACGAGTATAGCCAGCATCTAACATGAGTTGTTCAAAAGCAGCAACAGGCAAAGTTTTAGATAAAATCGGCGAAACACCTTGAATTGTATGCTTGTCAAGGGTCATAATTACCCTGGTAAGTGCTATAGATCCGATACCCTGGCAATACTAGCGCTGTGCCGACAAAATTGTGAATTGTGCCGGGATATGTTTCTTCGGCATCACTACCGCCAATGCGTATTTTAAAAGGGCCAAACCAAGCATAAAAGCCAGGAATCAGAGCATCCATACTGTAAGCGATCGCTCTTAATTTTTCGTCATCAACCGACACAGATTTTTTCCCGGAAGGTGCTTTTTGGTGGGGAGGGATATTGCCAATTTTTTTCATGACTTATATTTTCAGCGCCGCCAACAACTTAATTATATAATTAATTGACCTAACGATCGACCTAATTTCAAAAAATTTGCATGAAACGTATATCGTGTAGTAGAATCAGGCTGCACCAGCATATATTACCAACACAATTGTGCAAGCACCTAATTTTTCCGAAATCAACCATCCTGTTGTCAAATCTCTGTTCCACCACAGCGACCAGGAATTATTAACTCTGTTTCAAAATTATCCCGACCAAGGTAAATACTTCACCGCGATTTTTTGCCGCTACTCTCAAATAGTTTACTCGCTGATTCGCCATTCTGTACGATCGCCCGTACAAGGCGATTACCTGTTCGCCCACACTTGGCAGCACATCTACCACGAACTCCGAGGCCTCGATTTGCGCCGCGAAGTCCAAGAGTCTGACGGCGGCAATCTCAGCCTCCAAAACTGGCTGATCAATGTCACCGCTATCTGCATCAATCAAGCCCAATTGCCTCCGGTTGAGACGATTCATTATTCTTTGGAATCCGCTCCGCCTCCTCTGTGGTGTTACGTCAAACAAGCTTTAGAATTGTTAGCGCCGCTGCCGCGTTTAGTGGTGTTGATGGCTCAGACTTTCCGCTGGAGCGAAACTAGAATTGCTGCTTATTTGCAAGCAGAAGGCGAAGCTATTTCGCCCGCTCAGGTAAAGGCTTTGCTGCAAAAAGGATATCAAACTCTCGAATCAAATTTGCCGGAAGATATTCGGGCTATTTATCTCGATGAAAATCTGGATTATCAAGAGGCGCTTGTTTAGATATACAAAGTTAGTCTAGCATAATTAGTAGGGTGCGTCAGCTCCAAGACCTTGAATCATCACCCTAAAACTGCGTATGACGCACCCTACAACTAACAGAATCGTAAACCCGCCCTTTCGCGAATACAGAGAAAAAAATGGCAGTTTATCAAGTTCGGTTGGTGAATCAGGAACGATCGCTCGATCGCACGATCGCAGTACCAGACGACCAGTATATCTTAGATATGGCAGAAGACGCAGGCATTCGCCTGCCGAACGGATGCAAGCAAGGAGAGTGCTCTGCCTGCGTTGCCAAACTGCTTAGCGGCGAAATCGACCAAAGCGAACAAAAGTTTTTGAAGCCGTCAGAATTGCAAGCTGGCTACGCTGTTACTTGCGTGGCTTACCCGCTTTCTGACTGCACTTTGTTAACCCATCAAGAACAAGTTTTGTATCAAGCAGCTCTATATTTTAAGTAATCTGAAATCTGTTTTTTACCATCTTTTTTTAGAGAAACAATGCAGGAGACGGCAGTGCCGTGTCCCTACAATTAATGGGGGTAGGGACACGGTACTGCCGTGTCCTCCGTTTAGATCATTCGGATGAAGAGCGGATTCGATTTCAAAATCCGCCCTGACAAATTATATCAATTCCGGTTGCATCGGAATTAACATTACCCCGAAATCAGGACACGGCAGTGCCGTGTCCCTACGATTAATTACGGTAGGGAAACGGCACTG
>JAUBOG010000381.1:0-6682 GCA_036700105.1 Microcoleus occultus BM001215583
CCCCCTTATTAAGGGGGGCTAGGGGGGATCGAGACTCAGCTACCAGCCAGAGATACAGAGGGTTTCAGGCTTGATTTGACACCAACGATCGGCAATCTACCGCTAAAATAAACAATTTAATCAACCCGCCCCCACCCCACGGCCAATCTAAACGTACATGAAACTTCTGGCAAAAATAAGATTAACCGCTGGTTAATTTAGTCCAATAGCGATCGTAAACTTCTGCAAACTTGCCCACCGGAGCCACGCCTTCGCAGTTTTTCAAAGTAGCCTCTGGAGGGAAAAGAATCTCGTTTTCCCGCACTTCCGGCGTCAACAAACTAAAAGCTTCTTCCGAAGGAGTTGCATAACTGAGCCGTTCTACTACAGAAGCAGCTACATCGCCTTGCAGCATAAAGTTAATCCATTGGTAAGCTGCTTCGGGATTGGGAGCTCCTTTGGGAATTACAAAAGTATCAGTCCATAGAGAAGAACCGCTTTTTGGTACGACATAGCGCAATTTATCGTTATCGGCAATTACTTCGTTGGCATCAGAAGAATAACACATTGCTACTTTCAAATCCCCAGTCAGCATTTGCGGCCGCCAAGCGTCTGTCGTAAAAGAAGCGATCGCCGGTTTTAATTCTACTAACTTTTCATAAGCTTTTCTCACTTGCTCTGGGTTCGTAGAATTGAGAGAATAGCCCAGCATTCGCAGTGCAGCGCCCATCACTTCTCGAACGTCGTTAGCCAGCGTCATTCGCCTTGTCAACTCCTGTTTGTGTGTCCACAAATAGTCCCAATCGACCGGAGCTTCTTTGAGCTGTTCGCTGTTGTAAATCAAGCCTGTGGTTCCCCAGCTCAAAGGTAAGCTGTAGCGGTTTCCCGGGTCGTAAACAGGATTTTGAAACTGGTTTTTGAGCCGATCGATCACGCCCAACAGCGAGTGATCTAGTTCAGTCAACAGCCCCAGTTCCGTCATCTGAACCACCATGTAGTCGGACGGGTTAATGATGCTGTAGGCGCGGCCGCCGCCGGCTTGAACTCTAGCTAGCATCTCCTCGTTAGAGCTAAATACGTCTGCTATGACGCGGATGCCAGTTTTTTCGGCAAAGCGATCGATCAGAACTTTATCGGTATAGCCTTCCCAAGTGTAGATGAAAAGTTGGTCGGCCTTACCCTTGACGGGAGGGGCAGATTGTACATCTGCCAGCCGCCAGCCGCAACTAGAAAGGGCCAAGCCGGAGATTGCCGCCGCCGAATTTTTGAGGAACTGACGGCGTGTAGAATTAGCCCTGGAAAACCTGGAAATTGGTAAGTTAGTCGGAGGCACAGATTCAAAGATTGGTAATTTGTTATTGGTTATCTGTTATTGGAATTAACAACTGACAACTAACAACTGACAACTAATAACTGACAACTGACTAATTATCCCCGATCGCCCAAAGCGAGACAATCAGTAGTCCCCCAGTAAGCATAAATCGGCGTGTGCGGGTCTGGGAAAGAGCCGCCTGTATTTGGCTGGCGCACCGTAATTTTATCGCCCGACGACAACTCAACCACGTAATGAACGTGAGTACCCATGTACATAATATTTTTGAGCCGCCCTTCAAAACAGTTAACCGAAACTTCTGGCTGGTAGAGATTCAAATATACTTTCTCCGGCCGGACGCTAACCTTCACAGAGTCACCGATGACACCGCTCCACATATCCGATTGCTGAACGGTGATTTTCTGATTGGCGGATGTGCGAACGGTGAGAGTCGATCGGTCGATCGACTCCACCGTACCGGAAAACAAATTAGTATCCCCAATAAAATCCGCCACAAAAGCCGTCTGCGGGCACTCGTAAATCTCTTCAGGAGAACCAATTTGCTCGATCCGGCCCTCGTGCATCACCGCAATCCGGTCAGAAAGACTCATCGCCTCTTCTTGATCGTGAGTCACCATCACAAAAGTCAAACCCAATTCTTGATGCAAATTCGATAGTTCCAACTGCATCTGCTTCCGCAACTTCAAATCCAGAGCACCCAAGGGTTCGTCCAGCAACAGAACCGCCGGTCGATTTACCAGAGCTCTCGCCAAGGCCACCCGCTGCTGCTGGCCGCCCGACATTTGACCGGGAAACCTGTTAGCGAAAGATTCCATTTTCACCAACTGCAAAACTTCCCGTACCCGTTCTTCAATTTCCGCTTTCCCCTGCTTTTTAATCCGCAATCCAAAAGCGATATTGTCCCAGACATTCATGTGCCCGAACAAAGCATAGCTTTGAAACACAGTATTTACCGGACGGCGGTAAGCCGGAGTGTTGGTCATCGACTGGCCGCGAATCATCAATTCGCCCGCCGAGGGAGTCTCGAACCCAGCGATTAACCGCAGCGTCGTAGTCTTGCCGCAGCCGCTGGGCCCGAGAATGCTAAAAAATTCTCCTTGGCGAATGCTGAGGTCAACCCCGCGAACTGCGGTTTCGCCGTTAAATACCTTGAAGACCTTGCGGAGTTCAACGTCAAGCGCTGTATCCGTTGCTGTCGTACCTTGGTTGAGTGCTGTCTGAAACATATTCGCCCTTTCCTGGGAGTAATGCACGCCGCTTAAATACAGTTTTAGTTTAGACTTTTCTGTATTTTAGGCGAGGAATGTTGGAATTGAGATGTTTTAGAATTTGTTCTTTAAATTCTATCCCAGAGCGCACCGTTGGCAGCAACAGGCTACGAGGGCCTGTTCGGTACAGCATCTGCGATCGACCTGTCAACTATTGATTCTCAGGACTTGGCGCGGGAGAGGGTTTTTCCGGTTTCTCTGTTTTCGGTTCTTCTGCTTTTTTCCACTCGGACAAAGGTCGCTGAGTGGCATTTTTAAAGTCAAAAGGCACTAAAAGCACAGGCAAATTTTGGGCAGAATTTTGAGGTGGCGCTTCCGGCGGATTGGCTTGAGCGTACAAGAATCGGCCGCTAAAGTCTGTTTTGCCTAAAACTAAACGGTGAGTTTCTTGGTTGTCGAGTTTGACTGTGACTGTAGCTTGCGGTTGGTCGAGTCCAAATTCTGGCAGTTGAGCGGCAGTGATATTAATCGTACGATCGCTCTTGCCTGTTGCTAGCCTGTCTAATAAAAAATCCACCGATGCCTGACTCGCGCGCGCTTGCACTGGCAATTTCATTTCCCAGTTAGAATTGCCTCCTTTTGTAGCATAAACTCGTTCAAAAGTCAAGATTTTTTCGGGAGTTTTCACTGTAAAGAATTGTACGCGATCGGACTTGAAAGTAAAAATTTTCTGTTTTTCGTCCTTAGCCGCTTCTTGCTGCGGAGGAACTTGCATCTCGTACAAAGAAACTAACCCAATCATGCTCAGCGCGACGGCTATCAATATGAATGTATTTTTCTGCAATTTCATAATAACAGGGAATTGGGCATAGGGAATTGGGGATTGGGGATTGGGAATTGGGCAGTCTGTTATTAGTCAGGACTTATGCACAACCGACCTATGTAGACCTATGTAGGGTGCGCACTGCGCACCTTACCACTATGATTAGCGCATCACAACTCTTTTGCGTAACAACTGACAACTGACAACTGTCAACTGTCAACTAACTTATCTTCTCTTCCACCAGATAGTGCCGCCAACTACCAGCCCGAGTAAAGGCCAAATTAGCCAAGCTAAAATTAGCAATCCGACTTGGATAGTAGTCATGTTAATGCGGCGGTTGGTAGCTTTTTTCGGGCTGATAGAAAAGCTTTGTTGGTCTGGTTTACTCAGCCAACTAACCGAGTTGAGAAACACGTCGCTATTGAGTTGTTGGTCAAACCAACCGTTAGTCACAAACTGAGATGTACCGATTACTACCATTCGCGCTGTTTTTCTAGGAGTTGAAGGCGCCGGAGGAGTTGGCTTGGGACTGGGAGATATTGCGGGAGATGTTTCTGCTGTCGGTATGGGAGATTCTGCGGGAATTGGAGAACTTTCTGGAGAAACTGTGGGAGATGCTGCGGGTGTTGGGGAAGTCGTCGGTAATGCTGGAGGCGTAGCTTCTTGCGAGACAATCACCGAGTAGCTGATTGGGGAAGCTGTCGGCGAAGTTGTCGGGGATGGCGAAGTTGTCGGCGATGGAGAAGTTGTCGGCGATGGGGAAGTTGTTGGCGAGGGCGAAGTTGTTGGCGAAGTTGTCGGCGAAGTTGTTGGGGATGGGGGAGTTGTTGGGGATGGGGGAGTTGTTGGGGATGGGGAAGTTGTTGGTGAGGGCGATGTTGTTGGTGAGGGCGATGTTGTCGGGGATGCTTGGGGTGAAGGGGTGACGGATGTTGGTGAAGGTGAGGGTGAGGGATTTAGCGGAGTGCTGTCAGAAGCCGATCGCACTAAAGCTACACCTAATAATAGCGGGCCTTGCCGATCGGTCTTCGGATCGAACTCCAATTTCCTAGTCGTCAAATCGCTTTCGGCCCAACTTTCCGGACTCGTCCAAATCAGCGGCTTTTCCTCTATCCCTTCTACTGGCGTGATTTCCAAAGCGCGGGCAAAGGGATAAAATGAAATACCCGTACTGAAACTTTGAGTAATCGGATGTTCTCCGTAGCGCCGGACTGTGGGAACCGTGGGCCCGAGTCCGAATCTTTGGCCGCCGCCGGAAGCATCGATGGCCAAACGGCTGTCTAGTTTTACGCCCCATTCTTGCAGGATTTTGTCCAATCCGGTATTAATGGCCGGGTCTACCATTAAGAATAAACTGCCGCCGCGATCGAGATAAGCTTGAAGTGCTTTAATTTCTGCATCGGAAAACGGTTTTTCTAAACCTGGAACGATTAAAGCATCTGCATCTTCCGGTATATCTTTGCGTTCGGTCAAATTCAGACTTTGAGCGTTGTAGTATTTATCTTTCAGAGCTTTTTCAGCTTGCTGAATTCCGCCTTGACCTTCTTTTAGCGGGCGGGCGCCTTTACCTTGCAAAAAGTAAACTGTAGGATTGCGAGTGCTCAGGATTTCTTCTAAGCCGTTGGTAAGTTTGATCTCGGAAAGTCCTTGATTCGGGTCGCTACCAAAAGCAGTGCCGCCTTTTTGCAGTACCTGTTTTTTGTCGCCGGATTGCAGGTAGATTTCTCCGATGCTGGTAATGCTAAATTCCCGGGCTTTTCCCGGTTGGGCCTGGGGGTCAACAAACTCGTATTGGAACTTTTCGCCTCCCTCGCGTTTGTAGCTTTGCAGCAATTCTTTGATTTGGGGATTTTGGGTGGAGTCAAACACCAAAACTCTAACTGTTTGTTGCAGGTTTCGCAGGATTTGCTGCGTCTGGGGGGCGAGGGTAAATTGTTGGCTTTCGGTTAAGTCGATGCGGACGGGATAGCGAAAGGCGATGAAGTTAATTACCCCGAGAATCGCAAAGACTGCGATGGTAGCAATCAGGGCGTTTGTGCCGGCTTGGGTGGAACGCTGTCCCCAAAATCCTTGTTCGTAAGTCAAGGATAGCAGCCAAAGTGCGATCGTCACTGTTCCGGCAATAACTAAACCGACTGTCAGGGGTTCCCATGCTGCAGATAGGAGTCTTGCTGTCAACCCGGCTGCGGTGAGGAGAGGGCCCAGCCAAAAAATGTATTTCCAGTTTGTTTTGCTAATTTTCATAAGGTAAATATTTTGTGACTCAATTACGCTTCGAGAATGTTGTTCTATATTGCATTAGCCTGCAACCATGCTGTCAAATCTGACTGCTGGTTGAAATCCAATACGGCATCTCCTAATTCTTCTAATTCCTCTAGGTCTAATTGACGGATGCAGTTTTCATTCTCCGGTGATATTGCGCCTAAACGCCGCACGAGTTGACGCAATATTAAGGAAAGTTGAGCAGTTTTTGTCATCTGGTCTCTTGCTACATCTATGGCAATCTGCTGGTCTTGAATCCACAGTTTTTGGTTGTGTAATTCATTTAATTCTGCCTCAGTGAACTTGTCTTCGCTGGCTATTTTCAAAGCTTTCTGAATTTCCGGAACTGCACTTAGTTGTTCGGGTACTGTCTCCAAAGTATTCGTATTTTTTAGGAAGTAAATCCATCGGTCTGCTGGTGTTTCTAACTCTGCTAATTGTTTGCTAAATTTTGGCAATTCGATAAATACTAATTCTATTTCAGTATCGGGACGATCGAACTGTTTTTCTTTTTCTTTGAAAACAAACCGCGATATGAAGTCTGGCTGATTTTCAAACATTTCAAAATCGGCAATTTTTAAGGAAATTACTGTTTTTAGTCTTTCGTAGCGTTCTTCTCCTGTTAATTGCAGGCTGTAGCTTTTGGCTGCATTGTACAAAATTCTTTTTCCGAAAGAAGGCACGTTGATCGATTGGATTTCAACGAGGGCGATTCTGTCGCCGTTAATTGTGGCTTTGACATCTAGCTGCGTGTCTTGAGTTCCGAAAGCTTGATTTCCTGGTTGGGAGTCAATTATTTCTAAGTCTTCGATGACTGGTTGCGCTTCGTAAAGGATGGCGTTTAGAAAATTAATCAGAATGTCCTTGCTTTCGTTGGAACCGAATATTTTTTTAAAGGCCAAGTCGATTTTGGGATTGATAAATCTCATTGTTTGAGGTACTTGGTAGAATCATTTACCCTGAAAATATAACCAATGTGGAAGGAAGTTCGGCAACGAGCAATGTACGGGATGTAACGGATGTAACGGATGTCAGGAAGTTCGGCAACGGATTCTGTAACGGATTTAACGGATTTAA
>JAUBOG010000382.1:0-1896 GCA_036700105.1 Microcoleus occultus BM001215583
CTTAAGGGGGATTTAGGGGGATCTGGACTCGGATATAAACGAGATTTCTCAAGGGCTCACAGCTTGAGTTGACACTCCGAAAGGCACGATGCCGTGTCCTGACTGCGGGTAATATCAATTCCAATGCCGCCGGATTTGATATTAAGCTTAGAGGCTCTTGTTTCAACAACAGCCGGACTTAAATGTAAACACTAAATCCCCAAAATATCACCAACCATGAACTCACCAACCACCAACAAGCAAATCATTTTCGTAGACTCTTCTGTACAGAACTATCAAAGCCTGATTCAAAACATTGATGCAGCTCAAATTGTAATTTTAAATAAAAATTTGAGCGGCATCGAGCAAATTACCAATGTCTTAGCCAATCAAAAAGATATTGAAGCCGTGCATATCCTTTCTCACGGCAGCGAAGGCAGTTTAAAACTCGGTTCCGACGTACTGAACGGGAACGATATAGAAAATTTCAGCAGTCAGCTAAAACAGTGGGGAAATGCCCTAACAGAAAAAGGAGATATCCTATTATATGGATGCGATGCAGCCGCCGGAGACACTGGCAAGAATTTTGTCAAACGATTGAGCGAAATAACCGGTGCAGATATAGCCGCCTCAGATAATAAAACTGGCAGCACCAAATTTGGCAACGACTGGGATTTAGAAATACAAACCGGTGCCATTGAAGCTGCTGTGCCCCTAGCACCAGAGGCAATGGACGACTACGAATATACCCTAGCGAATTATAATGTCAGCGTCGCTACCGACACGGGAAACGACACAGTTGCAAACAGCCTTTCTTGGGCAATTCGGCAAGCCAACCTCAATCCCGGCCCAGATAGCATCACCCTCAACACCAACGTGACAGTAACGGCGGTGATGAAAAACCTAATTAACAGCGACATCAGCTTTATTGGCAACAACAACAGCGTTAGCGGTAACAACCAGTTTCGTCCCTTCTTTGTCAAGTCAGGAACCGTCAATTTCTCCAACATGACAGTCACCAACAGCAAAGCCCAAGGAGGGAGTAGTGATAGGGGCGGTGGCGGCGCTGGCATGGGAGGCGGCTTGTTCATTTATGGCGGTAGCGTGACCGTGAATAACGTCACCTTTAGCAATAACAGCGCGATCGGCGGTAATGGTACACAAGCAGGTTTAAGTAACGGTGGTGCCGGAATGTTCGGCAACGTTAGTAACTACGGTGGCGCCGGGCTATTTGAAAGTAGCAATAGCCCTGATGGTGCTTATGGAGGTAACGGCAATTACGGCGGCTATGGCGGTGTTGGCGGCCCTGGCGGCTTTGGCGGCGGCGGTGGCTTTGGCAACTTTAGCTTTGTCGGCGGTGGCGATGGCTTTGGCGGCGGCGGCGGCGGCGGCAGCGGCGGCGGCGGCGTTGGCGGCTTTGGTGGCGGTGGCGGCGTTGGCGGCTTTAGTGGCGTTGGTGGCTTTAGTGGCGGCTTTGGTGGCGGTGGCGCAGGTATGGGAGGTGCTATCTTCATCCGCACAGGTTCTTTAACCCTCAATAACGCCACCTTCAGCAGCAACACAGCCACAGGTGGCACGGGTTCAAATCCCGGCCAAGGCTTAGGCGGTGCCATCTTCGCCATGCAATCCCTCACGAACACCAACGGCAACAACCAGGGAATGCCGACTAAACTACCCAAAGTCACCACATTAGGAGCAACCTTCACCACCAACACAGCAGCCAACCAAGCTGGCACCCCCGCTGCCACCACCCCCGCCAACGGTGTCGGCAACAACCAAAACAACAACGATGTTTACGGCACTATTACTTTCGGCAACCTCGTAAACCTCTCCGTCAACACTAACGCAGGCACCGAAGCAGCAACCACAGCAATCACCGTCACCGCCACAGCATCCCAAGCAGTTGTCGGCAATCAA
>JAUBOG010000382.1:1996-5290 GCA_036700105.1 Microcoleus occultus BM001215583
TTACCGACAACGACTTCCCCGCAGTCAACCTTTCAGTTAGCAGTAACGCAGGCACCGAAACAGGAACCACAGCAATCACCGTTACCGCTACAGCATCCCAAGCAGTTGTCGGCAATCAAACCGTTAACTTAGGCGTAGCAGGAACAAATATCACCGCCGGCGACTACAACCTCAGTGGCACAACCATCACCATTCCCAGCGGACAAACTACGGGTAATGTCACTTTCACTGTTGCCGATGATGCCTTAATTGAAGGAAGCGAAACCGCAACTTTAACTATCAGCACTCCTTCGGCGGGGATAGCGTTGGGAACGAACATCACTCAAAATATTGCGATTACTGACAACGACTTCCCCGCAGTCAACCTTTCAGTTACTCCCACCACCGGCACCGAAGCGGGAACCACCAGCATCACCGTCACCGCTACAGCCACAGCACCTGTAGTCGGCAACCAAACCGTTGACTTAGCCTTAGCTGGAGTGGCAACGGCTGCTGATTTCACCGGCACTATTCCCACCCAAATTCCCATCGCCAATGGCACAAACAGCGGACAAGTCACCTTCACCATTGCCGACGACCAAATCGCCGAAATTAACGAAACCGCCAACCTCACCATTAGCAATCCATCCACAGGCATCGTATTAGGAACAACCACCACAGGTAGTTTCACCATCACCGACAACGACACCGCCGGATTTGAAATCCTGCCAATTAGTGGCAATACCAGCGAAACAGGTTCCCAAGCCACTTTTGACATCCGCCTGAGAAGCCAACCAACGGCTAATGTCACCATTGGTTTAACCAGCAGCAACACCGCAGAAGGAACGGTTTTACCAGCTAACCTCACATTTAATTCCACTAATTGGAACGCTTACCAAACCGTCACCATCACCGGCGCAGACGATTTGGTGGCTGACGGCAATATTAACTACCAAATTATCACCGCTGCCGCTACCAGTACCGACACAAACTATAACAATCTCAATCCAGCCGATGTTGCAGTTACCAACACAGACAACGACACTCCAGGCGTTACCATCACTCAATCCGGCGGCAGTACCGAAGTCACAGAAGGTGGGAATACAGATACTTATACCGTGCAATTGAACACCCTTCCCACCAGCAACGTTCAAGTTACCGTGACGGCGGATGCTCAAGCGCAGATTAGCCTAAATGGAACGACTTTTGCCGCCACACAAACCTTAACCTTCACCAATGTTAACGGTATCACTCCGCAAACAGTCACTGTTCGTGCTGTTGATGACACAGTGGTGGAAAACAACCATACTGGTGTACTAACCCACGCTATTACCAACAGTGCCGATCCCAATTATCCAACAACAAGGGCGATCGGGCCTGTGAATGCACAGATTACCGATAACGATATTAGTTACAGCGTCGTCGGCAGTACCGCCAGCGTGACTGAGGGAAATAGTGGCACTCAAACGGTAAGTTTCACTGTTACCCGCACCGGAGAAACCAACCAAATTAGTAGCATCGATTTTAGTTTTGGGGGAAGCGCCACCAGTGGTGTCGATTACAATAGCGCCAATGTTACCGGAACCGGAGTCACGGCTAGTGGCAGCACGATTAGTTTTGCTGCTAATGCTACCACAGCTACGATCGCGGTGGCCGTTGTGGGCGATCGAATTACCGAACCTAACGAAACTTTAGCACTGACTCTGAGCAACGCCACTGCCCCAGGGACTGCTAATATTATCGGTTCTCCGGTAACAACTACGATTCAAAACGATGATACTGCGGGAATTTCTATCACTCCCACCAGTGGTTTAACAACAACGGAAGCGGGGGGAACAGCCACATTTACTATTCAACTCAACACTCAGCCAACAGCCGATGTCACCATTCCATTAACTAGCAATAAAACTACCGAAGGTACAGTAGACAAATCAAGCGTCACCTTCACCTCAGCTAACTGGAATGTGGCACAAACAGTCACGGTTACGGGAGTAGATGACTCTGTTGCAGACGGCCCTCAAGCCTATCAAATTATCGCAGCGGCTGATACAACTACCGCAGATGTCAACTACAAAAATCTCAAACCTGCCGATGTCGCCCTCACCAATACAGACAACGACAAAGCCGGAATTACAGTCAGCCCGATCGCCGGATTAACCACCACAGAAGCCGGAGGGAAAGCCACATTTACCGTCAAACTCAACACTCAGCCAACAACTAGCGTCACCATTCCATTAACTAGCAACAACACTGCTGAGGGTACGGTAGATAAATCTTCTGTCACCTTCACGCCTGCTAACTGGAATGTAGCACAAACAGTCACAGTTACAGGAGTAGATGACTTAGTTGTTGACGGAAATCAACCTTATCAAATTATCACGGCGGCTGATACAACTACCACCGATGTCAACTACAAAAATCTCAAACCCGCCGATGTCGCCGTCACCAATACAGACAACGAAACTGCTGGAATCACAGTCAGCCCGATCGCAGGATTAACCACAACCGAGGCGGGAGGAAAAGCCACATTTACCGTCAAACTAGACAGTCAACCGACAGCCAATGTTGCGATCGGATTAACTAGCAACAACACTGCTGAGGGTACTGTAGACAAAAGCAGTGTCACCTTCACGCCCAATAACTGGAATGTAGCACAAACAGTCACTGTCACCGGAGTCGATGACTTAATTGCTGACGGCCCTCAAGCCTATCAAATTATCGCGGCGGCTGATACAACTACCGCAGATGTCAACTACAAAAATCTCAAACCCGCCGATGTCGCCGCTACCAATACAGACAACGAGACTCCTGGAATTACAGTTAGTCCAACCGCCGGATTAACCACAACCGAAGCAGGGGGAACAGCCACATTTACTGTTCAACTCAACACTAAACCAACAGCCGATGTCACCATTCCATTAACTAGCGATAAAACTAGCGAAGGTACTGTAGACAAATCAAGTGTCACCTTCACGCTTGCTAACTGGAATACTCCCCAAACAGTCACTGTCACCGGAGTAGATGACTTAGTAGTAGATGGGAATGTTGCTTACAACATTGTCACCGCTGCTGCTACCAGTACCGATACTAATTACAGCGGTGTTAATGCGGCTGATGTCGCAGTCACTAACACTGACAACGACACCGCACCCGCACCCGCGGAAACACCAACGCCCGCACCCACACCCGCACCTGCACCTGCGGAAACACCAATACCCGCACCCACACCCGCGCCGACACCTGCGGAAACGCCCGCACCCACACCCGCACCAACACCTGCGGAAACACCAACACCAACACCAACACCCGCACCAA
>JAUBOG010000382.1:5390-6642 GCA_036700105.1 Microcoleus occultus BM001215583
CAACACCCGCACCAACACCCGCACCAACACCCGCACCAACACCTGCGGAAACACCAACACCAACACCAACACCCGCACCAACACCTGCGGAAACGCCAACACCAACAACCAATAACATCCCCAATGACGACTGCATCTGCGATGACATTGCCTATCCCAACTTAAACCAACCCAATGCAGTTGAAAACACCATACTCGGTGTATCTGCCCTTCAAATAGGCACTGCCAAAAATGATGATTTTCTCGGCAGCAACAACGGCAACATATTCGATGCTAAATCTGGGAATGATAACTTATACGGTGGCAATAGTCGCGACATCCTCAACGGCAATAAAGGGAATGACTTTATCAGCGGTGGCAGCGGTGACGACATCTTATTTGGAGATGAAAATAATGACATTATTCTGGGTGAGTTGGGCAATGATTTAATCTTTGGAGGTAAAGGCAATGACTCTATAAATGCCCGCGAAGGTGATGACATTGTTTTTGGTAACAGAAATGATGATTTCATTGATGGTGGCAAGGATAATGACACTTTATTTGGAGGCAAAGGTGATGACATCATCCTTGGCAGTCAAGGTGATGACTATTTGTTTGGAAGTCAGGGTGCGGATACTATCTGCGGCGGCGAAGGTAACGATCTAATCAGCGGTAACGAAGCAGCAGATATTCTGGGAGGGTGTGAAGGAAATGATACGATTTATGGAGGGGAAGACAACGATACTCTGACTGGTTGTCAAGGTGATGATATTCTTTACGGAGATTTGGGAAATGATAGTTTGATTGGCGGTAGTGGCAACGATATCTTTGTATTGCAAGCAGGGCGCGGATTCGATATCATAGGTGATTTTACCCTCGGTCAAGACTCGATCGCACTAACCGGAGGTTTGAGTTTTAGCCAATTGGGAATAACTCAAAATACTCAGGGAACTCTCATCAAAAATGTCTTGACAGGAGAGGAGTTAGGTGTGATAATTGGAGTGAGTGCCAATGCGATTACATCGGCTAATTTCCGGCTGATTTAGGGAAATAATCAAAAGTACGATCGCCCTTGGTAGTGAATTAAGGGCGATCGTCACAACTTACGGGTATAGCGGCTTTTCATTAGATTTTTCCAGAAAAGTAAGTCTTGAACAGGCTTTCGAGCCTATTATATCAAATCCGCTCTTCATCGGAATTATTAATATTACCGAAATCAGGACACGGCAGTGCCGTGTCCCTACAATTGATCGCGGTAGGGAAACGGCACTGC
>JAUBOG010000383.1:0-6637 GCA_036700105.1 Microcoleus occultus BM001215583
GATTAAAATTAAAACTTCTGATTATAACATATATCTTTTTTGCAAGAGGTCTATTCTATCCGAAAATTCATTCGTCTTCAATCTCCAAGTCGGCATACTTAGAAAAGTCACCCAAATCGTGTACTTCACCTTTAGCTGCTTGTGCGAGGCCGCACTTAACGGCGGCTAATGCTTCGGGGTTTTGCCACAACCACTGTTCGCGATCGGGTATGTTGGTTATTGGGTCTAATAGAATTTGTCCGGCTTCGTTGACGAGAACGCGATATTCTGTTGATTTGGGTTCGAGGTTTAAACTGAGGTGTCCTTGGGTATCTGTGCTGATTAAGTTTTTCATAATCCAAAACATATCTTTCACCTATTATAAAGTTAGGTAAAACTCCGTAGGATAGAGTTTTACTCAATTATAACAAATTAGATGTTGTTTGTCTATTTGGATTTTAAGGGCGATTCCCTACGGGATAGCTCCGATCGCGCTTACTTGACAAAAAAAATTGATTTAGCTAAGATAAAACTTAGTTGAAATTGTCTATAGCATATGCACATAATCAGCTACCGACGGATGCGTGAATATAGCGAAAGTCATGCTGATTGTGTGGAAGCCCTGGATAACTGGTTTAAAATTGCTAGCAAAGCTAAATGGTCAAATTTAGTTGAAGTGCAATCTGTTTTCCCTAAAGCTGAAGCCGTGGTAGGTTTTACGGTTTTCAATATCAAAGGTAACAACTATCGATTGATAGTTAGTATCGATTATGAAAGCCAGTTAATTTATATCAAATACATTCTTACTCATGCTGAATATGATAAGGAGAAATGTAAAAATGACCCTTATTTTTAATCCAGATAAATACAAAGAGTTATTGTGTCAATATCAGCCTAAAATAATTAGGAATGAAGCTGATAATGAAAAAGCTTTGGTGATTGTAGAAGAGTTGATGCACCGTCGCGATCGCACTCCTGAAGAAGATGAGTTATATGAGTTGTTGATTGCATTAATTGAAAAATTTGAGCAAGAATACTACGCACCGGGAGCAACGGCTACACCTCGTTCATTGTTGTTGTGTTTGATGGAACAGCGATCGCTAAAACCTGCGGATTTAGTGGGAATTATTGGCTCTGAAGAAGGAGTATATCAACTGGTTAACGGTGAGGGATATTTCAGCAAAGAGCAGGCGTTGATTCTGGGTAGTTTGTTTCATGTAGAGCCGAGTTTATTTACTAATTAGCTGATGTAGTGGGGATTAAGGGCGATCGCACTTTTTGTCGTAAAGGGCGATCGCACCCTTCCAATATTCCTAAATTACTGGCAGATTGATGGGGACAAAACTACCGCTTAGCTGACTCGGCGATACACCGACAACCACACCTAAAGTTTGAGTTGAACCTGCAATTTTGATGATGGTGTTGCCTTCTTCAAAGTTCAAAAGTAGGTTGGCTTGTGTTAATCCTTCTGTCAGTCCAATTTTATCTGCACCTAATTGGAAGTCTAAGATGGCATCTGGCAGAAAATCACCACTTACAGCCGCATTTTTGGGTAGGACAAAGGTATCGCTGCCGGGGCCGCCGATTAAGATATCTCGACCTAAATCGCCGCTGAGGGTGTCATCGCCTTCGTTACCTTTGAGGCGATCGTTGTCAGTACCTCCTAAGATTAAATCATTGCCTCGGCCGCCAAAGATATTGTCATTTCCGCTGTTGCCAGTGAGGATATCATTGCCTTTATTGCCGTAGATGATGTCATCTCCGCCAAGTCCGGCAAGGGTGTCATCGCCTGCGAAACCAGCGATGCTATCTGCTGCGTCTATGCCAACTAGATTGTCGTTTTCAGGAGTTCCTAAAACTTGACGCAGTGGAGGACGAGGTGGTGTTGGTGTTGGTGTTGGTAGACTATTATCTGTCGCCGATTCAGTACCGTCATTTGTGACTGTAGTGCTGGCGAAATCGACATCATTGGAGATGTCGGGGTCGTATGTTTTACTCGTTATGCTAGAGGTACCGGTGATGTTTCCGGTTGTCGGCGCGGTGACGGTAATGCTAATAGTTGAAATTTGACCTTTGGGTACATCGCCGAGGTCAAAAGTTAGTTCATTTCCTGACTGTTTGGTGGGGGCGATATTCGCGGAAACAAATTTAGCACCCTCTGGCAAGGTTTCGGTGAGGATTGCACCTTTAGCGTTATCAGTGCCGTTGTTGGTGACTGCAACGGTGTAGGTGAGGTTGGTTCCGGGTATTGCTGTATCGCGATCGGCTGTTTTAGTGACTGATAAATCTGCTGATTCTGTCACCTTAATCGGCAGCGGTGCGTAGCTGAAAACAGGTGCGTTGTTTTCATCCATCGCCATTGCGTAGATGTAGTAATCGCCTGTGGGTAAGCCTTGAGTGTTCCAGACGAAGTTGCCTGCACCGTCTTTTTCCTCAAGGCCATCTTTGATGAGGATGCCATCGAAACCTTGGTTGTCATTGTCGTAGAACAGGCTAATTTTGGCAGTCGAGTCAGCATCAAAGGCGTTGTAATTGATGGTGACGTTTTGCCCACTGACATCTTTAGATGGGGCAGTCACTTGAACAGTAGGAGCCTGAGAATCCTGAAATGCACTGTACTCTACAGTACCTAAAGTAGCGGAATTTGTTAAGTTGATATCCCAATTACCTGGTTGTGGATTGGCGATCATAACTGCTTTGGTAGTTGCACTGGTGAGGGCATCAACAACTGCAATCTTATTGGCTGCAAAATCGGACTCTTTGAAAATAGTGCCATTGGGTGCTTTGATTTCAACTGGAGTATTAGCAGTGGCATTATCCCAGTTGGCATTGAGGATTATCCACGGCGTGCCTGGGACAACAGTAAAGCCTTTTATGGCGGATGCTGTTTTATCTGCACTAGCCTCGGTCTGATTGCTAAAGGCTACTCTTTCAGTTAGGCTAGAGGCAGCTATTGAACTGCTAGTTTTAGGGGCTTCTTTAGTTAAGATTTTGACTTTACCGTCGAACGAAATTTCAGCTCCTATTGTCAGAGAAATATCAGGAAGAAACGGTGCAATTTTTTCAAATTTGAATGTGTTTGTAACACGCGCATAGTCATCCGAGAAATTGTTATTGTTCGTAAAATTGATGATCATACTGCTTGAAATCTTTGCATCACCTCCTTCATCTTTTTTTAGTTCTGGCAAACGAAGAACTTTAGGAAAATTGATTTGTGGTTCACCAGTAATTGTGAATCCTTCTGGACTGACTTTGAAGCTACCGTCTAACGAGATTAAGCCATTGAATCCTGAAATTCCACCTTTGACGGTGATAGACTTATCTTTATTTCCTATAAGCTCAACATTACCCCCTACAATTGTATCTTTAATAAATTTTGCTTCCCCCTTGAAAGTAAAGCTATCGAAGAAGTCGATTATGATACCTCCTTTTAATTCACCGAGAGATGAAAACTTCTGCTCACCACCAGCCCAATCAGGCAATGAGAATTTTACTGACTCGGATAGCTGAGGCCCCAATGTTGCCTTAATGTCTTCACCACTAAGTTTTATATTGGGAAGGTTTGGTTCTCCCGATAGTCGCCGCAAAGGATTAATATTGTCTAACTTAACCGACCCCCCTTGGAAATAAAATAAAGGAGCCAATGCAATAGGTTTGTTGAGGTTGTCCACTTTTCCAGAAAGAGATTTTAAATCCCAAGGGTTGTATGTAAAACCAATATCTCCTCCTATCTCTAGACCACCTATCTTTGGACTATCTTTCGTCCCTGGAGTGTCTGGAAACTTAATTGTAGCTCCCCCACCAAACTCCCTTGCAATACTATTCCAAGTAAGTTTGACATCCTTCAAGCCAACACCTTTATCTAACTTCGTATCCCTTTTGATCGTAAATGCTCCGTTGACATTCACATTCTCATATATATTGCCTCTATCCTTGAACTGTATAAAATTATCACCAGATAGATCGGCAACAATTTCAGAAACACCCAGAGGTTTGTTAGGAATATCAAATGTAAACTTGCCTCGCAATTTCAAACTATTCTCAGGTGCAAGATACTCTAAAGATAAGTCTGATATTTGCTTAACTCCAGCCACACCGAACAGGTTGAATTTTTCAAACTCTTTGAAAACCTTATTAGATGAAAATTTGAAACTCTGAGCGATTTGAGGTCCCTTTTCATTAATCAATAGACCATCAAAAAGTGGTAACTGTACCTCAAGATTTCCTAAATCATTAGACAATTTCAAATCACTTCCTAAAGCAAGGACATTAGAATTCAAACTTAAGCTTTTGAAGTCAATATCCAGACCACTAAGCTTAAATTCATTTGGTCTATTGCCAGGTTCTTCCTTGATTGAGGTTGCAGTCGCGGTTTTTACGTCGAGATCGAATTTGCCCTTGAAAAGTGGTTCTGCTACTTTACCAATACTTGAAAACGCTGTCCCATCAACAGTAATTGTATTCTGATCGTACTCCACTTTTCCTTGCTGGACAGTCATCAATGGGAATATTCCATCTTTGCGCCCGATTTGGATAGTACCGGATGCTTCGTAGCGCTTGGTTTTTTCGTTGTATGTGAATTGACCATTAATTACTTTGAGTTTTAGCGGATCTAGATCCACTTCACCACTAGCATTGGGTGCGGGAATTTGACTCGGAGGTACAGTTGGGACCGGAGGAAGAGTTGGATTTGGAGGAGGAGTTGGAGGAATTGAAATTGGGGGTGTCGGTGTTGGAGTTACAACAGTCGGAGGTGTCGGAGTTGGAGTTACAACAGTCGGAGGTGTCGGAGTTGGAGTTACAACCGTCGGAGGTGTCGGTGTTGGGGGAGTTGGTGTTGGAGGAGTTAGTGTTGGGGGTGTTGGAGTCGCGGTTACAATAGATGTGGCTCCGAAGATATCACCGCTAACACCCGTAACATCTGTGTCAAGAGTGCCTACTCCTGTTGCTGGATTGATAATAATCCGCTGGTTAGATCCGGTAAAACCTACAAGGGCGCTTCCCTCAAAAGACAAGCCAAATACCTCGTCAAAGCCAATGTCACCAATTTTATTGGATTGACCAGTTAAGGATACAGAGAATAAGCTGCTATTTAAGCTGTTATTACTGTTGGTATAAGATGTTGCAAAAAAGCGGTTATTAACAGGATCGAATAGTAGATCGCCACTAGCATCAAAGTCCGATCCCAGATCAAACAAAGAGGATCGTTCGGCCGTAGTTTGATTAATAGTGTAGAACTTAGAACCGCCAATTCCATAAAGTACATTACTAGGAGAAAATGCCAGACCAACTGTTTTTACAACTGCACCAACGAGGGTTCCAATCAGTGTGGATGAACCTGAGCCTGGATCGACGCTGTACAACTGGCTATCAGTGATGCCAAACAACTTGTTGTCACTAGATAAGGCGATGTCATTTAAACTTGGGCTAGTTGCAATCTTTACAAATTTTCCTGCTGAGTCAACGCTTCCGACTTCTCCGCTATCTGTAGAAACTAAAGATGATGCAGTCCCCAAGAAGCTAGTTTTGAAGGTATAGTTTCCTGTCTGGTTTGGACTCGCGCTAGTAGCTCGAATCGCGTAATTCACACCCGGAACTGCCGTGAAACTTAAGCTTGAGTTTCTATTACCACCAAAGTCATCGTTAAAGGTAATCACTTCACCTGTTGAAGCATTTATCAGTTGTAGGTAACTGTCAATAGCAGTCGAATCCATGTTGACTTGAACTTGCTGCCAATTGGAAATTCCAGTCAAGGTATAGTCATCGGAGAAGCTACCTAATTTTTTAGGGTTTTTAGTATCAGTGCTACTCAAACTTCCATCAATCGTTTGCCCTAAGCTAATATTCGTCATAATCCCATCTCCCCAAAAATATAGTTGCGTAAAAACCAGCAAAGCCCGCCTTGCAAGCTTTCCTAAATATCTATCTGGACGTTTCTCTGCTTTTTATGCAAATCGCCCTATTCTTGTAACAAAACTTTACATTGCTCCCAACAGCAGATAAGCTGTATGCCCGATCGCCCCTGAAATGCACCATCAAACGTAGCTGACAGCCAAGCACATCATTTCAGATTACTCGACAATCCTGAATCCGCATAGGCTAAACGGCTCACCATTTGGCTCAGCAAAAAAGGCTCTTTTAGCTCATTTGTCTCATTTGGCTCACTTCTCGGCTCACCAGATCGTGTAACATTCTTTACTAACGCACAGTTTCCGTAGAGGAGTACCAATGGCAGGTTTGCTCAGAGCATCCGAAGAAGGATTGAAAATCATTGATATGGTGCGACGCAATCTCGAATGGAATAAAACTGAGGATACTTGGTGTCTTGCAGCTTTAATTTCAAAAGCCACCTTAAAGCGTTTTTGGAGCAGAAAAGGAATTAGACGAGAGAACTTTATCAATATTTGCAAAGCTGTAGAAATAGAAAATTGGGAATACATTGCTGAAGGCTACAAAAATATCAAAACAGAACCACTCTTTGCCGCCGCGATCGCAGATATCCCCCTAGACAACCAAACCGATCGCACTTTCCCCCTCCCAGAAAACCTACCCCCCGTCAGAAACTGGGTACAGCGCACCAAAGAAATCGACACCTTAAAAACCCTAATCGCTACTCCCCCCCTTACCAATGAATCGCCCACTCTTGCTCCCCCCCTTA
>JAUBOG010000384.1:0-6625 GCA_036700105.1 Microcoleus occultus BM001215583
GTGCGCAATGCGCACCGGTGCGCATTGCGCACCCTACATATAAAGTAATACGGTTAATTTAGTGCTACTGACTTCTGACTAATGACTCTTGGTAAATAGATATATGTCGTCTCGCTGATATTTTAGTTGAAATTGGGGAGTGTTTTTTAGTTTGGTTATGAGGTTTTCAACAAAAGCTCGATCGCTCATCCAGCCGGGATAGCGCAAATTCAGCAACACCCAGTCAAATTCTGCGACATTTGCAGGCGCGTGAGCCTGAGTTAATTTTATTACAGGGCGGTGCGTTAAGTGCGGAGCAATGTGAGAAGTTGTTAAAACACTGCCTTTTGTGTTGACGAGAGCGATCGCTTCTCTGGTAGCTGGCCAAGTGTCGAGCGAATCTAAGTAAATAGTCCAAAAATAGCCGTATTTCGCTAAAGCTAAGAAACCAATCAACGACCAAATTACCATGATTCTAGGCAATTGATAACTGGGAATTGGCAATCTATCAAATATTGTTTTTCCTTTTTGCCGATCGCTAGCTGCTAAACTCGAAATTACGGCAACTAACAAAAATGGCAATATCGGAATTGAATATTGATGGATCAAATCTCGCTGAGCGGGAATATCGGAAAGAATATTCATCGCCAACATCGGTACAGCACCAATCAAAGGCGACACGGAACGCGGCGAAAGCCACCAAATTACAGGCAATATCAGTAATCCTAAATATTCAAAAGTACCAAAAGAAAACAAACGCCCTAAAACTAGATTCGGTTTTAAAATTAAATTAACAGCTATTTCCAAAACTGAACTTCCTAAATATCCATAGCGCCCGATTCCGGCGTGTTCTCTTCCCAGATTGAAATACGGTATAACTGCCTGAGTAGCTATCAAGAACCAACCCGCGCCTAGAAACAGAGCTATGAGCCCGCAGTTGCGTTTTTTGTCAAAACACAGCAGCCACAATCCCATCGCAGCCACAGTTAGAGATAGCACGGCTTTGCAGCTCAAAACTAATAGAATAGCAGCGCAAAACCACAGGGTTTTATTGAGTCTGGCGGCTAGGATTGCTGCTAGCAGCGCGGGTAAGGCAATTACTTCTGGGTGGAAGTCGAAGAGGTTGACATTGAATACTAATGGATAGAGGAGGTAAATACAGGCGATCGCCCCAGATATGCTATTATTTAATCCGGCTTGACGTGCCAAACTCCAACTCGGCAAAGCACCCAATGATAGAGCAACTGCTTGCACTAACAACAGCCAATGAACGTCGGGATATATTTTGTAAAGCAAGCCGAGAGGATACATCACCCAAGCGGCGTGATTTCCCATGTGGTGAATTTCGAGAAATGAGGAAAAGGGTGTTTGTCCTTGACCGATCAAATACGCTACTTGGTCGTAAATTCCCAGTTCAAAAGCGTTGGATTCAAACAAAGCGTGCCGTATACTGCTGCACAGGAAAAGTATTAGGGAGAAAAGGGCGATCCTCTTCGAGGGCTTCGCTAACGGCAAAATTACCGGGTCGTATTTTAGATGCTTAAAATAATTAAATTTATTCATGTTTATCATACTAATTGCGTATTTTTTGAAACAACCAAACATCGTCTTGCTGATAACTTATTTTAAACAAAGCAGATTTTTGAAGTTCAGCAGCTACGCTGACAGCAATATCAGCAGTATCGTGCCAAGGATGGCGCAAATTTAGCAGTACATACTCAAATTCATTCAAGCTTTGTCCCTTAGAAACTTGATGCAGCAATTTAATTGTCGAACGGTGAGCGAGATGAGTTGCTAAAGAATTATCTGTCAACACATTGCCTTTAGTTTGAACCAGATTAATTGCCTGCCTCGTCGCTTGCCAAGTATCGAGAGATTCTAAATAAACAGTCCAAAAATAGCCGTACTTTGCCAAAATTAAGAAGGTTAACAGCGACCACAAAATCAACAATTTTGACAAATTGGCAAACAGCAATTTTCCACCTCTCCAACTCCGGCGCACCCAAATGCGGTGAATCCAGATATGTTTTACAGATTTAACCGAAATGCGCTTAGCTTTGAGGCGATTCCAGATTCTAGGAATCCAGTTGCGGTGATTCCAGAGATAATTACCTGCATTTTTCCAAAAATTATTGCCTCTTTTCTGTCTGTCTGCTAGGGTAGAAATTACAGCAGTTAATAAAAACGGAAATATGGGGACTGAATATTGATGAATCAAATCTCGCTGAGCCTCAATGTCCGAAAGAATATTCATCACTAAAACGGGCAAAGCACCAATTAGCGGCGCGAGATGTCGCGGAGAAAGCCACCAGATTGCAGGCAAAAATAACAAAATCAAATATCCCAAAGTATCTGCTGAAATTAGCCTCCCTGCTACTAGATGCGGCTTCAGAATTAAATTAATCGCAATTTCAAAAACTGAGTTTCCCAAATATTGATATCGCCCGACACCTGCGTGTTGTTTGCCCTGATTAAAATACGGTACAATGGCTTGAGTAGCTATCAAGAACCAACCCGCACCGAGAAATATAGCTATCAGTCCGCACCTGCGCGTTTTCTCAAAGAAAAACAGCCAGACACCCATCATCAAAACTGTCAAAGATAGCACGGCTTTGCAGCTTAAAATTAAGATAATGGCGGCACAAAACCACAATATTTTATCGAGTCTAGCTGCTAAGATTGCTGCTAAGATTGCGGGTAAAGCAATTACTTCGGGATGGAAGTCAAAAAGATTGACATTGAATACTGCGGGATAAAGCAGATATACGGCTGCAACTGCGATTGATTTTTGTTCGTTTAAACCGGCTTGACGCGCTAAACTCCAACTAGGCCAAGCACCTAAAGCTAGGGAAAATGCTTGTACGAATAACAGCCAGTGCACGTCTGGATATATTTTGTAAAGTAAGGCTAGCGGGTAGAAAATAAATGCTGCGTGATCGCCTAAAATATTGATAGCCATTAATGAGGAAAATGGCGTTTGATTTTGAGAGATCAAGTAAATTGCTTGGTCAAAAATTGCTAAGTCGAATGCAGTTGATTGAAACAGTGCGTGGCGCGCGCTGCTGGCGGCAAAAAGGATTAAGGTTGCAGCACCTACCATCCATGCTACGGGGTGAATTGTTTTGTGTTTTAAATCGAGCATTTTAAGTTTTTATCGATTTTCGCCAAGTTTTTGAAATAGCAAAACATCGTCTTTCTGGTATTGTAATTTAAAGTTGGGAGATTTTTTGAGGTAATTTGCGGTGCGATCGCCCATTTCTTTCGTATCGGGCCAGGGATGGCGCAAATTCAACAGTACAGAGTCAAAATTCACCGCATCCGCCTCGGAGGAGATTTGCGAAAGTGCCTTAATTATCGGCCTGTGAGCCAAGTGAGCGGCAAGCCGGTTGTCGGTTAAAACCCTAGCTTGCGACTGAATTTGGCTCACAGCTTCCCGCGCCGCCGGTACAGTATCGGCGCGATTTAGATACTGCCAAAAATCCTTAGATTCGCCCAGAAACAAAAAACAAATTAACGACCAAATAATTATGGTTTTTGGCGCTTTAAAATTTGGAATTGGCAATTTGTAATTGGGAATTGGTATTTTTTGTCCTTCTTCCAGATTACCTTTATCCGTCGCATCCGGTACAAAATCCGCTGCCGAACTTCCTGCTTCCTTCGAGATAACTGCTAACAACAAAAATGGAATTATCGGCAGCGAATACTGATAAGCCAAACTGCGCTGAAACGGTTCTTGGGAAAGGATATTCAAAACTAAAGTCGGCAGCGCGCCAACTAGAGGCGTTAAATAGCGAGGTGACAGCCCCCAAATTACGGGTAAAATTAATAAAAATAGATATTTAAAAGTGTCGATCGACAAAATTTTTCCTAATACTAACCCAGGCTTTAATAGCAAATTTGCGGCAATTTCTAATACAGAGCTTCCCAGATAAGCATAGCGCCCGACACTGCCGGATTCAGTCCCCCTAAAACCCGGAATAATTGCTTGAGTCACAATCAGAAACCAAGCTGTGCCGGCAACGATCGCAAAAAGACCGATCGCCATTCTTACCGTTTTTTTCCCAGATAAACTCGGGCGATCGAATAGCAGCAGCCACAAACCCATCGCCGCCACAGTCAAAGACAAAACGCCCTTGCAGCCCAAAATCAAAATCACCGCCGCACAAAACCGCCAAGGCTGACTCAAGCGCGCCGCCAAAATCGCCCGCAAAAGAGCGGGTAAAGCAATAACTTCGGGGTGAAAATCAAACAAATTAATGTTAAAAACCACTGGATAAAGCAAGTAAACCGCTACCAGCGCCGCCGATTTTTGGCGATTCAAACCGGCCAGATTTGCCAAACTCCAAACAGGAAAAGCACCCGCAGATAAAGCAACAGCTTGCACTGCTAAAAGCCAGTGAACGTCGGGATAAATTTTGTATAATAACGCTAAAATATAGAAAATCCAACTCGCGTGATCGCCCATAATGTGAAAGCCCAAAAATGAGGAAATCGGCGGTTTTCCCTGGCTAATTAAATAGATAACTTGGTCGAAAATGCCTAAATCCCAAGCGGTGGATTGAAACAAAGCGTGCCGCAAACTGCTGCACAAAAAGAAAATCGCAGCAGCCGCACCCGCCATCCAAATTACACTCGGCGGGGGAAACAATTGAGCTGCAGGAAGTACGCTGCGGTTTTCCTCGCTGGAGACTGCAATATTTTCAGTGGAGTTTTGCATAAAAGCTGACACTAACTGACCATTCTCAATATCATTTTCTCAATACTCCGCGCCGTCGGACGAAAGTTTGTGCGCTTTTAGGTGCTGACCATAATTTATTGTGGCAAACTTTTACTAATTTAAGTTCCAGTAATCGTAATATTAGAATAGCCCACAAAACAGTAAACAATTGTGAAAGCCATAACTCTTCTCGGTTCCACAGGCTCCATCGGCACTCAAACTCTGGATATTGCAGCTCAATACCCCGATCGATTTCGGATTGTCGGGTTAACCGCCGGCGGAAATGTAACGTTGCTGGCGCAGCAAATACGGCAGTTTCGACCGGAAATTGTCGCGATTTGCGACGAGGATAAATTACAGGAATTGCAAGAGGCGATCGCCGATATCGATCCTCAACCTATTTTACTTGCTGGCGAGTCAGGCGTTGTCGAAGTTGCCAAATACGGCGACGCTCAAGCCGTCGTCACCGGCATAGTTGGCTGTGCCGGTTTGCTGCCAACAATTGCGGCTATTGAAGCAGGCAAAGATATCGCCTTAGCCAATAAAGAAACATTAATAGCTGGCGGCCCGGTTGTCAACCCCTTAATCGAAAAATACGGCGTTAAAATATTACCGGCAGACTCGGAACATTCCGCAATTTTTCAGTGCCTGCAAGGCTTGCCTGCGGGAGGTTTGCGGCGAATTATCCTCACAGCATCGGGGGGTTCTTTTCGAGATTTGCCGATCGACAAATTAGCAGAAGTAACAGTCGCCGATGCTTTGAAACATCCGAATTGGTCGATGGGGCAGAAAATCACCATCGATTCGGCTACTTTGATGAATAAAGGATTAGAAGTAATTGAAGCTCATTACTTATTCGGAATGGATTATGACGACATTGATATTGTCATCCATCCTCAGAGCATCATTCACTCGTTAATTGAGCTGCAAGATACATCAGTTTTAGCGCAATTGGGATGGCCGGATATGCGCTTGCCGCTGCTTTATGCTTTGTCTTGGCCGGAGCGAATTTCTACGGATTGGCCGCGACTGGATTTGGTAAAATCTGGCGATTTAACTTTCCGAGAACCCGATCACGAAAAATATCCTTGTATGCAGTTGGCTTATGCGGCGGGACGCGCGGGCGGTTCGATGCCTGCGGTGCTGAATGCGGCAAACGAACAGGCTGTAGCGCTATTTTTGGAGGAAAAGATTCAGTTTTTGGATATTCCGAAGTTGATTGAAAAGGTGTGCGACAAACATCAAACCGACAACTGCGAAAGCCCGGCTTTAGACGATATTTTGGCGGCGGATCGGTGGGCGCGGCAGGAAGTTTTGGCAAAAAGTATGGAATTGGGCGATCGCATTCTTTCGGTTCGCTAATTCTTTGGTTGGTAGTGAGGACTTCAGTCCTCAGATTTTGATAAGGACTTGCATTCCTCACTACCAACCAATTTTATCGTGGAAAGTCGCCGCTCCCGGTGAGGGCAGGGCGAAAGCCTTTGTCCCTAATTTTCATAATTGGTATAAAAAGTGCAAGATATCAGCTAAAGCCAAATCAAAGTTTTGCCATCTCATTCTTCAATCCCTTGGTGACATCACTCCGACCTGAAGGTACGGAGCTTCTAAGAATCACTTCTTAGATTTCCTAGTTGTTCCCTTGCGGGTTTTCGACTTTGACCTAGACTGAGATATCTCAACCCCTGGCAAACCGTCTGCATAGGCGCTTTGGATTCCCGACTGTCCATCGGTACGTTGCAGTTCTATTCCCCTATTTCTAATCACTTGACTGCTGGCAACGTCCCTATCCGTTGTATAGCCACAATTAGAACAAGCATGAACTCTAACACTCAAGTCTTTTCTAACTTCTGTACCGCACTCTGGACACTCCTGAGAAGGGGTGCATCTCACTTTTGCAGATATATCAAGTGGAAAGTTGACCATTTAGAT
>JAUBOG010000385.1:0-6617 GCA_036700105.1 Microcoleus occultus BM001215583
TGCCGTTTCCCTACCTCGATTAATTGTAGGGATACGGCACTGCCGTGTCCTGATTTCTGCCGTGTGCAGATTTCTGCCGTGTCTTGATTTCGGGTCATATTAATTCCGATGGAACCGGAATTGATATGACCGGCAGAAACGGCAAAAAACCCGGTTTTTGAAGGTGGCGATCGCATTTCTGAGCATTCAAAATCGATTGTTTATGGATTGTTAGGGTCAATTCCGGCTGCTCGGAGCCGATCGAGCAATCGCTCTTTTTCCAGCCGTTCCCGTTCCAGTTGAGACTCAACCAAAGCAAGCTGAGTCTCAACTTCTTCTAACTGAGTCTCAGCTTGTTCTAACTGAGTTTCAGCTTGTTCGGCTCGGTGTTTTTCTATTTGGGCTCGCTCCGAGCCAATTAGCAGCAAGTTACCCTCCGAATCCCACCACCGCAACCAAATTTGCGTTTGATTTTGATAACTTCCTTCCCACAGTCCCAACTCTATCCCTAAAGGAGGAATAGGATAATGCCCGCGCTCGTTGGGAGTCATTTTTTGAAAGTAACCGTCGGCAAACTGATAAACCTCTAACTTGTTAGTTTTGATTTCAAAAATGCCGTAGAAAGGTATGCGCATGATGCGCTCGTAAACCCAGAATTTGCCTGGTTTTTGCACTTCCCCACCGTTATTGTAAAGAGGAGTTCGGTTTCTTTCCTCAGAGCCGTCGCCGGAGGCAAATTCGAGGACAATTAACGGAGCTAAATGCTCTCGCCACAGAACGTAGGAACGGCGATATTGACCGTCTATTTTCGGCGGTACGTCCGGAACGTAGAACCAGTCAGGGGCTTCGGCGCCTTTTTCTGCAGGTTCGGTTTCTCGCCAGTAGATGCCGCAGTCTTGACCGATCGCATACAATCCATCGGGATGCCGCTTTTGTAAAATTGGCCCGATCGAATCTGTGAGAATTATGCTCTGGGGATGTTCTTGAAAGTTTTTCACAAAGGTTCCGTCTGACTCTGGTAATTGCGTGTGATCGGGAAAGGGTTTTGGTAAATCTTCGATGGTTGTAGAAGTCATGGGATTTTAGATTTTAGATTTTAGATTTTGGATTGAAGAATTGAATCCACAGATGAATCCGGCGGCTTGCGGCCAAATTGGTTTCGGTCATTTTATTTTTAACCGCTTCCGAAGGCAGATGTGTCTATTGTATGCTTTGTGCTATTGGCTTAAATGGACAGGGCAATGCTAATCACAATTAAACCCAATAAAACCAACCAAACTAGATTCCGCTGACACCAATTTTTGATTGATTGCGGCCAGCCGCCGCTGATGTAACGGCTCTTATGCGGCACAAGCGGCTCGGCTTTGTCGTGATAAAGGGTGCATTCTTTGGCTTTGGGACGCTGCGGGTAGTTGCAGGTGTCGTCTTCGTGGTAAATACAGGTAGAACAGAGAAATTCTGCGGATGCCGATCGATACAGCGGGATGCCGGGATGACCGAAAGCCTTGAGAGGGGTTCGGCAGTGCGGACACGAAATCGCTCGGGCGTCTACAGGTTGGTGACAGCGGGGGCACTCAGGCATAGACGAAAGCTGGTGGTGGGGTAATGTTGTCGGTGAGTTGATTAGCGGGTTTTCCGAACGCCGATTGGTGCGATCGAACTCGCCTTTCTGCGGCTGGATGCTCCAAAATAGAAAGGTAGGTCAGCGCTGATGTAACTTTAAGTTTACAGATGGTTTCGCAGCGACAGCAGCCGACCTGAGCCGATCGGGTATTACGGGGCAAACAACCGGAAAAATCTATGGATAACAATAGCAACTTACTCAAACAACTGGTAATGCTGGGCATTGGTACTACCTCTCTGGTAGCCGAAAAATTGCAGGAAGCTAGCGAGCAATGGGTCAAAGATGGCAAAATCAATCCCGAGCAAGCCAAAACCTTTGTCGATGACATGACTGAGCACCTCAAGTCCGAGCAGGGGAACTGGGATACGCAGTTGCAGCGACAATTGCGGAATATCCTTCAAGATATGGGTGTACCCCGTCAGTCCGAAATGGATGAGTTGCGCGGTAGGCTCGATCGACTCGAACGTCAGATGCGGGATCTGGAAAATCGCAACTGGCGCTAAGTGCGATCGGCGAACCGCTTCGCCGCCCGACTTGTGATAAAATTGTCACCCGAAGGCAATTATGCTCGAAAAGGCACTTATGTAGAAGGCAGAAGGTAAAATTACAAACATTCTGACTTCTTTGTTTCTTTTGCCTTTAAAATTAACTGGAACCAGCCATATTTTGGCTTAAAAGTTCAGATAAAAGTTGGTAGTTCTGGTTGTAATAGATGTCTTAGATATCTGAGATGTCGCGGTTAAAAGTATCAGGAGGATTGATTTTGCGAGGAATTCTGGTCAGCTTGGGGGTAATGCTGGTTTGCTTTGTGTTTTTGATTGTCGCTCAAATGAGCGGTTATGTGCCTGCTGCAGTTGCCACCGAAGTGAATAATCCTTTAACCGATGCTGCGCTTGAGATACTCTCAGCGAAGTCTTTCACTGAAGATAGC
This sequence comes from Microcoleus occultus BM001215583, assembly GCA_036700105.1. Lineage (GTDB taxonomy): Bacteria > Cyanobacteriota > Cyanobacteriia > Cyanobacteriales > Microcoleaceae > Microcoleus. The sequence continues at coordinate 2,535 of JAUBOG010000385.1, forward strand.
TTGCTAGTAGCTGATGCTAGTTTACCCAAAGAACCAGCTACTATCGCTGGCAATAACATGACTGAAAATACTGAGAAAACTGTCACCACAGATTCAGGCCTGAAATATGTTGAATTGAAAGAGGGTGATGGGGCGAGTCCAAAAACGGGTCAGACGGTTGTAGTGCACTACACCGGCACTTTGGAGGATGGCACGAAATTTGACAGTTCGCGCGATCGCAATTCTCCTTTTCAATTCAAAATCGGCGTGGGTCAAGTAATTAAGGGTTGGGATGAAGGTGTCGGTACAATGAAAGTTGGAGAACGCCGCAAGTTGATTATTCCTCCGGATCTCGGTTACGGCGCTCGCGGTGCGGGCGGGGTGATTCCTCCGAATGCTACGCTGATTTTTGATGTGGAATTGTTGAAAATCGCTGGTTAGGCAAGTTCAGCGCAACTAACCGCAAAATTTTTACGGTGTTTAGAAACCCGGTTTTTTTTAATAGAAACCGGGTTTTTGTGTATGTTGTGGTTGATTGATTTACGATCGCTTCGGAGATGCCAGATTGCGGAACGAGGTAAATTGGGCGTCAAATAATAGTTTGATGATGCCGGTGGGGCCGTTTCTGTGTTTGGTAATAATTACTTCGGCAATTCCGCGATCGGGCGAATCAGGGTTGTAATATTCATCGCGGTAGAGCATAATTACTAAATCGGCGTCTTGTTCAATCGAGTTGTGAACTACGATGTCATTCGCAACAAAATTATGCAGTGCAGGCACTGTTAAATCGTAAACTTCCGCTTCGCCATCGACTTCGATTAAGGCGATTTCATCCCAGTAAATATCGCTCTTAGATAAGAGGGCAAGTTCATCAGATTTGACAATTGTAGCTAATCTTCCTGCTCTTTCTCGACTGAGGTTGTGTTTGTAAAGGGTTGTACCGCAATATAAGTTTCCAAGCTGTGCTTGCATAGGTAAAGCAATACGATCGCCTATTTTCAACTCGTCCAATCGCCGCCAGCCATGAATGGTTAAAAACTTATGATTGCCAGTTGCTCTAATTGCACGTCCCAAACGAGTTTGCAGTCGGAGTACAGGCTTCACACCTGTAGCAAAGGCATTGCTAACAACGGCTTTTTCTAACTGCATGGTGGCTTCATTTAGCGCCCAAACTGTGAATCCAGATTTCCCTACTAATTCACGAATTGGTACGCGCACACCGATATCTGCTAGCATTACCAAACTATCACCTGTTAAGCAGCCGCTTTCTCTCAAATCTGACATCATCGGCCGCTTGTTTGTCCTCGCTTCCACACCCCGACTCAACTGAGATAAGGCAATAATCGGCACGTTGAGCTCGCGGGCTAAACCTTTGAGGCTTCTGGTAATTCGAGATAATTCTTGCACGCGGTTGTCGCTGCTACCTTCCATTAATTGCAGGTAATCTAGCAAGATCAATCCTAGGGCGCCGCCTTGTTCTGCTTGGAGGCGGCGCGCTTTCGATCGGATCTCCATCACGGTAATATTGGGAGTATCGTCAATAAACAGCGGCAGTTCTGATAAGCTGCCAATGGCTGCACTGATCGGTTCCCATTCGTTTTGGCTGATTCTGCCCGATCGCAACCGATTGCTTTCTATTTTGGCTTCGCTGGACAGAATGCGCTGCACTAGCTGTTCTTTCGACATTTCCAGGCTAAACATAGCCACAGGCAATTTTTGCTGTCCGGCGGCGATGTGATGGGCGATATTGGTACAAAAGGCAGTATTGTGAACGCAGATATCGTTAGCCACAAAATTGTGCGTTTCCGGGATAGTTAAGTCGTAGACTTGCTTGTTTCCCATCGGTTCGAGCGAAACTACTTCATCCCAGTAGACCTCGCTATTTGCTAGTTGTTTCAGCGACAAATTATCTAAAGCATTTGCTAAAAGTAAAAATCTTTCCCTGGACAGCGCACGTTGACCAACGTGAATATTGGAATTACCTTTGATACCTGCACGTTTTGCTAACGATGCCCAAGATTCGTTGCCTTTTGCTAATGCTAAATATTCCCAAGCTTCCACTGGAATTAAATCACGGTTATTGTGAGATATTTTATTTTCTAGTGCTTCTTCTACTTTCGCTAGTGCTGCCTCTTTGCCAAAAATCCCAATTTCTGATATGAATGTTTTGATAGATTTCGCGTCAGTAATATCGATTTGCCAAGCTGGTCTGCGAGTATTTTTGTATTTGACGGAACGCTTTTTGAGGGCGGCAATTATGCCAAATCTTAGCAGTAGATGCTGTACTTCTCTGGCTAGTTGTTCGCTGACAGAACAGTAGCCTAGTTGAGATTGACCGCTGGTAAGTAGGGTGGCCCAGCCGTCAGTTGAAAAAAGGCGGTTGAGGAAAAGGGCAACTTGCGATCGCTCCAATTTAAAAACTATTTCTGGTACGGTTTTCTGATGAGCATTTTTTCCCATCAAACCTAATTCTTCTAACCAATGTCTCAGGGGGTTTTTATGCAGGGTATTAATAGCCTCCATCCCTGGCCCGGCTAGTTGTTTTGGATTGACATCTAAAGTTTCACAGATCCGACTAAATAATTCTTGCTTTGGGAATGCCAATCCTAGCACCCAATCCGAGGCTGAATCGGGTGAAACATTCAATATTTTAGCAAATTCTTTAACATACAAATGTTGTTCTTTAAGGACTTTTTGCAAATTCAGACCAAAGAAAGATATTTTGTCTTTGTAACTGTCTCTATCGCCCATAACATAATACTCTGGTGCGCGCCTGCCTTGATCGTTGAAGCGCAGTTTGAGATTTCCGAAGCGAGTAGTAGCTTCCACAAAATCTTGTAGTATGGCAGTATTGCCATTGGTAAATTGAGGCGCGCTGCGTGTCAAACACCCATCACCAATTAGATAAGCCAATAATTTAACTTCACAGTCTCGGATGGTTTCTTTACCAAAAATATTCATCCTGCGGGGAACAGCAATTTTATCGCCTACTTGTATTTCCCCCAACTGTCGCCAACCCTTAATTGTTAAAAATGGGTGTGTGATCGTAGTTTCTATAAAGCGTCCCAGTCTTGTTGTTATCCGAAATACAGGCTTAATTCCATCATCTATAAAAGCGGATGGTCTAGTTAGATGAAACTTAAAATCTTTTCCTAAAGTTAGTAATTCTGCTTGACGTTTTTGATAGATTTGTTGTATAGTAGAAAGAGTTCCATCACTTTCTACTATTACGGTAGAGCCTGCTTCGCATTTGCCCATTGCCGGCCTAGCAGCAACTATGATTAAATCCGATCGCTGAAAGCCTCCTGTCATCGCATCTAAATCGTAAAAACCGCAGGGAATACCTGGCAGCGTCAGCCCTTCATTGCGATTTTCGAGGTCTTGAAATGTTTGGTTTAGGGTTTCGCCGATCGACACTAAATCCTGTTGCGGGCGTTCTTGAGTGATGCTGAAAATTTGTTGTTCGGCGCGGTCTAAGACTGTTTCTAGCGGTGCTGATGTCTCGTAACCCAATTGTACTATGTTGTTGCCAGCTTCGATTAACTTCCGGCGCTGATATTTGTCTTCTACTAAGGCTGCATATTGGTCGATGTTGACTGCTGAAACTGTACGATCGACTAATTGCGCTAATTTAGTCAGTCCTCCGACTTGTTCTAACTGGTTGCGATCCGTCAGCCAAGTTGTGACCGTCATTAAATCGGTGGGTTCGCCCTGTAAAAACAGCCCCAATGCCGATCGGTAAATGACTTGATGAGCGGTGATGGCAAAAAATTCTGGACGCAAAAGTTCAGCAATTCGGGAAATAGCTTCGGGGTCAATTAAAATCCCGCCTAAAATTGCTTCCTCTGCCTCTATATTTGTCGGCATCAAATCGCTCATCAGTCAATAGTCCTCAGTCATTGGTCATTGGTCATTAGTCATGAGTCCGCAGTCATTAGTCATTAGTTATTAGTGATTACTCCTCTGTTTTCACTCCTATCTTTTAGAAGTCTTCAGTCCTTAGTTAGCGATACTCACTTCTTTGTTAGCGGTACTCAGTTCTTATACCGATTCTCGCCTCCAGAAAGCAACAATCATGAGTGTTAGGTTTGTTTGCGCTCACGC
>JAUBOG010000386.1:0-6601 GCA_036700105.1 Microcoleus occultus BM001215583
CCGACCTAAGGGGGATTTAGGGGGATCTAGACTATGATAAAAACGAGATTTATCAAGGCTTTCGGCTTAAGTTGACACCAATGGGCAGTGCCTTAGTCCCTACAATCTGGCGATCGAACTATGATTTTGATATACAGATTATATGCGATATAACAAACAATACAACCATGAAACGAGCAGTATTTCTTGACCGAGATGGCGTCTTAAATATCGAAGCAGGCTACATCCACCAAGTAGAAGATTTGCATTTAATCCCCGGAGTCGCCCAAGCTGTACGCAAATTAAATGACAGACAAATATTTTGCTGTTTGGTTTCCAATCAATCTGGCCCGGCGAGAAATTATTATCCCGTTAGCCACGTAGAAGCTTTGCACGAACGTTTGTGCAAGCTATTAGAAAATGAAGCCGGAGCAAAATTAGATGCTCTTTATTATTGTCCTTATTTAAGCGCAGCAGAAGGCGGAACTAACCCAGAATTTACGCGCTATACAACTTGGCGCAAACCGAATACGGGGATGTTGGTAGCGGCCGCTTGGGAACAGGATTTAGATTTGCCAAATAGTTTTATGGTGGGGGATAAAGCAACCGATGTTGATATGGCTCACAATGCCGGCTGTACTGGTATTTTGGTGCAGACTGGTTACGGGGAAAGCGTGTTGAGCGGGAAATACCAGCACCATACTAAACCGGATTTTGTTGCAGCAAATTTAGCCGCGGCGGTTGAGTGGATTTTGCCTAATTTTGATTAGTGTTTGTACTGCCATTTAAGTCTTTGATAATTCACTCTTACAGGAAAGTCCTACGTAAGGAAGCACGACTGTAAATGTTGTGCCAATCCCGATTTTGCTTTCGCAGCCGATCGCACCTCCTTGCAATTCTACAGCTTTTTTAACAATCGTCAACCCCAAACCGTTACCTTTAATCTTCCCAGTATTCTTGCAGCGGTAGAACATTTCAAATATTTTCCCTACTTCCGTTTCGGGGATGCCCATACCTTCGTCTCGGATGCGCATAATTAGCGAGGGAGAGTTACTATTTGAAAATTTGTAATTGCCGAACAAACACTGAGGAGACAAGCAGAAAATAGATTGTTTGTCCCCCTCGCCTGCTTGACACAATTCCCATTCCAAACTCACTTCGCCGCCGCAGGGGGAATATTTGATGGCGTTGACGATTAAGTTAGTAATAATTCCGTGCAGCAATTGCTGATCTAATATCGCACTGGTAACGTTGGACGGGATTAATGTTAGTTTGTGCTTGCTTTCATTTCCTAACTGCAATTGAGCGAGCAAATCTTGACAGAATTCGACTAAATTTATCGGTAATGGATTGCACTTGAGTTTGCCTGATTCTGCTCGGCCCATGAACAGCATATCATCGATTAGCTGGTTCATTTTTTGGGTCGCTGAGTGTACCAGCCGCAGGGTTTTGACTTGGGATTGGTCACTGCTGCGAGTTCGATCGAGCTCCAGGAGCTCCGCAGAGATTAAAATCGCGTTGAGCGGGTTGCGCAATTCGTGAGCAGCCATTGAAATATACTGGTTTTGGCGGTGCGATTTTTCTTCCACCGACTCTTTAGCTGCTTCCGAAGTTTTGAGAGCTTCTCGCATTTTGGTTTCAATTTCGTGTCTGTGCAGGGCAATCTCGATCGCCACCCGCAAATCATTTTGTTGAAAGGGTTTTATAATGTAACCGAAGGGGTTTGTAAGTTTGGCTCTTTCCAGGGTTTTGTCGTCGGCATAAGCTGTTAAAAATACTGTTGGGACATCCACTCTAGTTCGGATTTTTTCCGCTGCGGTTACGCCGTCCATGTCACCTTTAAGCACAATATCCATCAGCACTAAGTCGGGCCGATTTTCTGCGACTTTTTCCAGGGCTTCTTCCCCAGAAGCAACTGTCGCTGTTACGGCATAACCCAGCTTTTTCAATCTACCTGCTATGTCCTGGGCCACAATTATTTCATCTTCTACAACCAAAATTTTTATAGGGTTCATATTGTTTTCTTAAATGCGACGCCGATAATTTAGCTCAAGGAAAGTAATATCGTAACAAGTTCCGCATTGACTGTCAATAACCAAAGTTCCATCTAATTGGTGAGTCAACATCCGCACTAATCGCAATCCTAATGTTTCGGCGTTTTCTACGTCGAAACCCGCAGGGAATCCGCTGCCGTTGTCTTGAATAATTAATTGAAATTGCTGAAAACCGATCTCGTTAAAATTAATATTGATTTCTCCTGATAAACTTTGGCAAAAGGCATATTTCAAGGAGTTAGAGACCAATTCGTTGATAATTAAACCGCAAGGAATTGCTGTTTCTATGTTTAAATAAATGGCATCGACGTTGAGATTGAATTGGATGGAAGTGCTGCCGCAACCAAAAGATTGATACAAATTAGCCACCAAATTTTCGACGTAGAGCGGGAGGTCGATCCGATCGAGATTTTCGGATTGATACAGTTGCTCGTGAATCAAAGCCATTGAATGAATGCGAGTCTGGCTTTCTTCAAATAAAGCTAGCGTCGGTTCGTCTTCAATGTATTGAGCTTGAAGTTGCAGCAGGCTGGAAACTACCTGCATATTGTTTTTGACTCGGTGGTGAATTTCTTTGAGCAATACTTCTTTTTCGCGGAGTGCTGCTTGGATGCGGGCCTCGGTAAATTTGCGATCGCTGATATCTTCGCAAATACCCGCGATGCGGTAAACTTGACCCGATTCATCGTCGTAAATGGGAAAAGCTCGATCGCACACCCAGCGCATTGTGCCATCTGGCCGAAAAATCCGATATTCGGTACTGGTAGACTCGCCCGCCAACACTCGCGGAATTCCCTCTTCCAACAAATGTTTATCTTCTGGATGCACCCACTCCATCCATGTTAAAGGAGCGGCATACAATTCTTCGGGGCTGCGGCCCCATATTTGTTCGTAAGCTGGACTAAGATACAATAAATCAGTGAAGTCAGCAGAAACCAGCCAGAAAGAATCTTGGATATTTTCTGCTAGCTGGCGAAAGCGTTCTTCATTTTCGCGGATATCTTTTTCTGCCTGTTTGCGCGCGCTGATATCTTCTGCAATGCCAACAACCCGGTAAACTTGACCAGCTTGATTTCTAATCGGAAAAGCCCGATCGCGAATCCAGCGAATCTCGCCATCCGGCCTGACAATTCGATATTCGATCTCGTCTTCAGATACAGTTTTTTTAGCGAAAGTAGCCATAACGCGAGAACGGTCTTCTGGATGGAGAGACTCGGCAAAAAAGTGCCCGTAAGCATACAAATCAGCGCAGCTTCTGCCCCAAATTTTTTCGTAACCGGGACTGATATAAACAATTTCCTGGGGTTGAACATTTACCATCCAAAACACGCTTTCAATGTTTTCTGCTAGCTGTCGGAACCTTTCTTCGCTTTCTTTCAGTGCTGCTTCAGCTTTTTTGCGATCGCTAATATCGCGCTGCACGCCAAAATGCCCGACAATTCTGCCCTGAGAATCGTAAATGCAAATATAGTCGCCTTCCACCCAAATTAGCTCCCCGTCAAACTTGCGATTGTCACATTCGATGTGAATTCTGCCGCTATCAAATAATTGCCCGATTATCTCTCTACCGCCAGTCAAGTTGTGCGACAAGAAAGAGTAAAGCGTCCTGCCAATAAACTCATCCCTAGTACCTCCGTATTGAGCGATCAAAGCATCGTTTGCCTTCGTTACTCGCCCCTTAGCAAATACGTAATCCAAAACTTTTTCTTTGTCAGCGGTCTCATCCCACTGCACGGGTTCGTCCAGCATCATAAAGAAAAACCCATCTAAAGATTGAGAAAAAAACAATTCTAGCTGTTGCTGGCTTTCCCGCAAAAATTCTTCGACACGCCAGCGGTCGATAATTTCCTCCCGCAATTGTTGGTTAGCTATTTTTAAATCTTCCGTCCGCTTTTGATATTTAATTTTTAGCTGGTTTTTTATTTCTTCCCTCGCTATTTCTGCCTGTTTTTTTTCGGTAATATCTTGAGTAACTACCAGACCTGCAAAAATTTCTTCCCGGTCGTTTTTGACTGGAGAAACTGTTGTTGAATAAATCCGATCGCCGTATTTATACTCAGAAATATTCTCCGATCCTGCCAAAGCCGCGCGATATTTAGTCTCAAATAATTGCCAATATTCAGGTGGGGTTACTTCCCACAGTGTTTTGCCTTCCAACTGTTTTTTGGAAAGTCCAGCTACTGCCAAACCTTGACCGTCAACCAGAGTATACCGCAAATCGCGATCGAACAAAAACACCCAGCCATTCGGATAATGTTTGATCAGAGTTCGGTACATTTCCTGGCTTTTTTCCAGAGATGCGATTAACTGAATGCGATCGCCTGCAAGCTCAAATTCGGTTCCGGAAGCCGAAGATCCGGCATTCTCGACTGCTTTTAGCTGTGCTTCTAGTTTCTGGCACAATTCTTTCTGCTGCTGCAAATTTTCTTCAAGTTGCAGAATTTTAACTCTTTGCTCTGCTACTAATGCTTCGCAAGTTTCGAGAGGTCGATCGATCTCTGTCGGATCAATACACATAATAACTAATATTTTGCAGTTGCAGACTTGAGCTTTTTCAAGCCAATACTAACAAAACTCAAGCCCTCACTGCCAACTTATCATGGACGGTTGAATCGGAACAATATATTTGGATGATACAGCGTGCGTGCAAGACGATCGCACTGCATGATTCCGATGCAACCCGGATTTGATATTATACCGTTTCTGCTTGCATCAGTATTGTTCAAACAGTCAACAGCCAACAGCCAACAATCATTTAGGAACTCCCGCCGTCAAGACTTCATGGCCGTCAACTGTCACCAAAACATCATCTTCAATCCTGACGCCAATACCGCGCCATTTTTCAGGAACCTCCGGCTGTCCTTCAACGGGTTTAATATGAGGAGAAATATAAATCCCCGGTTCCACCGTCAGCACTTGTCCGGGCTGCAAAAGCTGCGGATTTTCGCCGTACTGATAAACGCCGACATCGTGCACGTCCAATCCCAGCCAGTGTCCGGTACGGTGCATATAAAACGGCTTGTATTTCTCCTCTTTAATTATTTCTTCAATGTCGCCGACCAAAAGTTTTAAATCCATCAAACCTTCGACGAGAACTCGCACGGCGGTTTCGTGAATTTTGCTGTAAGGATTTCCCGGATATACTTGACTAATTGCCTGCAATTGTGCTTTCAAAACTAAGTCGTAAATTATCTGCTGTTCGGCTGTGAATTTGCCGCTGACGGGAAAAGTGCGAGTAATATCGGCATTGTAGTAGCCGCAAGCACAACCGGCATCGATTAGCAGCAAATCGTTTTCCTGCATTTGGCGGTTGTTTTCGATGTAGTGGAGGACGCAGGAATTGCCACCGGATGCCACAATCGAAGGATAAGCGGAAGTTGCGCCGTTCGCGCCAAAAATATGTTCGATTTCTGCTTGAATTTCGTATTCGTACCTGCCCGGTTTGGCGAATTCTCGGGCGCGGTTGTGCGCTGCAACTGAGATATTAGCGGCTTGGCGCATTAAAGCTAATTCAGTTTCGCTTTTAATCAGCCGCATCGGGTGCAAAATGATGTTAGAATCTTCGATCGCAGTCGGGCCTGTACCGCGTTTCGGGTAGGTTTTCATCAAGCCCTGCCAGTGGTTGAGGACTGTTTGGTTGAAAGCTCGATCGCGCCCGAAGTGATAGTATATGCGATCGGCTTTTTCTAAATATTTCGGCAACTTTTGGGCAAGTTCGGCGAGGGGAAAAGCTTCATCCGCGCCGTAGGATTCTTTAGCGCCTTCTACTCCGGCGCGATAACCGTGCCAAGTTTCTTTTTCCAAGTCTTTTGGCTGCACGAACAAGATAAATTTGTGTTCTTCGTGGTGCGGCGCGAGCACTGCTACCGCCTCCGCTTCCTTGAAACCGGTTAAGTAGAAAAAATCGCTATCTTGTCGGTATGCGTATTCTACATCGTTGTGCATGACGGCTGCGGGCGCGCTGCGAAATATCGCCGTCCCGCTGCCAATTTTTGCCATTAACTGTTCGCGTCTTTGCCGGTATTCGCTGGAATTTGTCATTGGTTGGTTGCGCTAGAAGTTGTGATTTCGCAAGGTGCGCAGTGCGCACCCTACAGTCCGATCGCTATTATTTTATGTTTATTCGATCGCCAATTTACAAGTATAGTCAACCAGCCGAGACAAAGAAGAGTTGCTGCGATCGACTAAAGTCCATCTGGGATCGAAATTCGACCAATTTTCGCCATCTTCGCTAACTCTGACCGTTCTAAACTCCCGCTTCCGGCAGTTAACTTCCATCTGCGCCAGCATTTTCTCGTTACTAAACTGCTGAGTTCCTATAACAGTTCTAACCGGATAAGAGGGAGCTCCGGGAATATCTGATTTACTTGATTCAACGCTGCTGGGGTCGATGCAAATGTCTGCAAAACATCTTAATTTTTCGGCGCGGGCGCTCAAAGTATTGACGAAAATTAACGTTGAAATTACTATCAAACAAATCGATGAATTCTTAATCATATAGTTTCTTTCGATCTCAAATCCTCTCTTCATCGGAATGATATAAACGGAGGACACGGCAGTGCCGTGTC
>JAUBOG010000387.1:0-6572 GCA_036700105.1 Microcoleus occultus BM001215583
TGCCTTTTATGCTTGTAACTCCTCCTAGTTGTAAAAAACCTACACCTGTCAGGGGGCTAGGGGGGGTCTTCGAGTGTTGCACGATTTTAGAAAAATGGTATTAATTATTGATTCAGGCGAATTTCCTGCAAACATAGCTCCTATTCGCTAGGTTTTGATAATCTTTAAGTATCGCAGCCCAACTTTACATAATCTTTATAATCACGGGCTAATCGAGATTATTCGAGCGATCGCGAAACAGGTTTCTAAGAAAGAGTCACCAAAGGGCGGTTAGGGAGTATCTCGATCGGCGTGCGATCGCCCGTCTAGATAGCCGCGAATCAAATCAGCCATTTTTTCTTGCTCTTCCCGATGCCAGTTACCGCCAAAAGATAGGCGATCACCCTCATTCATTAGCAAACAAACCTCGCAGTATAACTTATCGCTTTCCCTATCTTTTGTTTCTTCTAATTCGACTTCAGAAATTATGATGGTTAATTAATCAGCCTTGACATTAATCGCCACCACCGCCGCCACCACCCCCACCACCACTATCACTGCTACTGCTACTGCTATCACTGCTACTGCTACTGCTATCACTGCTACTACTACTGCTACTGCTACTGCTATAGCTACTGCTATCATTCCTAATGACTGGAATTTCTTCTTCGTACTTGTTATGGTAAGAGCAGTTTTGACACTTGCAGGTAACTTGCTGCTTTCCTGAATAGCTAGTAGTTGCAGGAATCAAAACTTGATAAGTCCGTTTGAGATTGAGCGTTTTGCACTTAGGGCAGCGTCGATTTGCTATGGATTGGTTAATTGCCAAACCGGAAACAAGCCCGAAAATCATGATAAAAATAATGTTTCCGAGGTTGAACGAAAATCCTTGTTTTCCCAAATTCGATTCAGGCAGGTTGAGAATCTGCTTGGGAAATACGATTTTTACTTCTAATTCTTGTTGGGGTTGAATCGGCTGATTTGCCGCAAATTCAAAGCTTTTAGCATCTACTTGACGGGTGATTGCTGGCGTACCGAAACTGGTAAACGAGAGAACTTGGCCTGACAAAGATTCTGGCAATTGTACCGTAACCTTGGCGGCATTAATCGGCGATTTGCGATCGGCCCAAATGGCTTTCCAATAAACTAGAGTATTCTGACCATCGACCTGCAATCCACCTACCACCCGATATTTTAGGACAAAAATATGTGATTCTGGCGGTTTTAATTCATGTTCCCAGCGAATCCAAAATTGCTGGTTTTCAATCCCAGTGCTGCTGGCAATTGTTCGATTATTTTCTTCAACTGTTACATCTCTAATTTCCTGAATTTTATCTAAAGGGATATAGCGAGACCGTTGATTGGCGTAGTTTCCTGTAAACACATATTTTTGCGTTTCCGTAACTAACATATCTCCGTTCGTCTGAACGTCGATTGTGACATTAATATTTTCCCAGTAAAATGGTGCTGCTTGGGCCGCTACATGAGTCACTGCGACCATAAATAAGGTCGCTGTAGCCATTAACAAAAAAAGTATTTTTTTGACCAGCCGTTTATTCATATTTCCTCTTTAGATGTGCGGTAATTTGATGAAGATCCAGAAACCGGGTTGTTTACCGAATCAGCAGGCCCGAACGCGTATTTTCGTAAAAAAATCCGGTTTCTTTATTCGGAGTGCGTCCAAGACTGATAATCTGAACCTCACTTTGCAAGAGATCCCCACCAAATCATGCCCCAAAGTTGGGCAGCCTGCATAGCTTCTTCGTCATAGCCTTGAGTTTTGAAAAGATTTTCCGCTTGTTTGAGGTAGCCTATTGCTTGTTCTTTATTTTCTGGTTTGTCCTGCTTAATCAAAGCAAATGCCAATTTCATGCGAGCATCAGCATCATTAGCATCACTTTTGATTGCCGTTTCCCAGTGGGTAATTTCCTCTTCTATAGTCTTCCATTTAAGTTCTTCGTTAAAAAATTGTTGGCTGGGAAAGCCGTCAAGACCGTAATTCTTAATATTCAAGAATGCGGCAATGACTTCTGCTTTTTTGTGCTTGCTTCCCAAACCACCGCTGAAACTAGAAGTTAGAGGAACGCGTCGCTTACCTGAATCCAACACCAGACATACACGATAGGTATTGCTCTCACTGCTCGACATCTCCTGTATTTCCACACCTGAAATATCTTGAAGCAGGTGTTTGATAAGTTTCGTTTTGGCAATAAGCGGTTTATGCCGCTTGATAGTCATATGACCGAGATTTTTATCAAATGTAATGGTCTCTATTTCAACAAATATCACCAACAGCAAACCAACTACAGCAAATAAATAAAGGAAAAAGTTGCCAGAAGACCAAGCCAAAAACAAACCGAATAATAAAAAACTTCCTCCAACAAATAGCTGTATCCAAAATGCAGACATTTCTACCAATTCTAGTTTGTCTGATGTTTGTCTCATGATTTTATGTTTAATGAATTTAAAGTGAATGCGGACGTAGATTATTTAGCCTTTGCTTGGACGATCGCCTTTTTGGTATTGTCAACAGCCTTGACAGCATAAGCATCGCCCGGACGCACCTGCAAAGCTCTGTTAAAGTTGATTAAAGCCGTTTGATAGTCTCCCTGCCCGTAGTAGGCATAACCGAGCTTCATCAATTGTTTGAAGTTAGCTGGTTGGCCGCCAACGCTACCATAAGTAGGCTGAGGAATAGGTGCTGGTGAAAGTTGAGTAGATGGCTCAAAACTAGGAGATTGCTCTTGACTTGGTGATGGAGAAGTGCTGAAATCCGAAGGGAAAGAAGAGGGCGATTGCTCGCTAGAGCCTTGGTTTACAGTTATGGTTCCAGACTCAGCCAGTTTTGAAAACTCTGCGCCATAACTTATTACAGCAATAAGGCCTGACAATAGAAACATTGGGAATGCAGCAAGTTGAATTAAAAATGTTTTTCTGATTTTGAAATTGCTCCAGTTTTTAATATATAAAACTAATGAAGCGAAGGGAATAAACCAGTAAAGCAATCCCCAAACAACGTCTTCTTGGAAAGCTTGAACTAATCCCCAGATAGAACCAACAATAGCTAAAAGAAAACCCAGACAAAAAAACAAGCCGATCGCAATTCCAGACATTCTCAATTTCTCCGTTTGATGTAGAGTTATTTTGCAAACTGTAAAGGTAAGGATTGAGCCTAACTTTCAACCCTCGAACCGCTAAAACGCAGACAAAATAGGTATCATTTTCGCTAATCGATTGCTTGAAATTATGTTATCGAGCCGCCACAAGAGCAGACTTGCGTTCGGCACTCAATGCCGCAGAAACTTAAGGAGATGGTTTGGGTTGGGAACCAGGTGATGGAGAAGTGTTGAAATCAGAAGGAAAAGGAGAGGGCGATTGTTCGTTAGAACCCTGTTCTATACTAGGTATAGAATCAGAGGTTTTTGGAACATCTGCGGAGCCAAAAATTGCTGTGGTAATGCCTCCCAATAGAAACATGAATAATCCAGCACATTGAATTAAAAAGGTTTTTCTAATTTTGAGATTGCTCCATTTTTTGACATAGAAAAATAAGGCAGCAAATGGCACGAAAAAGTAAAGCAATCCCCAAACAATGTCCTCTTGGAAAGCTTGAACCAATCCCCAAATGCCACCAACTAAACTTAAAACCAAACCCAAGAGGAAAAATAAGCCGATCGCAATTCCAGACATTTTCTGTTTCTCCGTTTGATGTAGAGTTATTTTGCAAACTGTAAAAGTTAGGATTAAAAGGCATTTTCAGCCCGAAACTCTTTCCCCTGTTTGCTGTGTTAAAAATAGATTAGCGGTCAATCCAGTCCGATCGCGCACAGCGAATGTTAGGATTTTGGTTAGGAATTTGACTAGGAACCCGATCGCCACTGTCGCAAATGATACCCTCCACCCCCGATCGACCAGAAGAACCATTTGCAAGAGCAAGCAGCGGCTGGGACATTCACAGGCTTTACAGCGACTTGGCAAATGCCAAACAAGAATTCGCCCCCCACACCAGAAAAGGGCTGACACCCGTAGAAAAACGGCATCTTTGCGGCTTGCTGTGCGGCTACAGCCCCGCCGAAATTGCGGTTTTTCTCAGCAAACAAATTAAAGGCGTTGAAGTTGACTTGTCAAAAACTTTGTATCGATACGTAGAACTATTGACAAATAAGCCTAGAAATGCACTCGCAAATTGGCGAGATGCGATCGAGTGGCTGGAAATAGCCGGGTATAAAACGCAGCCAAAAACCTCAGCCGGCGCAGTCTTAAAAACCACACTCCAGCATTCAGACAGCATTTTGTCTGCCGCCATCAGCCCCGACGGAAAATACCTCGCCACCGGTTCTCACGACAGTACAGTCAAAGTTTGGAGTTTGCACAGCGGCGAATTGCTGCGGACGATTTCGGGACATTCAACGGCCGTATTGCTAGTTGCTTTCAGCCCCGCCAGCAAAACGCTGCTGACACGATCGCGCGGGGGAAGCGTCAAACTCTGGAACTTGCAAAACGGCGAACTGCTGAAGCGTTTGGCAGACGTACACCGCCATGAATCCGTCGCTGTGAGCTTAGATTGGCAAATTTTGGCGATCGGCACCACCAAAGGCACTGTCAAGCTTCAGCACCTCAATAGCGGGCAATTGCTGCAAGTTTTGTCAGGCTATCAAGGCGACGACATAAGTGCGATCGCCCTGAGTCCCAACGGCAGAATGTTAGCAGCCAGCGGGCTAAATGCAGCCAGCGGTTTCTGTCGCGCCACAGTCACTTTGTGGGAACTTCCCAGCGGCGAAGTGCGGCGAACATTCGGCAGCGAAAACTATGTGGCGATTTCTCCAGACAGTCAAATTCTTGTCAGTCACGGCGGCAAAATTATCAAACTGTGGAATTTGCAAACAGGCGAATTATTGCAGTCGCTGCAAACAGGAATTCGGATTACTTCCGCCGCAGCAATTAGCCCGGATGGGAAATATTTTGCGGCTGGTTGTTTTGACGGTACTGTCAGAATTTGGAATTTTTGCGGGGAATTGCTGCACGCTTTGGAAGGACATTCGAGTCCGGTTTCCGCAGTGGCGATCGGGCTTTTGGGCGAAACTCTCGTCAGCGGCGGCGAGAACGGCACTGTGAAACTTTGGCAACTGCGGATTTAAGATGGTTGAGGTGAATGGTGATTTTTGCTAAAATAGATTCAGAGCTAATACAAAAAACTATGATAACAGCACCTGCCGGATGGAAACCCCGCCGCATCTCTGACAAATACAAAAAAACTCCAATTTCTCCCGAAGAGAAAGCAAAACAAAAAGCTGAAAGCCAATTGCGGTGGCAGCGCTGTCGCCCGATTTTTGAACGAGTCCGCGACGAACTCATCGCTACTCACTACAATTGGTACGTTGTTATCGATCCTGATAGCGGCGAATATTTTGTTGAGAAAGATCAACTCGTCGCTTTTGGGAAGCTGCTAACAAATCCTCCCGAAAAACTAATGGTTGTTCGGCGCTTGAATGAGACCGGAGTTTGCGGCAGTATTTTATGATTCAAGGAAGGTTTGATGAAGAGATAAATCAACTATTTTTTGAAATAAGTTTGGTAGCGGCTGATGGCGAACTCATATTTGCGGATGCGCTTCTAGATACGGGATTCACCGGTTGGTTGGCGATGAACAGCCAAGATTTTGATTTCAATTGGCAGCTTGTAGATGATGAATACCCCAGGGCGACTGCACGGGGAGAAGGTAATTTTAGTATTTATATCGGCACTGTGCAAATTGACGGTCAAGAATTTAATATTCCTGTTGTAGCAGGAGATGAGATACCAGAAATTATCATCGGGATGGAATGGCTGAAAACTAAACGGTTAGTGGTAGATTTGGCGGCGGGAATCCTGACTTTGGGGTGAATTTGTGGATACTTTTGAGATGATATCAATTTCTGTTGCACTCGTTATGATAGGTCGGACACGGTACTGCCGTGTCCTCGATCGCCCACCGGGCGATCGTCATACCCAATCGGGCGATCGATCGATATTACCCGTTACCCGAAATTAGGAGACGGCAGTGCCGTGTCCCTACAAATCCGGGGTTACATCCGATCGTTTTGGGGCGCAAGAAACGGCATTGCCGTGTCCTCCATCGGGTGCCCTTTTTAAGCAATAAAAACCAGCGTTCCCTTGCTCGTTTCCAAAGTATCGCCCATTTCGATACCGTTGTGAAAAGCACCGAGAATGATCTCGCTAGTTTTGCCGATCGCGATCGCACCGCTAGCATCAATTCCAATTGCCCCAAAATCGCGTTTGCGATCGTCAGCTTCCGCAAAAGAACGCTCAAAAGCAGCTTTCAAACTAAAACCATCCGTCACCCGAATCACAATTTTCGCAGCCAAACACTCGTCCATAATGTGCTCGCCGATCCCCGTACAGCTTACCCCCGCATTCGCAGTCGCGTAATTTCCCGCCGGCATCGCCGAGTCGCTAACCCGCCCGATGCGCTCAAAACCCTTGCCGCCAGTCGAAGTTGCTGCCGCCAAACGCCCCTGGGCATCCAAAGCTACGACTCCGATCGTCCCAACCCCCCTTTGTCCCCCCTTGGTAAGGGGGGAGGCTGGAATAGA
>JAUBOG010000388.1:0-2153 GCA_036700105.1 Microcoleus occultus BM001215583
CTCTTCCTTCGTGTCCTTTGCGTCTTCGCGGTTCAATAATTCCATATTCTTCCAGGCCAGGACTATTTATGATAAATTTACTGCAAAACTGGCTATTTTCCACGGTAATATTTGGAAAGTTTTCCCATCGTCTGACCTCTGGGGCAAATTTACTGGTTGTTCTAATAAATCGACCGGCTGACTGACAGCCAAACCCAAATCGCTGTTTAATTCCAACTTCGCCTCTTCACCGTGACACTCGCAACACCGCAAAATCCACAAATTCGGATTGTCCTCCGACTGTTTAAACGCCATTAAAACTAAATTTTCGGCGGACAAATCCAACAATTTGCCAACTGCTGGCAAAGTCTGGCGGCAATTTTCCTCTAACTTTGGCAGCACCTTTACTAGCAGCGGCAAATTCAACTCGCATCCGCGCCGAACTGTGCCGGCTTCTTGCCAATTTCCAGCGTGGGGATAGACTGCACAAGTAAATTCGGAAACTCCTTTATCTGCTTGTTCGTCCGGCCAAGTCGAACCCCTGAGCAAAGTCAGCCGAATTTGATTCGGTTGAATGTCGCACCCGTATTTGCAATCGTTGAGCAAACTCACTCCAAAACCGTGATTGCTGATATCAGTCCAGCGCAAAATCGGTACTTCCCATTTGGCTTTTTCGGCGGCTGTTTGCGGTTTGGTCGTGCGGGCGATCGCGCCGCCGGGAATTTCGCAAGTTGCAAAATCTGCTTCGACATTTAACCCGAAGGCTGCTTTTACTAACACGTGAGTTTCTTGCCAATCTGCAACTGTCTTGATTTTCAGCAGCGGCGAACCTGTTTCTACTGTATAATCTTGGCAAAACTCCGATTTGCCGATTTGCAGAATTACGCGCAAACTCTGCCGCACTTCTCCCCGCTCTACCCAAAAAATCTCTTTGAGTATCGGCGCGGCCAATGGATGTTTTTGATAGTTCGGATCGATGTTCCAAGCGTCCCAATATTGACCGCTATCTTGAAATGCTTGCAGTTGATTTCCCCCGGCTGCATTCAGGACTTCTCTGTTATTTACTTTATCCCAAAGGCTGGATAAACTGCCAGTTTTTGCGTCTATTTTTGCCAGAATTAATTCATTTTCCAACACCATTTGTGCGGCTGCAAAATGCGTTTCTTGACAAGGCGTGTTTTTTTGTGCTATACCGTATGTAAGTTTCGATAAGTCTGTCTTTTTTTCAGTTTCGGGGCTGGCGGACGCATTATCTAGGGTTTGAGCGGATTCGCCGCAGAGCCAAAACACTCGATAGCCGATCGCGGGGAGATGATTAGCGCAAAATAACAGTGTAGATTGGGATTGCGGTCGATCGCCCTTGACAAGCTGCGAAGTCAGGCGCTGTCGGGACAAATCGTAAATTTGCCAAGCCCAATTAGGGGAATCGGGAAGCGGTACGGCGACAACCTCAGAGCGCGACCAATTGAGGGTATTGAAAACTAAAATCGGTTGAGCGTCGGGCTGCGGGGGAGAAGGCAGAGAAATGCCAGAGGCGATCGCATTTAAAGATTGTAGCAGGATTTGGCGGCAAGCGCGATCGGTCTCGGCAAAGGCTAGATTAGCATCCGCGTAGACTCGGGCGATCGCAGAACCGGGCAAAATATCGTGAAACTGATTAAACAAAACTTGTTTCCAAGCTGATTCTAACTCAGATTTGGGATAAACCGCGCCAGTGCAAATCGTTGCCAGCGAAGACAGCAATTCCGCTTGGTAGAGCAACTCTTCGCAGCGGCGGTTTTGGCGTTTTTGGTCGGCGCGAGTCGTGTAGCAACCCCGGTGAAATTCTAAGTAAAGTTCATCTTTCCAAATCGGGAGAGTGGGGGAGTGGAAGAGTGGGGGAGTGGAAGAGTGGGGGAGTGGGGGAGTGGGGGAATTGTTGACTTCGGATTGCTCGTTTTCGATATCAGTTGGTAAATCAAGGCATTCAGGCTCTGATTCCGATATTTTGCCGAAAAAGTTACCGCCTAACGCTGACAAATTCTCGGCTGTTTTCCGAACTTTCAAACTTTCCCGACTTAGCCGCTGCTTTGTGCGACTTGCGGCTAAAGTTGCCGAATTTTCCAGCTTGTTTTCCGATGCGACATCCGAGAAAGTTTCGCCAACCTTCCCCGATTCCAAACTTGCGGGCTTCT
>JAUBOG010000388.1:2253-6514 GCA_036700105.1 Microcoleus occultus BM001215583
AGCGGCGACATCCGACAAAGTTTCGACAACTTGAGGAAGTTTCAAACTTTCCCGATTTAGCGGCTGCGCCACATCAGATTGAGACTCGATTCCCGCAACTTCCGGCAAAAACTGACTTTCAATCAAAGACAAATAATCAACGGCTTTTGCAAACTCCATCCTCGGGAAAAAAGGCGACAAGTTCCAGCGTTTCGCCACCTCCAACATATCACGAGTCGGGCCGCCGCCGTGGTCGCCAACTCCCGGCAACCAAAGAGCGTCTTGCAAATTAGTTTTAACTTGCCAGTCAAAAGCATGACTTGCCATTTTCACAGATTCTATACTTTCGCCGATCGCACCAGACATCATGCTAAATATTTTAGTACCGTCCAACCCTTCCCACCAAAACGCACCGTGGGGAAACTGAGTTGAATCGTTCCAGCGCAGCTTCTGCGTCACAAAATATTCTACGCCACCGCCGCGCAAAATCTGAGGCAATTGCCACCCAAAACCGAAAGTATCCGGTAGCCAAGCCACGCGCATCAATTCCCCAAACTTTTCCTTTGCGTAACGCTGTCCGTAAAAAACTTGCCGCACCATTGATTCAGCCGAAATCAAGTTTAAATCCGGTTCAATCCACATCCCCCCGACAACTTCCCAACCTCCGACGGCGACTTGTTTTTTAATCTCTGCAAATAAGTCCGGGCGGTGTGATTCCATCCAAGCATAAAGCGCTGGAGTTGAATGGCAGAAAATCAAATCGGGAAACTCCGATCGCAATTTCAACACCGACTCAAAAGTTCGCTCTGCCGCTTCCCAAGTTTCCGGTACAGGCCACAGCCAAGCTAAGTCTAAATGAGCGTGGCCGACCAAATAGATTTTACCTTTATATATAGATGTCAGTTGGCCGCTTTCTCCTATATATATAGATGTAGCGCCGCCGCTTTCTGGAACCTCACAAACCCCATCCTTTCCTTTTCTCTCTGTGCCCTCTGCGCCCTCTGCGGTTCCCTCATCTAAATCAGGAGAAAAAACCCGCAAATATCCCAGTAAATTGTGCCGCAAAACAGACAGCGAGCGATCGAACTTTTCGCGATCGCCCACCGCCGACCAATCGATCGCATCAAGCGCCAAATCAATCTCAGATTTCAGCATTTCCCCCTTGACAAGAATTGCGCGATCGGCTATTATTTCAGTGGGGAGGTATTGGAAATTTAAATTTTCCAGATTTCCAGACAGCGAATTTTGCAAAATCTCTAATTCGTCGGCCACAAAAGCCGGATCGAAACAAGCAGGATCGGCAGCTTCGTACAAACAAACCGATCGCACTAAAGCACCGCAATCGTGGCCGGGACTTACCAGGCGCAAAACAACTAAAAATTCATCTCCGGGATTTACCGACGAACTCAACAAAACTCGATCGCTGCAATCAAATAAATCGCCTTGTCCGACCAACTCGCCGCCCACAAAAATCTGAGCATCTTCGGCCCACCAAGTCAAGCTTAGCAGCAACCGCAAACCCGTCACAGGATAGCCGTGCAAATTGTCAGGAATTACCAACTGCTGTCCCAAGTAAACAACTTGCTTCCCTCTGGGCCAAGCAATATGTCCTTTCCCGTTAAGTTCGGCAATCGGCTTGTTGCAAATACCTACTGCTGAGACAGAATCGCAGTACCTCCAGCCAGACTGAACCTCCAATTGACCGAGGCGGCGCAACTTCTCTACAACTTCAGAAATATTATTGCTCGCAGGTGACACAGAGGTGCTCATTTTTAGCTAAAATAGGACTTGCGTGGGAATCTAGAGATAATATCGAACCGCGAAGGCGCAAAGGACGCGAAGAAATAAAGGTTTCAGGGGTTTTGAAATTGCGATTAATATCTGGCTTTGATTTTACAGCAATTTTCGGCAATTCCGGCGCGAATCTAAAAATCAAAATTCAATAATTAAACTTATGTCCGACGGTTATTACGGCCCATACCAAAGCCGAATATTAAATTTTATATCCAAACAGTCCCGCCAAGTCGCCGACAGTTGCGATCGAACTTGGCGGCAAATTAAACAAGCAACTCTCACCGCCACCCAAATTTTACTTTATCCAGCTTACCTGTTGGTACAAAGTTCCAGAATGCTGGGGCGACAGTTGCGGGAATCAAGCCGGAAAGTAGATTTACCCGAACTGCAAGAATTTGGGGGCGGGGAAAATCCCGATTTGCCGCCAAATTGGTTTGGGGAAGTTTCCGAGTCAAGTTCGATAGCCCCAATCTTAAACCTCGCCGAAAACTTGCTAGACTCGTCGCAAAAAGCGACAACTTTAGCCCGCTTCCCGCTGTCAGCAAATCCGGCAATTAATCTTAGCGGACAAACCGCAAACTATCAAACAACTTCCGTCTTAGAAAAATCCCTGGCTAGCACTCAATCAACACCGCTGGTGAAAGTCGAGGGAATCGCCAGTTTTATCCCGGCGCGGACTTTAGTCTTAATCGGAAGTGAAAATCAGATATTAGATATTCTGACACCCGAACAGCAGGAACTGCTCGAAAATCGCCTAACTTGGGAAATTGCCAACGGCGGCCCGGGGCGGCGGGAAATTGCTCAAAAAGAATTAGAATTTAATCTCGGTTTGGAGTCGGCTGCTAAAAAATCTCAACTTCCGCCGGTACGACGGTTTTGGGAATTGATGGCCTGGCTCCAGACGAGTCCGGTTGCTCTGAAACGAAATCAGTTTGGAGAGTCAATTTTGGCGGTGAAAAAGTCGATCGACCGCAATCTCATCCTAGCCCAAAAAGTCGCCCCGGCTTCAATCGCACAGCCCTCAATAGCTGCATCGAATTCGATCGACCGCAATACCCCAAAATTAGAAACTCATTTTAACAGCAAGCTCGATCGAGCCGCCATGCCTCTGTCTTTTGTAACATTGCTCGATCGCGCCGCCGTCAACCTCGAAGAATTTACCCTACCCCCATCCGTCAAAACCACCCCCGAACTTGAAGTAAAAATTGATACATCTGCGCCGGAAACCAATTTAGATTTGTCCGCCCGCGAAATCCTCGAAAAATATGCTCGAAGCATCGAACAAATGATTTGGTCGTCGGTCGATCAACTTTTGGGCAAAGAAACCGCAGCCAGCGATAATACGGATAAGTCAGTCGCAATTCAGTATTATTTGAAACAGCGACAGCAAGCAGAAGATACGGAAAACTGCCCAAAAGCCGATCGGCCGTGGCTGAATTGGCAAGAATTATTCGGGGAAACAGCACCGCAGCATTTAATTGAGGCAAGTTCCGAACCAGAATTAGCACAATACAGCCAAAAAGTCAAGCCCCAAATTGCAGAAATAGAAGAAATGGCGGAAAGTCGATCGACCGCAATCTCAATATCCCCTTACCCAGAAACAGTCCACCGCCTGCTGGGGCAGCTCAAACAGAGCTTGCTGGCAAAAAGTTCAAAAAGTCTACCCCAACCAGCATCAAACTTAGCTGTCACCCAAAAAAATAGCTCTGCACTCGCAGCAGAACCAACCCCAGGGCCCGCACGGGAAACCCAAGTGCCAAAAAACACAAACCCCAACACCGCACAAAACAGCCAATCCCCAGCGGCAATCGCGCTGCAAACCAGCAGATACACCGCCGTACAGCCAAAAAATCAAACCGCAGGCGTGCAGCCAGAGAGCGAATACTTAGAAACAAAAGCCGAATCGATGGGATACATCAAGCACCCGCTAGAACAAGTGCTCGAATGGCTCGATGCAATCATGCTGCGGCTGGAAAACATCGCCGAGCAACTCTGGAATTGGGCAAAAATCAACTTGCCAAAAATCCTCAAAAGCAAAGATAAAATTGACTGATCTTTAGCATATGATGAAAAAGTTGCGGCAACAGCAACAAATCAGCTCAGTATTATGCCATTCTTGGAGACTCCCACAGTGCTAACCCTCAAAATCGTCGTTAATGTAGTTGTTTTATTTTTTGTTTCCCTGTTCATATTTGGGTTTTTGTCCAATGACCCAGCCCGGAACCCCAACCGTAGAGACATGGAATAAACGGGAAACCTCGCCCTCCGAGTAGGGGCGCGCTACCGCAGCCCCTGCAACAGCCGACAAACCAGCAAAAATTAGTCCAACAAAACTTGACCTCGCACCGCCAGCGAGGTTATCTTGTGGCGAAAGCAAGTTTTGGAAGCAGCCAGATTCCGCAGCGCCAAAGCCCCTGCAAATTTCAGATGTCAGATTAATGTTTAATACCATTTCTCTAAAATCATGCAACCCCGATCGGAAGAGCGT
>JAUBOG010000389.1:0-6499 GCA_036700105.1 Microcoleus occultus BM001215583
TGCGATCGATTGTAGGGACACGGCACTGCCGTCTCCTCGCTTGTCATTCCGGCTGAGCCGGAATAATATTACACATCGCTTTGTTATTCTAGTAGTAAGTTCCTGCCGTCTCTTTGGCCAGAGACAGCAGGAGATGAAGACAATAGAATCCGAAATTTGCTCAGTGCGATCGAGCGCGAGGGTGTGTGCATCCGGTTGACCCCAGATACACACACTCATTTCTTAGACGATCGGTTCAAAAATGAAATGCGAGGCGTTAAATGTACGCACCCCTTGCACAACGGCTAGCGTTTCCGCTTGAGCGATCGGAATTCCGACTTCAGGCTTGACGTAGATCCGAGTGCTGTTCGTCTGAACCCCGTTAACTGGAAGCATGATGTTCTGGAACCCTAACTGCTCAAAGGTAATCCCCTCCACTAAGAAGAGGTCAGTCCCTTTTACGAAGTCAACGATGTAGTCACCAACAGGAGGCGAGACGATTGGCTCACCAATTACAGGTGGCTCTGGTATAAATCCTGTGTACAGCAATTGGAAGTAATCAGTGTCAGCCCCGCCAGTTAGGGTATCGCGTGCGGTTTGGGTTTCTGCATCTTCACCACCAAAGAGTACATCAAAGCCAGCGCCACCGAGGACGCGATCGACCCCTGCACCGCCATCTAGGAAGTCATCGCCAACACCACCATTCAGGACGTCATTGCCAGCGAGAGATTCAGCTACACCCACCCCGTCGCCGTAGATGCTGTCATTGCCACCGAGGCCCAAGAGGCTGTCATTGCCCTCACCACCCTCAATGAAGTCGCCTTCCGTGCCACCTCTGATGGTTTCTAAGCCAGCACCACCCAACAGCGTACTCGCTCCAGTGCCACCATCAAGGATGTCGTTACCGTCACCACCGTCGATGTAGTCAACACCGTCTCCACCCAGAAGGGAGTCATCACCACCATAGCCGTAGATATTGTCATCGCCACCTTCGCCTTTGATGGTATCGTTAAAGCCTTGTATCGTATCGTTAGCTTCACCGTAAATAGTATCATTGCCCTCTCCACCTACGATCGAGTCAGCACCACTCGGAGTTATACCCATTGCGTCGTCGCCGTACAGCAGGTCGTCATAGAAGCTACCAACCACGGTGTCATTGTCCGCACCGCCCTGAGCAGTATCCCCTAAGCCACCATATACCAAGTCATTACCAGCACCACCATCTAGGAGGTCTTTGCCATCGACGCCATCGATCGCGTTTATCCCACCATAGAGGGTGTCATCGCCATCTTCACCGTACAGCTCGTCTTCGCCTACATCCCCAAATAGCCTGTCAGCACCGTTACCACCATAGAGGACGTCTTTATCGTTGCCGCCTCGGAGCAGGTCATTACCGCCTAAACCACTTATTAAGTCGTCGCCACCTAAGCCGTTAATGGTGTTGGCTAGATTGTTTCCGGTAAGGGTATCGGGTCCTTGAGTTGCCATGATTGATTCCTCTTTTTTTGTGAAATGAATTGGTTCATATCTGAAAGTGCGCCATGCACCAACAAATCCGATGACTTGTTGCTTTTGTTAATCTCCCCGTCTCTCCCCCTCTCCCAGATTTAGGAGAGGGGCGCCAAAGGCATAGAGAGGAGAAATAGAAGGTTAGTAATCATCTGAAATTTGGGTTGAAATCCCGTGCTTCTAGCACGGCTTTACAAGTTTCCGGTATAATTTGAGTGGTCGTTGACCCACCCGTGACGATGGAGCAGACAGCCTATACGAGCGAAGTCCAGCCTAGTGCTGGCGGCGCAGACAAATCGGTAGACCGGGAAAAGCGCGAGGGGCAATGGTAGAACATCCCTGAGTGACACGAACAAACAGAAATCCGTGAGATTTCGCCACATAAGAACCGCTGGGCTAGCGGGGATAGTCTGTGGAGCGAACGTAAGACCATAAAACTCCTTGAGGGTGGAGGCAGTTGCATTGAAACAGAAACCTAAATCGTGAGGTTTAGGAATCACCGTGGCTCAATTCCCGGTGAGGATGCCAACAAAGAAACTCCTGATTTAAATTACAAGGCAACAAAGTCTGCTGCTGTGAACCGTGCGGGGAGTAACCCAGCCACAACCCCTAATTCTTCGCCAGTTGCAGTCACGACGATGCGAGTGCTACCCGTAGAAACACCACCAATGTTGAGATTGACGCGACTGATAGTCAGGGCTTCAAAGCTGAACCCTGTTTGTAATAAGTCAATGCCATCTTGGAAGCCAGAGATGAAGTCGCCCACTTGCCCGCTCAACCCTGAGTCTTCCAACCTGAAGAAATCACCGCCCGTGCCACCGATTAGCGTGTCTCGTTGAGTTTGACCCGATAGGTCATTGCCGCCATATAGGGTATCGCTGCCAGCCTCACCAAGAATGCGATCGACTCCTGCACCTCCATCGAGAAAGTCATTGCCAGCACCGCCGTTGAGGGTATCATTGCCAGCTAAAACATCAATTCCGTCGCCGTCAATGATGTCGTCGCCATCACCCCCCAATAGGCTGTCGGCTCCTTCTCCCCCCTCGATCGAGTCAACATCAATCCCGCCGGTGACGGTATCATTGCCAATACCGCCCAAGAGAGTATTAGAGTCAAGCCCACCATCGAGGATGTCATTGCCGTCTCCGCCTTCGAGGTAGTCAATCCCGTCTCCGCCACTGAGGAAGTCATTACCCGCAAAGCCAAAGATGTTGTCATCGCCAGCATCGCCCAGGAGGGAATCATTACCACCCGCACTCAAGGCATCTGCATCGCCGTAAATGGTGTCGCTGCCATCTCCACCCAGGATGGTGTCAGCACCCGCGACACTCAAGGAGTCTTCACCTAACAGCAAGTCATTGCTCAGACTGCCATCCAGGAAGTCATTGCCACTGCCGCCTTGTACTGTGTCTTCCAAAAAGCTACCTGTTATGGTATCGGAGCCTGCTTCGCCGTTGAGGGAACCTTCACCCGAAATCACGTCGTTGCCATCGCCCCCAAATACTTCATCTTCAAGGCCACCAAAGAGCCAGTCGTTACCAATACCACCTAACAGGGTGTCTTTGCCTTCTCCACCATCGAGGGTGTCATCACCAACACCGCCGTCGAGGAGGTCATCGCCTGCTTCACCGAAAAGGCGATCGTTACCACCCCCACCTAAGAGTTGGTCACCGCCATCCCCACCTTCGATGAGATCGAGACCGCCTAAGCCGGATAGGATGTCATCTGCACCAAAACCGCGTATTGTGTCGGCATTAGCAGTTCCTGTGAGGGTATCAGGAGCCTCTGTTCCATTTCTGATTGCCATGATTTACCTCGTTTGATTACGTGAATTTGTGTTGAATCTGGAAGTGCTGAATGCACAGTCACGGAGGGTAGGCACGGGGGCACTACCCCTACACCTTTTTCCTGCTCTCCCATCGATCGCAAGTTACGAGAACAGGAACTGAGTACCGGCTGAGTTGGTAATGTTGGTAGCGATATCCGCTGGAGTAAAGCTGGTGTTAATCAGGTTGAGTAAAACCGTACCTGTGCCAAAACCAGGGTTTCCGGCGATGTTGTCGCCGACTCGGAACTGGGTATTAGCACCCGTAGGAGTGGGGACAATACGCACATCTATTGCCGCAATACCACTGAAGGAAAGGAAGTCTCCCCCTGCTCCTGTGATAAATCCGTTAATTCTGTCTAAACCATCGCCGCTGGCATAGGAAATCGTATCGCTGCCTATACCGCCTGTAATGGTGTCATTGCCTATACCACCATTGATGCTATCGGCACCCCCTGCTCCTAGGAGGATATCGGCACCAGCATTGCCAAACAGGGTATCGTTGCCGTCACCACCGTTGAGGTTGTTATTGCCTTCGTTGCCTGTGATGCTATTGGCGAGTGCGTTGCCTGTGCCGTTGAGTGCTGTACCTAACAGAACCAGGTTTTCCAAGTTACTGCCTAAGATGTAGTCGATGCTAGATTGAACTGCATCGGTTCCTTCATTCAGGTTTTCTGTAATGCTATCTCCGGTGCTATCAACGATGTAGGTGTCGTTGCCTGTCCCACCGCTCATAGCATCGTTACCGATGCCGCCATCGAGAGTATCATCTCCAGCAGTGCCACTCAGGGTGTCGTTGCCACCGGCACCGTTGAGGCTATTGTTGGCATCGTTGCCTGTGATGATGTTGTCAAGTTCGTTACCTGTGCCACCTTGGGCAGTACCGAGCAAGGTGAGGTTTTCCAGGTTGCTCCCTAAGGTATAGGTGGAGAGACTAGACTGAACTGCATCTGTGCCTTCGTTGGCGTTTTCGATGATGCTGTCGCCCGTGCTATCAACTACATATGTGTCGTTGCCTGTCCCACCGCTAAGTGCATCATTGCCAGTTCCGCCATTGAGGGTATCATTTCCACCCAAACCGCTCAGGGTATCGTTGCCGTCACCTCCGTTGAGGTTATTGTTGGCATTGTTACCAGTGATGTTGTTATCAAGAGCGTTACCAGTGCCGTTGAGGACGTTGCCCAGCAGGAGCAGGTTTTCTACGTTGTTGGCCAAAGTATGGTTAGCGTTAGCGCGAACGGTATCGGTGCCTCCGTTAGCGTTTTCGATGATGGTATCGCCAGCAGTGTAGACGTAGGTGTCGTTGCCACCTCCACCGTTCATGCGATCGCTACCTGCACCGCCATCGAGGTAATCATTTCCGCCACCACTACTGAGAGTGTCGTTGCCTTCATTGCCAAACAGGTTATCGTTGGGGCTGATGTCTGTGCTGCTGTTGAGAACATTATCGCCAGCATCTCCAATGTATAGACCGATCGCATCAACTGCGATCGCACCCGTAAGAGTTGCGCCGACAAAATTCGCGCTGGAAAAGTCACCTTTAGACAAGTCAGCGTTAGTTAGGTTGGCATTGGTGAAATTTGCACCAATAACAGACCCGCTGATAGCGATGCCTTCTGCATTGGCTTGAGTGAAGTTTGCCCCATCCAAATCACCGCCAGAGAATCTTGCTCCAGTCAGGTTCGTGATTGTTACCGCACCATTAGCAGCAACAAAGGGACTAAAGTTAGCTCCACTGAAATCGATATCTTCTGCGAACAAACTACTGAGATTCGCACCCCGAAAGCTGACATTACTAGCCGTTGTTGGATCGAGGGGGTTGCTATCAGTCAAAGAAACGCCACTCAAATTAGCTAAGTCAAAGGTTGCGTTTTGCAGAATAGCATCTGTGAAGTTTGCTAGTTGAAAATTAGCGCCCGTGGCGTTCACATTGACAAAAACGGTGTCTTCTATGTTCGCGTCGAAGAAAATCGCATCGACTAAAGTTGAACCTGTAAAGTCGGCTCCTGTGAGATTCGCCAGAGACAAATCGGCGCGAGTAAAGTTTGCCCCAGTCAAGTTAGGTCGATCGGACTGTTCGCCACTGATATTGGCTTTTTGCAGAATGGCATCAGTCAGGTTGGCATTTGATAAGTTGAGGTTTAGTGTGTTGATCTCTGTCAGATTCGCCTGTCTCAGATCGGCGCCGCTGAGATTGACATCTGTTAGTGTTGCCTTGAATAAATTGGCGGTGCCAAAGGTGGCATTTGGGGCAAAGATAGCTTGACTGGCATTAACACCAATCCAAATAGATTCGGAAAAGTTGGTGCCTCTGAGTTGGGTGCGAACCCCCGCATTGTTGGGATCGAACCGGACATTTTCAAGTCTGGTTGCGATAAAGGTCGAGCCGTTGCGGTTAAGACCTCTGAAGTTATTTCCGACTAAGTTTTGTCCGTCATAATTTACAGCTACCATGATTCAATTCTTCCAGAAGTATAATAGGTACGCTTGGATTCACGTAACTTGAATAATGACTTTCACTCCAGTGAGTTCAAGTAGTTAGGCTTGTCAAAGTTTTGCGAAATGCGATCGCATAAAATCAAGCCCTTTACATAGAGCTAAAACATCTCAAGCTTCCTAATTTGCAAAAAATTGATAACAGCCAATCTTGCCGATCGAAAGCTGTTTTTATTCGCTAGACATCTCCAAAGACTTTTTTTGTCTAGACAAGACAAGGCTTCAGGTCTTTTTTGGAGGTGTCTATTTTACTCGAAGAATTAAGCGATTGAAAAATTTTTGACTCGCTTAAATCTTTGACTCGCTCATTTAATCTTAATAGATAAATTGTATTTGTCAAGGATCTTATGAGAAGTTTTTCATAATTATTTGTCTGCTACAAATCGCTATTAATTGAGCTTAAAAACACAAAAAAAATCGAAGCAATCCTTTTTGGATTGCCACTATTTTAGTTATTTGCTGACATCAGAATTTAAATGAAGGCATCTATTTTTTGAAAAATAGATTCAACATGATGTTAGTTTGGCAAATTTTGACAAACAATTACTTAGCCAGATTAATGTATAACTACCTCCTTAAGTTCGGGTGCATCTCTATTTTGCAAGGGCGAAGCATTCCGGCAGACAATTTATTAATGAGAATCAGAGATTTACTGCCGGAATGCTTCGCCCCTACGAATATATTTGCAAA
>JAUBOG010000038.1:0-23760 GCA_036700105.1 Microcoleus occultus BM001215583
CTGTTAACCAGAGCGCGACTAAAAAAAGAAATTTTCTTTGACGATTTGACGATTCTCCTAAACTCTCCTATTTATAAAGCTTTCAGCTTCTAACTTTCATTGACGATTATTGACATTAATTTTGACGATTCTCGATAAACGCTTTCTCTGCAAGGGCTGTGGGAATGTACTGCGAGTTTTTGACGATTCTGACGATTGCTTGACAACTTTTTGTAAGTCCCGCGAGTAATGTCAACAATGAATCGTCAATGACGATTCAGAATCGTCAAAGCTATTACTGACGATTGAAATGCTTACGGGGCAAGAGTTTTAGGGAATCGTCAAATCGTCAACACAAAAATAGGAGACTATAGGCGCTTGATGTGATTACCGTGAGTAACGTCAACAGTGAATCGTCAATGACGATTCAAAATCGTCAAAGCTATTACTGACGATTGAAGTGCTTACGGGGCAAGAGTTTTAGGGAATCGTCAAATCGTCAACACAAATTTTGGTGTTCTGCGAGTTTTCTACGATTCTGACGATTTTGAAAAGTCCAGCTTGGCAAACTAGCAGTTTGTAGGTTGCCGCTGTTACCAGTACGCTGACCTGCGGGCGATCGTAAATCTCTTGGGATGTGCTGAGGAATCGTCAATGACGATTTTCAATCGTCGAAACTGCTATTGACGAGGGAACAGCTTGTTCTGCGGGAGTTTCAAACTATCGTCAAATCGTCAACGCAATTTTTAAACTAGCGGTAATTAGGTATCCGGTGACAATTGCGATCGCCCACAACCGACTGGGCTTTATTGTCTTCCGCTCTTGTCTCAACACAGCTTCTTTCTGGAGGCAACAGACGAAGGTTTCAATGCTCAGCTTTAGCCCTGGCTGCCAACAGTTACAAATTTCGCCCAACGTGCAAGACGATTATAGTGAACTGTTCTCTCTGTAAAGGTTTTAGCTTTTAAGAATCATTGGTGATTTTTTACAAAATTTTTGACCACGACTCACTCCGCGACAAAAAATGTGGTGGTTTGATGCGTTACGCTATCACTTCGCACCTTACATATAGAGGTTTTGCGTAAGTCTGGTTGACGATTCTCGCGATCGAGTTCACGACCTATAAGGCAAGAGGGATGCGCTACCTGGTTTTGACGATTGAAGTGCAAGTACCCGCTAAGGTCAGATTTCTATCATGCGGTTTGAGGAATGCCCTGCCTGGTTTTGACGATTCTGACTCCGGTACGAGCAGCCCCACCGTGTAGAGCGCTCCAGGCGGGAAGCGCGATCGTCAATGACGGTTGAGAATCGTCACAACTGTCATTATTGATAAGGTAATCGCTTACTCTGGAAGACTTTGGAAGAATCGCTGCTGTCGGAGGACGGCATTTTTTGCAAGTTGCCACAAATACCCTGGACTGCACTTGCAACTCGGTTCGCGCGATCGCTCTGCGGGCTTGCAACTAATACCATTTCCGAAAAATTCTGCAACAGTAGCAACTTTTTTGTTGGCTTTGACTTGCGAATCAACCCAACGCTCGTGTTTGTAGCAGGATTTTTCGGAAATGATATAACCGCCAAAATGTGGCCGAGCAACAATTATCTTAGAATGCGCCACTTGAAAGACTTGCCGACCTTTTTCGTTTCACCGAGGTTCATCGAAACCATTTGGTTGAAGACCGCAGCCGTAAAGTCGGTGTTCGACATCTGGCGCAATTTAGCTCCTGCAACGAGTTCGCGACAGTTGCGGTATGCTTCGCGGGTGCTGATCCAACCTTCAGCAACCGTATCCCGCAACTCTTCTGATTTCTGAATCAGTTTCTGGATGACCGGGACTGTATCGTCCTCATCTTGCTGCTGCCCTTTGTAAAGCACTTCAGCCTGGTTGATGTAGAAGTAGCTGGTGGCGATCGCCTTTTGAATGATGTCGGCCCCAATCGAGGTAGGAATTTCAATCTCAAAAGGCTTGTCGGAACGTTCCCCGCCTGAGAGCTTCCACTCTTCTTTCAACTGCAAGTAAGTTTTGAGGGTGCCGTCCGGGTTTTTTAACTTGCAGATTTCGTGCAAGCAGTGCAGGATGAGGGCAATCCGCAGGCAGTACCCGCTCCACTTGGACATGGCTAGCTGGAAGCCTTCATTCAGTTCAGCTTCTTCGCGCTCGACCATCGGGTTGAAGAAGTGCTGTTCGTAGTAGTCAGCAGCCGAGTCGCTGAGGTGGTAAGTAATGGGAAAACCCTGGTAAACAGTGCGGTTCGTTTCATCTTTGAGCACTTCGCCTGTCTCCTCATTTTGAACGGGACGATAGTGCATTTTGAGGACGGAAAGTTTGTGGTAGATGTCTTTGAGAAAGGCGTCAATGTCGGGGTAGGGCAGTCGCGTCCGCCGCCGTTTGGGCATCTGGGCCAAGCAGATTACCCACCGGGCCATCCAGCCGCTGGAAATTTTGCGAGGTGTCATCTCTTCGTCAAGCGTCTTGCGCTGGATGGTGCCGGTGATGGGGACGCACGACCTCTCCACCTCGACTCGGCGATCGCGGTCAATGAGGATGACTTTGGGACCGCCGCCGTTGTTGAGGGTGAGGTAAAAGGCTTCGTCGTCCCCCTTGCCAGCCCGATATTTGTTGAGGGCTTTGAAGAAGCCGTCGATTTCATCACGATGGACGAGGAAGCCGCGCGGATTTTCGTTGATGGTGCGGATCAGGGCTTCTACGGTGATGTGTTCGACCCAATACTCGCGGGGAACGGGTGGGGGCGGGAGTTCTTCTGGCGGGCTGTCAGGGTCTCGATTTTGCTGGGTGGCTTTTTGTGCTTCTTTGTAGCTTTTGAGGGCAATGCAGTATTCGCTGTTGGCGTCCTGCTGCAAGAGCCGGATGGGATTGACCATAACTTCTTGAGTTTGACTTTTGAGCTTCCCCGACCGGGCGGTGCTGATCGTCCACAGCACGCAGGACTTTTGTCTGAATCCAGACCAAGCAACAACTTCAGCGGCCGTGCCGATCGCGCAGCCGAAGGTTGACCAACCTACTGTCATCAGGTGTTCGGCGCTGGTGGGCATTGCAGCAGCGATTTGTGCCAGGATGCAGGCAATTTCAGGCGGTAAAATTTGGTGCAAGTCGAGACTCTGCTTGCGCTTGCTAACTAAATCTTCAATAAGGGTTTTTTCGCTTTCGACTTCTGCGAACTGCTGCTCTTGCAGCCGGGTTAAAACGATTTGTTCGACGTATTTGGGGTCGAGTTCCAAAGCTTGAGCGATTTGGGCACACTCGGATCTTCGTTCTGACAGGGGAATGTTGCCCCGTTCGAGGAGCTGATCGATATATTTGAGGAGCTGGTTTTCTTTCTGTTTACTGTCAGAATCCGGCGGGTAAAAATTATCTGTAACCTGACCGTTGTTTGGCAGGATGCTCTCTGACGCTACATGATCTGCTTGTAACTTTTGAGAGTTGAGCTGCTGCTGCTGGCTCGCTGTCGGTGATGCCCTGGGGCGCTTGTCGATACCCCATTCTCCTAAAATCCTGTCTTTAATGTGAGGGGGGCATTTCGCCTGGAAGGTTTCTCGATCCAGCCGGTAAATCTTTTTCCAGCAATTTTCAGAGTCTCCGCTGTGATATTCGGCGGCGGTTTGGCAAGCGGAGGGGCTAATGGTTTTGAGGATGCGCTGCCATTTGTAGGGATCTCGGCTGCTGTCTTCCATTTGCCCCCAGGCGTACTCGGCTAAGATTTCAGTGGTGCCGGAGTAGGAGATACTGTAGCGGTGGCAGAACTCTTGCCAGCCGTAGCATTCGGAGGCGAGAGCGGTCAGGGCGTCCGAGCGATCGCCTGTTTTGGCACCGCCTGTCAGAATTTCTTTGGCGCGGGGGGAGAGGAGGTCTTCCAGGCGAATTGCGCCGGGGACGTAACTTCCTGCAGAACGGGGCGAGGTGTTGGCAGGAATAGACGGGTGCTGTTGCCGTGTTGGGTAAATACCAACATCTTCCGGTTTGGCAACTGTAGGCGGATATGCAACAAAATATTCCCAGCGGTACGGGATGCCGTTCGCGCCGACAGTAGGGGGCAGCAGGGTATGGCCGCCGTTTCGGGCAAGCAGTTCGCCCATTCGGGACCTGTCTCGATCTAGGCTGAAGGCTGTCCAATCTGGTTCTTCTGTGAAGGCGAGGATGACTCGGTATCCGCCCGAAGGGGTGCGAAATCGAGGGGCGACATTCAGGAGGGGGTAGTCGTTGAACCACTGTTCAAGGCGCGCCTCAAAAGCTTGTGGCGAGGAGAAGACTTTTTCTTTACGATCTAGATCGACAAAGGCGATGTAGTGGCCCTGTGTATTAGGTCCGCCGCCGAGAGTGCCGATGCCAGTGGTGTGGGCGAACCACTTCGCTAAGTTTGCCTGAGTTGGCAATTGCTTTTGATAGGGTTTCCAACTGACTTTGACTGCTTTTCCTTTCTGGTTTATCCAAGCAGGCGCTTTGCCTCCGGGAACGTTGCAGTCCCTTTCGCATTCCTTGGGACATTCCGGCAGCGCAGGTCTGCCCAAGCAATTGTGGAGCCAGTCGATTGTCTGGGCGATCGTCTGGGGAGCCTGATTAATGTCGCTCATCGGTGCACCTCCAAGCGATCGCAGAGGAATTGGGCGATGCCTGTTTTGACATCTTCCAAGTCCCTGCGAGGGTTACCGAGAAGTTTTTGCTAAAAATTTGGCAATTTGTGTTGGCAAACGTCCTAATTTTGCTAGAGTTAAGTAGCACTTACTCTTACCTCCCCAGCCAAAAAGCTTTATTTTGCTGCTGGCGCAGGTCATCTCTCATTAACAAACCTCCTTTTTTACGTCAACTATTCACCCAGAGTAAATCTAGATTCACCTAGAGTAAATTAAAGTAACAAATCTTAATGCTGATCTACGAAGCCTTCAACGATACATTGAAACGCTATAACATCAGTGGCAAAGCTTTAGCTCAAGTTGCTGGAGTCAGCGAGAGTCTCGTGTCGCAGTTTCGATGGGGCAAAAAGGGCATAACGGACGAGATGCTCGACAACCTGCTCTTGGCGATACAGAAGATTGCGCCTGGGTCGCGCAGGTATTTTTGTTCGCTTGTAGCTGGGGAGCCAATAGAGACAGCAGGCTTGGAGAATGTGCTTTCTGAGATTTCTGCTGAGGAGATTCCTGAATTGTTGATGGCGATCGCGCGTTGCTGGAAATCAGTTGATCATCGATCAATTTATGTAACAAGTGCGTTGATGCAGCTCCCTCGCTAGAATGGTAGCTGTAGCGACCTGCAATACTAATCATCTAAACCTGCAATCATCACCTAAACGTAAGGATTCAGGTAAAAAATAGTTGATTGAGAGCCGAAAAATCTGGTAATGTAGTCAGATGAGCGAAAAGCCAGAGTTATCAGCAGCACTAAAATTAGAAATAGTTGACCAGTTGAGCCGTGAGGAACTGGTCAAAATTGTGCTAACCCAACAGAAGCTGATTGAAAAACTACAAGCAGAACTCGAAAAGCTCAAAGAGAGACAGCCCAGCAATAGCAAAACATCATCGAAACCCCCATCAAGCGATCTCATACAGAAATCAGAGCTCGCCAAAGTTGATAACTCAAAAGAATTAGAAAAAGAGCCAAAGCCAAAACCAGGAGGACAGCCAGGACATATTGGCAAAACCCGAAAAGGATTTGGACGAGTGGATAGATATCAAATCAGCACTCCGGACTCTTGTGAGCATTGTGGTAGCAGAGAATTAAGTGATGCGATGGGTTACAGCAAGCAGCAGGTAGCCTGTTTAGTTGCCAGACCAATTGAAGTAGTGGAATATCAACGAGTCAAGTGTCAATGCCTAGAATGTGGAGCAATGGCACTCGGACCTGTCTCACCGGGCATCGTGGCAGGACAAGACTTGAGCATCGATCTACAAGCATTGTTGGTATGGTTAGGTAATTATGGGCACCTATCCTATGAAAAACAACAAGAATTGCTGCGGGAATTAGGTGGAATCGAAATTGGAATCGGCACCTTACAAGCAACAAACGCGCGGTTAGCCAATGCTGTAAAGCCGGCCATCGAAGCCTTGTGGAAATGGGCACCATTACAACCCAGCATCCATGTGGATGAAACTCCGTGGTGTGTCAAGGGAGTCAAAGAATGGTTATGGACAGCGACAGGTAAAGATTTTTGCCTGTTCCATGCGGCAGACACTCGCAGTAGAGCCGAATTAGAGACAATGCTGGGTTCGGAGTTTGCTGGAGTGTTGAGCTCTGATGATTTTAGCGTCTACAACGGTGTGATTGTGGGAGCGCAGCAGAAATGTTTAGCCCATCTACGGCGACATTTTAAGAAAATTCTGCAAATGGGCCACGGTAACGACACTGTCGTCGCAGAGGCATTTTTGGAATTAATTGATGAGGCATTTCGACAACATCGAAAATGGCGCGAGCAGCCTGAAGAACTCGATTATCACACTTGGGCGAGGGACTTTAAGGTGAGGCTGGCAGAATTGTTAAATACTTGGCAAGGTCATGTTGGTTATGCTGCTGGACTTTTACTACGTTCATTGCGTGAGAAAGCGCACCAATGGTGGTATTTTTTAGACCACCCGTCCATTCCCCCTGACAATAATTTGGCGGAACGTTCCCTCCGATTAGCTGTGACTAAGCGTAAGGTATCTGGCGGTTCCCGCTCCATGTCTCGGTTTGAACAAACTGCTGATTTGTTATCTGTGATTCAGACTTGTCGGTTTCAAGGTATCCGTGCAATAGATTTTTTCCGTGATGCTCTATCTGCCCATTATTGTAACTTATTTATGCCTTCTCTTATTCCCCAATCAAAGACCTGAATCCTTACACCTAAACAAACCAGGATTAACTGCAACTAAACCGAGATTGAGTGCAACTAGCCTGTGATTTCAATATTCTCAAGTGTCGCCAAAGTCGAGTATACCCCTCTCTTCCAGCTTCCATTCCTCCCCACTAGGCTGAATAGAAACTCTAGCAGGCTTCTTTAGAGTGAATTCCCTGTTATCCTCTGGTTGGTATCTCTGACAGTCAAATAATGATTGAGCTGTGTTAATATTAAATGGATTTATTCTCAGATTCTCTTTGGGTAGTAGCCAGTAAGTTTCATCTTTTGCCCCTATCACCAAATAGTTCCCATTGCGAGCTTCACTCAGTAAGATATTATCTTTATTAAAGATGGAAGATACGTTATCTTGGATAATAGAAACTTTTAGGGCTTTTTTTGATAGCAAATTTGGTGTATTATTATAAGCTTCAATTAACTCTGATTCCGATAAGTCTACCCAACCAAGATCGGTTTCCAACGCTCCTGTTATTTGCACAGATCCTTTCAAAAATTTTGCTGTTTCTTCTGATGATAAAAGCTGTTCTATTAACTTTAAACTAGGTTCAAACTTTTCAATAAACTCATTAAATTTAGAAATTTCCGTAATTTCCAAATGAGAGGGTAAGTTTTGTTCATATAAATTATTTTTATTTTTCACTCTTTTGCTTGTTTGTAAAGTTTTATAAAAAGATGCTATCATTGATATTAGAGCCAATATTAAAGCTAATATAGAAACAAGTTTCCACTTACTTTGAGAGTGGCTCAAGTCACCTATTACCTGTTGAGAAAGGTACTTAATTTCGGTTCTTAATGTATTAAGCTGAGCTTTTAAATATTTATTGTTGTTTTGTTCAAGCTTTTTGCGCTCTTCTTGTGATTTATCTAATTGAGATTTTAAAGTATCAATTTCTTCTTTTAACTGATTACGCTCCTCTTGCAAGGCTTTTACTCGATTATCCAGTGCTTTGAATTCAGGATTAGAGGATAGTGGTGGGGGAGTA
Source organism: Microcoleus occultus BM001215583 (assembly GCA_036700105.1). GTDB lineage: Bacteria > Cyanobacteriota > Cyanobacteriia > Cyanobacteriales > Microcoleaceae > Microcoleus. The sequence goes on from JAUBOG010000038.1 coordinate 7,808, forward strand.
GGGGTTGAAGGCTCTAGTGTGGTAGTTGAACTGGGGCTAGACGTTGGATCTGGAAGTTGTGCTTGTGCTATTTCTGCGTTTGTCAACAGGCCCGGCATTAATAACAAAATTAGTAAATCTTTGAAAATTTTGACTTTTCCCATTTGTTTTCCCATTTTATTAGCTTTTCCAAATCTTGATAGTATTGTCCCTACTACTGCTAACCAGAATTGACCCAACGCTTTGTGATAAGCTGTTGTCGGCAGAACTGAACGCGACGTCATACACTTCGTTTGAATGTTCAGTTAGAGTGCAAAGCAACTCACCAGTTACGAGTTTCCACAGCTTGATCGTCTTATCCCCACTTCCGCTAGCGAGAGTTTGCCCATCAGGGCTGATGGCAACAGACCAAACTCCTTCTGAATGCCCTACAAAAATGTTTTGCAACTCCCCTGTGTTCATGTTCCATAACTTGATGGTGTTATCGCGACTACCGCTGGCAAGAGTTTGCCCATCAGGGCTGATGGTAACAGACCAAATTAAATCTGAATGTTGGGTGAGGGTGTGAAGCAGTTGACCGGTGTGCAAATTCCAGAGTTTGATGGTTTTGTCAGCACTCCCACTAGCAAGGGTTTGCCCATCGGGGCTGATGGCGATCGCCAAAACTGTACCATCATGTCCGGTAAGGGTGCGGAGGACCGATCTGGTTTGTAGGTTCCAAATCTTGACTGTCTCGTCACGGCTACCACTGGCGAGAGTTTGTCCATCGGGACTAATGGCGATGCAGCGAATCCAGTCAGAGTGTCCTGTAAGAGCTGTTGACTCTGCTGTGGCTAAATTCCAAATCTTGATAGTGCTGTCGTCACCGCCACCAATAATCATCTGTCCATCGGGACTAATGGCGATCGCACATAACTGAGACCGCCCCGTGAGACTGCCGATCGCTTCCCCCGTTTGCAGATTCCAAATTTTTATCGTTTTATCAGAACTAGCACTAGCGAGGATTCGTTTATTGGGACTGATAGCGATCGCTCGCACTGCGTCTGTATGGCTAGTTAGAGTATGTATTAGTTGAGCTGTCTGCCAAGGTACAGAATTTGGCTTAGAAGTTTCCCGATAGTCCGTATCTGTTGCTAATGCCGGCTCTGGGTTTGATGCTGCATCTTCTAATAAATCGTCAATACTTATTTGACTTTCTTGCTGTGTAGCAATCTCTGAAACATCAGCCCTGTCAAAAGCCTCCCAGTCAACTTGTTCGCTAAGATGTTGGTTAAGGGGTGTGTTTTGAGATTCGCTTTCAGTTGTTAGTATATCTTGATAACCAACTGACATTTCTCTTTGCCGAAGTGTGTCGTCACCGTTTTCTAATGAATCATTCTTGTAATTTGTGTTGAGATTTTGTTCAATCTTTGCTACTTCAGTTCTAATAAGGAACTCCATTTGTAATTGAATCTGCAAGAAACGTTCTTCATTCGCCCTGTATAAGGCATCTTGCCGTTCTAAAAACTGGGACTGAAGCAGCGATCGCTCCTGAGTAAATTGCTCTAATTGATGCTCTAACTGCCCGTGAAGATGTGATACTTGTTCAACTAATTGTTGCAACTGAGACTCAAACCGTTGACTCTTTTGACGAGATTGTTTTAATTGAGACTGAAGTTGCTGATACTCTTGATGAAATTGCTCTAACTGAGGCTGCAATTGCTGATGTTCTTGACGCAATTGCCCTAATAGCGATTGGAGCTGTTCGCGTTCCTGGTTTGTGAGTTCCTGTTCTGATTGTAATTTAGTTGACTGAGTACCGTTGCCCAAGTAGAGTACACCAGGCTTTTCTAACTTCCACTGCTGCCCGTTAGGCATAAGAGAAACTTTGGCAGGCTTAACCAAAGTGAATTCAACAGCGTCCTCCGGTTTTTCTCCTTGAAACTTGAATAATGATTTAATTGTCTTCAGTTTATGAATATTAATTTTGAGATTACGTTTAGGTAATAGCCAGTAAGTTGAATCATCTTTAGCTATTACCCAATAGTTACCATTCCCTGACTTTTCCATAAAAATTTCCCCGTTCGTGTTTCCACGATAGCTATCTGCTGTGAGACTAACTTCTACAGCACTGTTGGCTAACACTTGAGGGACATCATTATAAATCTCAACTAACTTAAAGACGGATAAGTCTATTTTACTGATTTTAGGATTCTCTAGCGCTCCCGTTACCTGTACAGCATTTTTTAACTGAGTAACATTATTCGCTGAGGCATCTGATTGCTCTAGGGCTTTCAATCTTTCTTCTAGTTGATTGAGCTTTTCATTTATACTCTTCAAAAGGGTATCAACATTTATCATAAATTATCTCTCTTTTTTAAATAAACCGCAGAATGCCACGTTCCTCTAAATGCCACTTTTCCCAATTTACTAGAAAATAGACTTTCGCTGGTTTTACCAGTATAAAACCCTTGGATATACTAGCTTGATAATTAAGCGATTCAAATAAAGCTTGTAATGTGTTATAGCTATATTCATTAATCTTAAAATTGTCTTTAGGCACTATGTATTCATGCTTTAATATCCAATAGTTTCCACGTCTGTCTTTTTGGAACATTGCTTGGCTTGTTCCCAGACGACGTTGATTTATGCTGTCTTCTGTTTCAGAGACTACTTCTACATTATTTACCTGTGAAAAAGTTTTTGGATCTGCATTGTAAAGATTTACCAATTTTTCTGAACTACTAAGTTGGATCTCCTGCTTTACCTCCTTGATTAGAGACAGTAGGAGCTTATGTTCCTTTGTCCTTTGCTGCATTTGCTTATGAAATTCATCGCGTGTTACTAGCTGAGAAAGAATATCTTGTCCGCGCTTGTCAGCTTGTTCTAATTCTAACAGAATTCGAGTTCGCTCTTGAGTCAATTGCTTTACTTGAGCTATTAGCAGCGAACGTTCTGATTTAGATCGATCCAATTGAGATTGAAGTTCTGTTTGCTCTTGCATCAATGGGTTTAACTGAAACTGGAGCCGTGCACATTCCTCTTTTTCTTGTTCTAGTTCGGATTTCAATTTAGATAATATAGAATTATTACCAAATTCTAGTATACCCCTATCCTCTAACTTCCACTGTGAACCACTAGCTATTATGGAAAGTCTAGCTGGTTTCTTGACAGAAAATTCTCTAGTATTTTCTGGTTTTTCTCCGTGACACTCGAATAATGATTTAACCCTATCCAAATTGTATGTATTAATTTTGAAATTAACTTTTGGGAACAGCCATTGAGTCCTATCTTCTGCTGCTATCACCCAATAATTACCATTGCGCTCGTCAGCAATAAAAACTTCATAAGCTCCCGGATACTGAATAGGCTTATTTTCTGCGATCGTGACTTTGATTGCATTCTTTAATAAGACTTGTGGAACCTGATGATAAATTTCACATAACTCAGATTGAGACAAGCTGAGTTGACCTATATTGAGTGTTATTTCCACCCTTGAAGCTTGACCCATGTCTTTGAATTCACTTGAATAGTTTTTCCGATCCATAGTTTTTTAGATATATTCATTAAAATTATTCAAAAAGAAGTATACCACGTTCTATTAACTCCCATTTCTGAGGATAAATAGAAGATACTTGAGCTGCTTTTAGGAGTTTAAATTGATGAAAGGCTCCCAGTTGACCTCCATAACATTCAAATAAAACTTGAACTGTTTCATAAGTATTTTGCTTAAATTTTATACTAGATCGAGGAACCAGATAATTAAAACTTCCTTCAGCTATTATCCAATAGTCTCCCCAGCGGCTAGCTTGAAGAACCGCTGGTTGACCTATTATCCCAAGTCGGCGCTGATTAATGCTCTCGTCTGTTTCCGAGACTTCCGTAGCCTTTTTTAATTTTAATAAAGAATCTGCATTTTTATTATAAGCTATTACCAATTCAGCCTCTTGCGGACTCATATATAGTTCCGGTGGCGCTGGTCGAGATTGATTTTCAGGTGTTGGGGTACTTTGATTCGGATCTGATGCAATTTTGTGGTTCAGTGTTGACTCTACTTGCCTTTCTTGCGGGTTTTGATATGAACTTGTCCGTACTTGTCGAAATTCACTTTGAGATGTTGGTGTCTCTTCAGGAACAAGTATTATCTCTCTCTGGTTTTCTACCTCGCCTTCTTCTCTAGGTTCAAAGTAAAGTAGACCGCGCTCTACTAATCCCCACTTTTGACCTATAGACATCACAGAGACTTTTGCAGATTTGAGTAGTAGGATTTCGTTGGATTTACCTGGTTGGTATCCGCAGCAGTCAAACAATTTTTCTAAAGTTTTATAGTTATGTGCATTAATTCTGAGCTTTGGGCTGGGAACCAAGTAGTTGAATTCGCCTGCGGTTATTATCCAATAGTTTCCCCGACGGGTACTCTCTAGAGTTACTAATTGACCGCCCTGGCTCATGCTCTCTTCTGTTTCTGAAACTTCCACAGTCTTTTTTGATAATAAATTAAGGTTATGATTATATGCTGCTACTAATTGAGCTTCTTGCAAACTAAGTTGTATCTCTGTAGTTGTGGTAGGTTGAGATAGAGTTATAATTTTTGGTATGTTTTGATCTATTGATGGCATTACTTCATCATATGATGTCGCAGGATTGTAGGGTAATTTTGCTTGATAATTAGCTTTTAAATACTGTTCCATCGCCTCTAATCTTTGTTCTAAGGGACTAATTAGCTTAGATATCTGTTCTATCAATACATTTGGATTATTCTGAAGAAGAAATTGCCCTTGAGAAGCCTGCTTCATCTGTTCCCATATTTGTCTAGCCCAAGCTTCTGGCTGTTTAAGCCCTTCTAAATTTTGCCCAGCAACAGATAGCGCACCTTGCGAATAAGGAACTAAATCCCAGCCGCAAGTCCTGCAAATTTCCACCTCCGCCTCAATATAATCAGTATCACAAACCGGACATTTCATAATTGGTAACACCAAACTTTTCCGTTTCCTCAACTAACTGCCAAAAGGCGATTAATATATTGATGTATAATAATCATTGCTTCGTTAATAGAATTCAACTATACCGCGCTCTTTAAGCTGCCATTGATTTTCAGAGGTAGGATTAACTCTGGCGGGTTTTACAAGTTTAAAACTGTGGGAATATCCAGATTTATAGCCATAACATTCAAATAAGGTTTCAAATGTTCCGTAGTTATGTTCGTTCGGTTTAAAACTAGGTTTAGGAACCATATAACTAGCTCCTGCCTCACTAATTATACAATAATTTCCCTGTCCAGTTTTTTCAATAACTACTGTTTCATAGGTTCCCATACCCATACGACGTTTATTTATACTCTCTTCTGTTTCCGAAACTTTTGTAGCAGTTTTTAACAACTTATTGGCATCATGATTATATTGTTCCACTAATTTAGAACACTGTGAATAAAATTGAACTCCTGGTCTTTGTGTAGGGGAATTTTTTTTAAGTGCTTGTTGATTTGGAGCCGAATTAGTTGTTGCTATTTGTGGGTACGAATCACTAATATCTCTGGGGTGATAATTAACTTGTGAACTAGCTTGTTGCTTGATTTTTTCTATTTCTTGTAAACGATTATTTATCCTGTTTAACTCCTTAGAAATATTATTAATTATTTGATTAAAATCATCACTCTGTGAAGAGTGAGTTATAGAATATTCTGTGGTTTGTGGTTGCCTTGAATTATTTTTTTCTGTTCGTGATTGTCCAAACAGTTTATACAAAGATATGAGAACTGCTACAATAGCTAATCCTAAAGACACAAAAGAAACTAACTGTAAATTGTTTACTTTCTCCGTTAAAACTTTTACTTGTTCGGAAATAACTGTAGATGTTTGAGAGCTAGTTGGCGTTGGAGATGGTCGAGGCGAAGTTGTCGTTGAATTTGTTGAGGTTTCATCTGAGTTGACAGCTCTTTCTATTTCTAAATCCTGTATGTTAGTAGCTAGTTTTTTAGCATTCTCTTCCAAAAAAATTGTAGTGTGATATTTGGTTTTATCGGCCCAACTCCCATAATGCTTTGGATCAATTTTTTCTGTTTCAAAAACTTTTAAATTTTTTTGAATTTCTGTAATTGCTTGTTCTTCTAATCCATTCTCTAAAGGTTTTAGCACTTTCAAGGATAGTTCTTTTTGAGTTTTATCTAGTTGTTCAAGAATTTGATATTTTCGATCTTGATGATTTAATGTTTTTAATGCTTTGCGAAAATTTTTACTTGCCTGAGCAAACTCTTCTAACTTATCACCAACATCCTTGGTATTGATTGGTGGTCGAGGGTTATTCTCATCTATTTTGTCGGGTAAATTGGAAAGTAATTGATCTTGGGATTCTTTATATTTATCATAGGCGTTTTTCAGATCCTTAAATTTTTGCTTTACTTCAGAAGAAATTGGTGATGGAACTGATCCATTTGTCGTCGAACTCTGAGTGTTAGGAGATGTTGAACCCTGAGATTTTGAGGATTCGCCAGATATACACCCTGATAACGTTCCTGACATTAAAACTAAGGCTATTAAGAATTTAGCCGAACTACCTTTGTCCATGATACCTAAAACCTCCTCATAGATTATTAAAATTGAAGTATGCCACGGTCTTCTAGCTGCCACTTGTCTAACCCTGTTATAAAAGAAACTTTCGCTGGTCTTACAAGTTGAAAATCACTGGTTATACTAGCTTGATAATTAAGGCATTCAAATAAAGCTTGTACTGTGTTATAGTTATATTCATTAATTTTAAAATTGTCTTTAGGCACCATGTATTCACATCCATTTCCAGTTAATATCCAATAGTTTCCACGTCGGTCTTTTGTGAGAATTGCTTTGCTTGTTCCCAGGCGACGTTGATTAATGCTATCTTCGGTTTCTGAGACTACTTCTACATTATTCTGAGTTGAAAATTTTTTAGGATCTTCATTATAGCTGCTCGCCAATTCTTCTTCTTTTAAATTGGGGTGAATCAGTGGTGTAGATTTTGGGTTTTCTTGTTTGCTATGTTGAGAGACAATAGGGGTTATTGTTTCAGCCAATGGGGAGCTACTGGAAAGATTGTTTTCCTGATTTTTAAAATTATTTCGGGTTTCATCTATCTTTTTTTCTTCTAATAGGTTAAATTGTTTAGAAATTTGAGATGAAATCTGAAGCTGAACCTTCTTTTCGATCTCCTTCTCTACAGATGGCATTACCAGATCAACTAGATATGATTCCAGTTTAGACAACCGCTCTATCTCAGATTGTAGTCGTTCATTATCCTCTTGATACTTCTGTTGTAATTCAGACCTTAGTTCCTCCATTTGAATGTGATTATGACTGTTTTGTTCTTTGAGTTTCAACTCAATTTCTTGCTGTTTGTCTAACAGATTTTTAATCTCCTCTTCATGTTTTGAATTAGATTCATTAAATTTTGACTGAAGTTGATCTTGTTCTTGAGTCACGTCCTCTAATTGAGACTCTAAATTCTCACATTTTTTATGAGAATTTTGTAAGTCAACTTGCAATTGTTCGCATTTTTGAATTAATTGCTGTAATTTTGAATGGTTTTGAGCCTCTTCTTCTTGAGCTTTAGTTGAAGAGGGTTCGTCCGTTGTTTGTAGGTATGATTTTGAGTCATTAGATAATTGGGATTGTTTGTGTTTCCAATTATCTCTTGCCCAAGCTTCCGCTTGTTTAAGTGACTCTGTAACTAAATGCAATTGTTTCGCCCAAGGGGGGGGCTTGGATGACTCATTTTTTAAGTACCAGTTACACATAGAACAAGTATCCACCTGTCCTTCAATATATTCAGTATCGCAAACTGGACACTTAGACATAATCACTACTCACCCCTTCGAGTTCTGAGTTAACCTTTAAAACATTTTTTCTTAAGTTTAGTCCGAGTGGTACATTAAGATGACTTTAATGCCAGCCATTTCTGTTCTAGCTTTAACCACCTACTCAAACCGCAAAGCCTCGGACTCAAGGTTTTGTCATTTGCCTGCCCACTCCTTGCCTAAAACCCGCAGCAGAGCCTTCAGCCCCAATATAAAGGGTGGTTCTACACGGATATTATCTGATTCGCCCTTGATAGTTAACGTCACGTTCGTCAACTCTCTTTTCGTCTCGCGCCAGAGTCTTTCACTATAGTCAGCTTCTAAGCCTACACCAGCCTTGAAACCCCTCATCGGTTTCAGTCCTTCAATTTCTAATTCTTTCAATGCTAGATTGAATTCATCCAGAAACTTTGAAAGCTGCTCAAACTCAGAAATTTGGAATTCCTTAATATTCCCTTCCAACTCTAAGCGTTCTCTCCAACTAATCGGATTACCATTCACCTCACAATCTTCTCCTGCAATCAGTGGATCTTTCGTCCTCCTTGTCAGTCCTTGAAGCTTAGTACCACTTAAAACCAACCCGCAACACACCTCGTCTTTCGGTCTCTGACTCAATCGCGTGATTTCCCCTATATCAGCGAAACCGGAGGCTACACTCAGCATCCGGCTAAGCAACTGATTTACTTCAGAATGGCGATCGAACTGCCCCCCTATAGCCAGCCAGTTTAACAGTCGAGAACCATTTCCACCGATATATACGGGGGTAATTTCACGGCGACTATATTGTCCCTCATCGTGGAGCACTCCCAGAATTGTTCCTACGTAGTAATACAACCCGGAAAAACCAATAGCGATGAGTCGGAGCAGTCCTTGAAATTCTGGATCATCTTCTACGAATGCTCTTTCATTCTTCAGCCAATTCTCTCCTTCGAGTCGCAACAAAACATCGAGCTTAGCACTGAATTTTCCTTCTTTTAAATCTTTTAATTCCGATTTTTTGACCTCCATTTTTTTCTCCAAAAAGTCCGGTTTCATTTCTAAAAATTGAGATAACAACTCTCTACCTGCTAGCTGAATCGAACATTGATGAACCAGTTGGTTGTTTTCCCAAATAGAGATATCTGAGGTGCCGCCTCCCATATCAATACAAGTTGCATTGACTAAATTATAGTCTTCTTGGTCAGCAAAATACTGAGCAATGGCTAAACTCTCAGTTCGGAAGTAATCCAAATCATTTAGTTCTGGACTAATATGAATAATTCCTGTTTTTTCTTGTAATTCCTGAGTTAAGTTTTGCCAGGTTTGAACATACCTAGTTCTGTCAGCATTAGAAAAAGCAGATGGGTAGGACACAGACCACTGAATTTGCCTAACACCGTTTTTCGCAGCTAAAGCGGAGATGTGTAGAGCTAGATGTTTTAGAAACAACCGATTTAACGTGAGATTTTTCCACTTAAGGTCTGTCTCTATCCAATCCTCTTGAGGCTTAAAATTTAGATCTGGAACATAAATCCGACCGTCATAAATCTGGCGTTCTTGACCCACTCTGATATCGGTTTTACCCCTAGCCCTGGTTGTCAGTACGCTGGACAGGGGTAGGGGCTTTTCAGCCGGGATGAAGCTTTCTGGGATAAAGTGTTCATACAGTACGGGGTTGCGAGCTTCTCTGTCTCCCTCCGTTATCTTTAAGTGCAGATTCTCTAGTAGCAGTGGTTCGACTATTCCTTTCTTGTTAACGTAGACATTAGTGAAAGAAGTTCCGAAATCTACTCCTACTTTCCAAGAGGCATTAAGCCTGATATTCTCAGGTGTTTTTAGCAGAATCAGACCGATAGTATTTCTAGCTCTATCCTGACAGTTAATGAAGCTGGGAAACTCTTCTAGGCGAGTAATTTGATAAGAACCTCTACCTTCTTGAAAAATGTGTGGTTCTTTTGCCTCTGGCAAACTAATCTGGAAAGTTTCTTCTCCATACTCCCCATCGTAGTAAAACGCATAATATTCCTTCCACCCCTCAGCCCGGAAACGCGGCCACACTTCTAAAACAGGTACCTCAGGTAAGGCATTTTCTTCTTTAATTGGGTAATCCTTGTAGATGCGATAGTTCTGAGGTTGCTTGTCATCATTCTTCAAACCCGAGAGGGGCAAGTCTATAATCACTCTTACCAACGGGCCTTCACTTCCGTTAATAGGTGTGAGCTGCATCCTCTTAATTAAGTCTTCTGGAGTTAAATAGTCGAGTAGAATTGGATTGAGGGGGATTAAAGGTGTAATCCTCTGACCGTTGAAGTTGATTTGAGTCCCGTTCGGAAAAAAAGCTCCTGGCAAAGCATCTTCTACATCTACAAAGACGAATTCTGGCAAAAATAAATCTTTCGACTCAATCCACCTAACATTACTCCAGATTGTTTCACCTGTCCGCAAATCTTCGGTGCTTAAAGAAGCTAAGGTTTGGCCTTGATGTATCCAAATATTTTGGGGAGATTCGCCCCAGGCTTTTGCCATTTCTGGGTCAATAATCAACAGGTCAAGAACTTTTTGCTTGTCAGAACTGGGAATTAAACGGACACTAGAAGGTTTCGCCTGTGCTTGGACCGGTTTGTTGATTGCTCTGAGAACTCCTTTATTAAGCTCGACTCCAAAAAATTGGGGATTATCACTCAGGCTCAGGCGCTGATCCTGGTATCTTCCCAAACTGTCTCGGAAATCATCTAACAATCCCCCGATCGTATCGATCGCTTCCGTTTGGCCGTTGTGGTTATTTAACTCCTTGCGAAGATTTTCTAGCCAGCGCCACAACAAGGCTTTCTCGCTGGTATTGAGGTGATTATTAGGAAGTTGTAACCGCTGTTCCTGACGGTTCCACCAAGGCAGAGTTTCCCACCTCCCCTCTTCAGAGGGAACCACTAAGGTACTAGGGGTCGTCATCCCTACTGGCTTGCCGTCCCATAAGAAAACGTAAACATTTTGCCAAGGATTTTTATCCTTGAGAGTGTACCCATCTAGGGTGTACAGAGCATTAACGGGATCGGGTAAAAGTTCGTAGAGAGAGCGGGCAAAAGAGTCTCTGTGTCTTAAATGCTCTAGGTCGGGCAATTGAGCAGTCAGGGGGAACCGCCTCACCTCCGCGAGGGCGATCGCGGCCAACATCCCCCGCCACTGTTCAATCATTTCTGCACGAATGGGATAAGCCGGATTGTGTAGAGCCATCTCCATCGAGAGGGGACGTGCCCACATGGTTGGTATCGAACTGACGCTCTTGACTCGCCCCGGAGATTTGTAGTCTAAACTGGAGGCAACATTCTGAAATGCTTTGGGAGGGTGCGATTCCCATTCCCCCGCCGCCGCGCAGGGTCTCACATCACTATCCGACTTTAACTTAGGCAACACTAAAATAGTCATCAGCAACCTCCTAAAGCCTACAGAGAAAATATACAGCCTGGGCAAGTCCCACCGTACCTGGATTGAAAGGAGTTCCTCGATTAGAGTCGAGTCGCTCCTTGAGTTTTTTGGGTGTATCCTGGGATTTCCTACTTTTGTCTCGGTTGTCACCGAGGACGAGGTTTGACAACTCGTCTCCGTTCAGCTTACCAAAAGCGCTAGCATTAAATAGTTCAATGTTATCACCTTCGCATTGGTGGATTTCATACAGCCAGTGCAAGTAATTTTTGCACCAGTCATTAATCACTGGAATCGCCTGCTGTTCCTTTGGGTCGGAAAACTCAGGCAGACTGGACTTAGTTTTACTAGAGCGGAAGAATTTGTTCAGCCAGGGAACAAGCCTGAGCCATCTATCAGCCCCTTGCTCCTTGGCTTGGGCAAGTTCTGGCGCAATCTCTGCCAGCCAGGTATAGGCAAACCTCGTGGCATTCACCATTTCTGGCTTAACTTCCCCCTGTGCTGGCACGTCGTTCCAAGTCAGTTGGCCCACATTGTCTCGGCTGATTAACTCAACTGCCCATTTTTCGTCTTGGGAACCCAGCAAGAACTGTCGCGCTGCCAGTGCTGCATATAGTTCCAGAAAGTGTGGTTCATTGCGCTGGCTATCTTTGCCGATACTGAAGAACTTAACTCGCGAGAAATTCTGGTTGCCCAATAGATAAACCTTGTCAAAGACTTTCTGACCTTGGGTAACGTAATAGCGCAGAGCCGCTTCGGTGTTGAGCAAAAACTGGTCCGATCGAGCATAAACCCCATCAGGGTCTTCGCCTGGTGTTGGTGAGAAGCCAAAATAGGGGAGGACGAATAAGCAACCGATTTTTACGCGATCGCGCACGTTAATCTTTTTTAACTTATTGTCAATCAGGCGAGCGATCGTCGGCAGGCCAGAAGCTCCTGTTCCTCCAAAAATTGAGCCACACAAGAATACCTTGGGAGTCCTACCACTACTTGTATCACCCTGAATTTGCTTAATCAGAGTTCCCCAAGGCTCCTGATCTAATCTCTCCAAGTCAACTTGACTCATTACTGCTGAACCAATAGCAGGGCGGCCACGAAATCCTACATCTAAGTCTGCTTCTCGCTCTTCCTTGGTATAAAGAACATCAAATAAATTAGCTAAATCTGGTTGATTTTGCTTGATTGTGTTGTAGTTGAAGAACGTTTTGAGTTGTTTTAAGTTTTGCTGACCAAATGGCGACCATAAATCAAATGATTCAATGGGTGTCTTCATCCAAGGACATTCCTGTCTCTCCCCTTTCGCCATCAAGTCATAGCATTTTTTGTAAAGACTGAGAGAGTTTCTTGCTCGATCCAAATTGCCATTTGTTTCATCAGCATCTACAAACAATACCTTAATCGGCTCTTTTTTAAACAAACCAATGGCTGCCAATTGAGCTATTGCCTCAACGCACTTAGCTCCTGTTCCACCGATGCTAATAATGTAAATGGACATCACCTAATCTCCTATTAGATCGTGCAGTTCTCGTGCAAGTGGGGGAATCAACTTCAAATTTTTCGGCGTACTTGTTGCCGTTATGAACCAATAAAGCCATAGGATATCCAAAACGAAAAAGCCTGTTAGAGACAAAAGAGCATCGTCGCTACCTCTAAAAAAGCCGAGTGCTACACCAATGCTCAGAACCGGTAAAAGACCAATTACCGACCAGACTACTGACCACTTACCAAGATCCTTGCCTTTATGATCGCGTGACAAGAGAGCCATGACACACCAAATCAGAACTGAAAATATAGAAACTCCAAATACTATCAGCGCTCCTATCGTATAATAATTGCTTACCCAAGTTTCAATGCGGGGTACATTGATTCTGATAATTCTACTTTTGTAGATCCAAGGCTGTACAAAAAACATTACCAGAGCACCAGCTAGACTAAAACCAATGATACGACTAATCTCGGATACCTTCATTTTATTTTTTCCTTTACCAGTTTGTCACACTACGACAGGATAACGAACGAAAAGGTATAGAACGTTGAGTTCTACCATGCTTTTATTTAATGCTATGCTACAGAGATGCACTTCTTCCATCTATTATGCGGTATCCCCGACTGCTTTTGTTTGTATCTATTCCTCACAGGGTAATAATCCATAAAAACGTTATTTTACGTTGAAGACTAAATCGTTTGAAATATATTAACACCCTATGATATACTCACTCAGAAGTCTAAGTTATTTAGCAATCAGCTACTTTTGCAAGCTGGTAAGAGTATATACTACAGGATTGAGTGTAGCATGATTAAAGTAAGATGGTTAGCCTTAGCGATCGCCATTTCCCTGCTGCTGGATGCCTGTAACATCCCTAAAAAGGATTTTACCTGCGATGATCTGCCCACGTCAGCAAACAGCCAAGTCTCTCAGTCAGACACCATTAACCTCGCCATCCACGTAGACGGCTCTGGCTCAATGCTGGGATATGTAGCAAATGATACAAGCCGTTATGTCCAAACACTAGAGTTGCTTGACAGGACAATTGCCCTTGGCGGCTCTAGCTCTAAGTCTACCATCGAATACTACCGTACTGGTAAGGGCAGCAAGAAAATCACACGCTCAGATTTCCGTAAAGCACAAAAACCCGAGTTTTACGATGGCAGCAACCCCCAATTTCCTGACGTGGCAAGCGGACTTGCCACTGCTATTACACCGTCACAAAAGGGAGAGCAACTTTTCGTAATGGTAAGTGATTTAGATCAAGACGGTGGTGATGTTACTAACCTTAATCAAAAAATCAAGGAAACTTATCTTAACCAACAAAAAAAAGGATACGCAGTCGGCATTGTAGCAATTAGAAGCGAGTTTCAAGGTAAGGTTTACATCGCAGACAAGACTCGACAAGATTTTTCATATGATACTGAAGGCAAAAAAAATGAAAATTTGCGTCCCTTTTATGTAATGTTTCTCGGCCCTTACCAGGATATTGCTAATTATTTTGAAAAGCTTAAACGTGAAGGGGGTCAAGTGCTTGATGGTAGCCAGTTTATGATCTTATCACCTAATAATATTGTAAGTGAAATATCATATTTAAGTAGTCCTGAACAACCACTTCCACAAGATTTGAAGCAACCCAGTTCTCTTAATGATGGTCAAGTAGCAATAGAGGTAAATGATGACAAAAAAAATCAGCTTTTAGAAATAGAAAAAGATTCGTCTCAGGAATTACCAATTAATTACAAGGTTGCTTTTACTTCTTTAAGTCATACATTACCCATTGACGCTAGTTCTATAGAATCTACCTTTAAAATTAAGGTGTTTGATAGATTTAATAAACAGTTCGAGGAAAAATCTAATGACCAATCGCTAAAAAGTTTCCTAAAATTTAGTGACTGGCAAATAGATAATAATAACAAAACCTTAAGCTTTGTTACTAAGATTTCACCAAGTCAAGTCTCCCAACCAGGAGTTTACTTGTTTACTGTTGATGTAACAGCTAAGAATTTACAAGATCCCGCTTGGTGGAAAGAATGGGATTTCGATCCCAAGAGGGACAAAACAGATGATGGCTCTAAAACTAATAATTTGGTGAATTTTTTGCGGGGTTTAAAAACTATTACAACAGAATTAATGCAAGACGATCCCCCCATGATTGGTCATTTTTGTTACGCGATCCAGAAAAACTAGACTAAAAAAGTTGGAGTTTCTCGAATTTAGACGATCGCTTTGCGAAGTAGCCTCACTAACAAATTTATTATCTACTTATATGAAGTCTGGTTGCACCGGACTTTTTTAATGGGAGTGCGAGCGTGCAAAAGAACGAATGAATCAACTGATAGTCAAGCCAGTGTCGGGTTTTGAGAATAGTCGGTCAAATATAGATTCCAATTGATTGATTTAAGGAAATATCGCGCTGCAATTTCTTTATCAAGAAATTGACCTGAAAACCTATCAAAACAAATCAGGTGCAGTCGATGCACAGTTAAAAACTCATGTCAATCTCACTCTTGAAAGCGAGATTTGATTTCGGCCCTGCCACTCAAACATTTGAAGGATATACCATCTTCAACTGAGTTGCCTGCAAGTTTTGCCAAAATTCATCCTCCGCGCTTTGAGTGCGGCGAGATGGTGCGCTGGACTGATGTTGGCGAAGAAGGTGACTGGGGAATAGTTATCGGCACATTTTACAACTGCGAACAGCGCCGTTGCTGCTGGATATGGTGCTACATAATTTGGCTGGCTCCTAATTCCAAGAGTACAGCAGGCGTGTCAATTTGATACAGCGTGGGAGGAAGATTTAGAGAGGTGTGAGGATGAAAAAGCCGCATACTTTAACAGATAGAGAACGCAATTTGATTGCAGTTTACAGCCAATGCCAATTGGGAATGACACCGAGACAGTTTCATGTCAAGTGGGGGGTAAGTTACGAGCAAATTGCCGAAATTTGTTCCCGCTCTGATTCGACAGTGCAGGGTTGGTTTAAGCGGGGGAAAAATCGAAGATTTCCTACTGCTGTCGATTTGCGGCATTTGGCTCTAATGGATTTTCTGCTAGAGCATTTTGAGGAGATTCCCGACGTACTGGCGAAATTGCTGTGTCTGCATTCTGAATAATAGGATGCGTTAGAAGAGAATTTGAGCTGTTTGAAGCACAAACCTAATTAATTGTCAACGTCAGCGTGACCTGGATTGGAGAATATTCTCTCAACTAGCGTAATGGCAAGCAATGAAAAAAGAACGCAACCTATTACTGTCGCTGGTGAGGTTAAAATGACTTATTTTG
>JAUBOG010000390.1:0-6498 GCA_036700105.1 Microcoleus occultus BM001215583
CTGCGCACCGGTGCGCAGTGCGCACCCTACTATAGAAAGTCACCCGATTTACAATGCAGCAATACTCTTTAATTCAACTCAACCAACTCAGCCAGGAAGAATTTACAGAAGCTTTGGGCGCGATTTTTGAACACACGCCCGACATCGCCCGCCGCACTTGGGACGATCGACCTTTCGCATCCACAGCCGACTTGCACGCTAAAATGGTAACAGCCGTCAGCGCCATGACTCAAGCCGAAAAATTAGCTTTAATTCAAGCCCACCCAGACTTGGGAAGCAAAGCAAAAATGGCAGAAGCATCCGTTAGCGAACAAGCCGGTGCCGGTTTGGATAAACTTTCTGTTGAAGAGTTCGATCGCTTTCAATTCCTGAATCGATCGTACCGCGAAAAGTTCGGTTTCCCCTTCATTGCGGCCGTGAAAAAACACACTAAAACCAGCATTCTCGCAGCATTTAAACAGCGCCTCGACAATTCCTTTGAAACAGAAATGCAGCAGGCTGTAGCTGAAATTTGCGAAATAGCCCGCTTTCGCCTTGACTCAGCAATTCAAAATTAATCACTCCGACTCAAGAAACCGGGTTTTTTTACCAAAAGACGCGCACTCACCCGCAGATTCGGTAAAAAACCCGGTTTCTGGGGCCCAACGACAATTTAAATGCAGGAAATATCCCCCGATCGAGCGATACTTCCCGCCCAAAAAGTTGTAGAATAGTATCATAAGGCACAGAAAAAGATTCGGACATACCAAATAAAGCTGGTATGGTGACAGGTTTCCATGTGCCTCCCAGAAAAACGCTCTTGGAGGCAAAGTTATGACATTCTTCAATCGATCGCTAACGAAAAAAATCCCCGCGCCAGTACCTGTAGAAGACATCAAACAGCCTGGGCACGAAGAACCTTTAGGTCACTTGCACCCCAATTTCCGGCAGTGGGTTTGGTTGAAGCCATCCCATCACCGCGCCCAGTAAATCAGGTATTTCTCCGCCGCAGCAAACAAGCCGTAAAGCACGGTTCCCATCACTGCCAAAACCATCAATCCTGCAAAACCTAAAGGCACGTCAAAGTTAGAACTCGCGGTGACAATTAAGTATCCGAGGCCTTTGTTGGATGCTACTGTTTCTGAAATTACAGCGCCGACAAAGGCGAGGGAAATTGCTACTTTTAGGGATGCAAAAACGTAGGGTAAGGTGTGGGGGAACCCGACTTTTTGGAATATTTCAATTTGCGATGCACCTAGCGATCGCATCACATCTTTCATCTCCGGTTCAACTGTATCCAATCCTAAAGCTACGTTAACTGCGATCGGGAAAAATGCCAGCAAAAAAGCAGTCAGAATTGCCGGCACCGTACCGATGCCAAACCACAGCGCAAACAGCGGCACTAACGCTACTTTCGGTACGGTATTGAACCCAACTAATAGCGGGTACAGAACTATATATGCAATTCGCGAATATCCGATCAGAAACCCCAGCACTACGCCTGCTACAATTGCGAGGATGAAACCCGCTAAAGTTGTAAACAAAGTTTGTCCCGAGTTTTCGATCAGCGCCTTGCTTTGAGTTAAAGTGGCGGCGAGAATTGCCGAAGGTGCGGGCAAGTTGTACGGGGGAATTTTTAATAGCAATACCAGAATTTCCCAGATTAAAAATAGCAGGATTGTAGCAGCAATTGGCATCACAACGGTTGCTGTTTTTGAGCGAGCAAATTTCTCTAAATTATCCATTGCTTTCTCGTTTTTTAATTGCGGTGAATGTGGCGGCGCAGTTCTGCTACGATGTGGTTGAAGTCATCCGACATCATCATATCTAGATTGGTGGGACGCGGCAGGTTGACTTTTACTTTATAGACGATCGAACTCGGGCGCGGGCCCATCACATAAACAGTATCCGACAAGAAAACTGCCTCCCGTAAATCGTGAGTGATCAGGATGCAAACGCACTTCACCCGCATCCACAACTCTTGCAACATCACCCACATTTCCTCGCGGGTGAAAGCATCTAACGCCCCGAAAGGTTCGTCTAACAGCAGTATTTCCGGTTGGTGAATCAAGCCGCGACACAGAGAAGCCCGCTGCCGCATTCCTCCCGAAAGTTGCCAGGGAAACTGTTTTTGAAAGTCTTGCAATCCGACTGTAGCTAGCAATTCTTGGGCTTGGCGCACGAACATTTCCCGGCGCTTCGGATCTTTCGATTCCCGTTTGTAAGGCTGCACTACTTCCAGCGGTAAAAGTACGTTGTCGAGGGTATTTCGCCAAGGCAAAAGTACGGGATTTTGAAAGGCAATGCCGACATTTTTGAGCGGTTTGGCAATCTTTTTGTCGCGAATCCGAATTTCGCCGATCGGCGCTGGAGACAGCCCGGAAACCATTCTCAAAATCGAAGTTTTTCCGCAGCCGCTGGGCCCCACAAAGGATACAAATTCTCCTTGGGCGATCGACAGCGAAATCTCGTCAATAATTCGCCGCGGTTGGCCGTCAACTCGATACTCTAAACCGACGCGATCGAATTCCAAAAGAGTCGGTTCTTGCGTTTCGATCGCATTTGTTAGCATTTTAGGCTGTACCACAGTTAGTCTAACTCCTTTCTTTAGTATAAACTCAGCCGTATCCTGTATGCACAAATGATTTACAAATTTATATATCTATTTATTCTTGATATTTGGGAATTTTGCTGTATCCGAAAATACAAACTTTTGCACGAGCGATCGGGCAAACGAGCGCAACATTAAAATTGGGCAAATATCGACTTGTCTATTTGATTGCGGTTTGACAAAAAACTAAAAACTGTGTTTGTGTATACAGCCGCTCAAGTAATTTAAGCATACCGTATACAACAAACCCGAGCGCTGCTTAACTTTGAGGCGAAATCCGCAGAGATGGGCGATCGGTTTTCGACGCAGGTTTGTTGTCCAAATAGCAAGCATTTTTATATGAAAAATACGTGGTTGGGACGATCGCTATTCCTAATGCCGATCGCAGCGCTACTAATTCTGAGCAGTTGTCAATCCCAGCAGCCGAATGCCGCAACTACCCCTGCATCGGGGGGAGCAACTGCAACAACGGCGGCTGACACCTCACAGAAACGCAGTATCAAAGTCAATCCATCTTGGCTGCTGCAAGGTGACAACGCACCGCTGACAATGGCGATCGACAAAGGCTATTTTCCAGCCGAAGGATTGGATGTCAAAATCGAGCGGGGCTACGGTTCATCTGATACAATTACCAAAGTTGCAGCAGGTCAATTCGAGATCGGATTTGGCGACATTTACTCGATGATGGAGTTCAACGCCAAGAATCCCAACGATCCGGTAGTAGCAGTTGCAGTACCTTACAATCGATCGGCATTTTCAATTGTCACCCTCAAGTCGAGCAACATCGCAGATCCGAAAGGATTAGCCGGCAAAAAGCTAGGAGCTCCCGCAGGAGATGCACCGCGCAAATTGTGGCCGGTATTGGCCCAAAAAACCGGAGTGCAAGCCGATTCGGTAGAGTGGATTACAATGGAGCCGAAGCTGCGCGAAACATTATTAATTAAGGGCGATGTCGATGCAGTTAGCGGTTTTGCAACCACAATAATTCCCGCATTAGAAAAAGCCGGGAAAAAGCCGGAAGATATTAACGTCTTTTACTACACAGATAACGGTTTAGATTTGTACGGAAATGCGATCGTTGTCAAAAAAGCCTTTTTAGATAAAAACCCCGAAGTAGTAAAAGGCTTTTTGCGAGCGTATTTTAAAGGGCTGCAAGATACCTTAAAAGATCCGACAGCCGGATTGGAATCCGTGGTAAAAGCGGGAGACAGCTTGATGGACAAAAACGCCGAAAAGCGCCGCCTGCAAATTGCTTTAGAAAGGCTGTACATCACTCCCGAAGTGGAAAAAGTTGGCTTGGGCGGAGTCGATCCGGCTCGTCTGGAAGCGACAGCAAAACAAGTAGCAGAAGCTTTAAAAATTACAGCCCCGCCAGTCAATCAGATAGTTGATGAGAGCTTTTTGCCTCCGAAAGAAGAGCGGGCTTTACCTGCTGCGGGCGATCGCAAACCGCTGACTTAAAAGGCGATCGACAAAGAAGTGGTAAGGTGCGCACTGCGCACCCTACATACAGAATTTTTGCCTGGGTTTGGTGCGCACTGCGCACCCTACATACAGAATTTCTGCCTGGGTTTGGTGCGCACTGCGCACCCTACATTAAATTGTATCGGCGATCGACAAAGAAGTGGTAAGGTGCGCAGTGCGCACCCTACATACAGAATTTTTGCCTGGGTTTGGTGCGCACTGCGCACCCTTGATATTTACGGTGTGAGGATAATGTCTAAATTTTTGTTTTTCCAAATCCTGCTGACAGCAACGCCAGCCTTTTTTTGTATTAATTTCCAGCATTATTCTGCAATTTATGCGGCGGAAACTTCCGTTTTGGAAACCGAGGAAGCAACAGCCCAGACAGCAGAATTACCAGCAGCAGAATTGGCGATCGCACCAATTGACACACAGATAAACCCTGCGAACAAACCAGAAACAACCGCCGATGTCGAAATCGAAAAACTTCCGCAAGCTGAGAATATTTCCGTCGCTACCGACAGCGAACAAATTGCCGAATTTTCTCAAAACAGCGAAATAAAGCAGACAGAATCAGCAGCCCCAGAATCAGGCGAATCGAGCATATTAGCCGAGTCAATTCAAACGCCGGAAGAGCCGGCAACGATCGCCGAAATCCAACAAATAGACAGCCTGGAAACCAACGAAGCTGCCGAAATCGAGCAAGTCACCTCAGTTTCCCAACTCAGCGATGTCAAACCCACAGATTGGGCATTTCAAGCGCTGCAATCCTTAGTTGAACGCTACGGCTGCATAGCGGGATATCCCGACGGCACCTATCGCGGAAATCGAGCCATGACACGCTATGAATTCGCCGCCGGATTGAATGCGTGTCTCGATAAAGTTGCGGAGTTAATCGGAGCAGGAACCTCTAATTTAGCGAACAAAGAAGATTTACAAAAACTCCAAAGACTGCAAGAAGAATTTGCAGCAGAACTAGCAACAATCCGCGGTAGAGTCGATGTATTGGAAGCTCGCACGGCGGAGCTAGAATCGAATCAATTTTCAACTACAACCAAACTGAATGCTACGGTTTGGTTCAACTTAACATCAGCATTTCCCACAGGCGATATCACCGCCGAACGCAGCCGCACTACCCCAAACAGCGCCTTTGCTCCCCCAACTCGCGATGCCAACAATCGACCGACTCGGGTTGAAAGAGAGCAACCAGAAACTACATTTAGCTACTACGCTTTTTTGACGCTAAATACTTCGTTTACAGGCAAAGATTCGCTGGTGACTCAGTTAGTTTTTGGCAACGGCAATTCGCCTGCAAACGAACTGGTATCGGCGGGTTTTTACAACTCTTGGGGAACGCCGTTTTTAGACCAAACTGGCGTACCGACGGCGAATGTTGTGGGAATTCGCGAGATGTCTTACACGTTTCCCGTGGGAGATAAGGTGCAAGTTGCGATCGGACCTCGTTTGAATTATTATCGCTATTTTGACGGCAATCGTTTCACGTTCTTTCTGAGGGGAGCAACCAGTTTTAACTCGAATGGAAGTACACTGTTAAATGCAGTCGATCGCGGATCGGGCGCTGCTGTTACTTGGCAAGTTGCCAAACCGCTCAGGTTTACGGCTGCTTATATGGCTGAAAATACCGAATTTTTGAATCCGGCGGTATTCAATACGGCTAGCAATCCCAGCGATGGTTTGTTCAACAGTACAAACACGATGACAGCGCAGTTGGAATACTCCCCCAGCACTTCTTTCAATCTGCGGTTGCTTTACGCGCGATCGAACCTCAAACCTTATAATGGATTCATCGGCGGCGCAGTGGGCGAACCGCTGCCTTACGGCTATGCAGATGACGGTTTTGGGGGCAGGGTTAGAGATTCCGGCGCTGATACTTTTGTGGTCAATTTTGATTGGTTGCTGGGCCGGAATTTCGGTTTATTCGGGCGGTATTCCTACGGCCAACTTGAGGTAAATCCAGTAAATCGCGATCGCGCTGGCGGAGATATTAAGGTACAATCTTTGCAAGTCGGCATGGGATTTCCCGATATTGGCAAAAAAGGAGCGCTGGGCGTACTTTCGTTTGTGATTCCCCAGGATTATATATCGGGGCGCAGATTTTTGCTTTCCGGTGGCGGTAATGGCGGGACTCAGTACGAAATAGAGGGTTCGTACTACTACCCGATTACGAATAATATTGCGATCGTCCCGGCATTTTATGCTATCTTTAATGCCAACAATTTTGATGGCAATCCGACTGTATTTGTCGGAAATCTCCGCACTCAGTTTAGCTTTTAACCAGGTCAGATTGCTTAAAAGTTGCAGGTGCGGGTAGGGACACGGCAGTTGACACGAATCAGGACACGGCAGACACGAATCAGGACACGGCAGTGCCGTGTCCCTACAGCTGTATCCCCGTAGGGACACGGCAGACACGAATCAGGACA
>JAUBOG010000391.1:0-6494 GCA_036700105.1 Microcoleus occultus BM001215583
GGGTTCGGGGGGTTGCATGATTTTAGAGAAATGGTATAAGTTGTGGAACAGGCATCTTGCCTGTTTATATATCGGCCACGGGCAAGATGCCCGTGCCACAATCAATCAATTAATTAATAATCGCCTCCAGCGCCGTATTGCCACGCTTCAACTAATCGGTGAAAATAGTATTGCTGTTCTGGCGCTAAATTTTTAACCTGCGGTTCTACGGCTTTCCCCAAAGGCTGCAATCCCGTATAAATTCCTAAATTTACATAATGAACCATCCAATCCAGCAAATTAGCTATTCCTACCTGCGGGATAATTTTCATCACTAATCCGGGATGGCTGATTGCTGTTTTAAACAGAGTTTTTGACAAAGCCGGAAACAGCACGATATCCTGAAGAAACGGCTTGAGCACCGGTTCTCCCAACTCTTCCATTACCTGAAATACGGCAGCCAAAAGTTGATTGATTTGATTGGGGTCTATTTTTTGATTCACCGCAGCACTCATCGAACGCTGAAACAACCAAGTAACTGATAGATTTGGTTGATACGGCTGCAAAAGTGCGAGGGAATTTTTGTCTAGACTTTCGCTTGTCAAAGCTTCGTCAATTCCGAGAGTCAAGCGTTTGAGGTGGCGCACCATTGCGCCGAAACCGCCGAAGCTGAGGGGCGATTGGCTGCCGCTGCTGTCTCCGACTGGAAGTATGCGATTCCAAGGCGTTTTTAGCGGACTTTGGCGATAGCAGGGAAAGAATCCATAGAGTGCTCTTTGGAATTTTAACTGTTCAAGTTTGACGTTTTGATATTGGGGAAGCAAGCGCAAATAGTCTTCAAATAATGTTTCTAAACTGAATCTTTCTGTGTCGGCGTCTATGTAGGTAAATAAGTAGGTGGTGCGGCCGTCTCTGGCCGGAAATGCTTCCCAAAAATATTGGCACTGATTTTGCATTGGGGTGAAGGATGCAAATATATCGCCGGTGTCGTTTTTGGGAAATCCTCGGGCGCAACTACCGACTACCAAACATACGGCGTCGGGTTTTTTGCCTTGTCTTGCTTGGCGGACAACGGGGGAAAAATGGCCCATTGCATCTAAGAATAATCGGGTTTTAAATAAATTTGCCGCAGTTTGTGTATCGGTAGTTGCAGATTCTACGGCGACTCCGTTGGGGTGAATTGTTGCTGTTTTAAATGGTGTATTTTCAAAAAGTTTTCCTCCAGATTCTAAGAATCGCTGTTTGAGGGTTTCGAGGAGGTAAACTGGGTCGATTCCGATGTTGAGTACGTCGCGAATCCAGATGTCAGGGGTGTTGGTAAAGCTGATGCGGGCTGGGTTGTATTCGGTGGCAATTGCTTTGTCTATTTCTGCAACCGACAGCAAATTTAGTTCTACGAATGCGTCTAATTCTTTACGAGAAATGTTCCATTCTTGCTCGCGCCCGCGCAGGATGCCGCGTTCTAGCAAGGCTACTCGCCAACCCCGCACGGCTAAGGCTGTACCGATTAATATTCCTAGGGTTCCGCCGCCGATAACTATGTCGAAATCGAGGGTTTCGAGGGGTTGTTGGCTGTGTTTGACTGCTTGGGCTGCTGGTGCGGTGTTTTGTTTGAGGTTTTCCCAGAGTCGATCGACCTTTCGCAGGCCTGTGAGGGCGTCTCCCGGTATTTGGGAGAGGATTTGTTCGGTGAGGGACATCAGGTTTTAGGATTAGAGTTTTTACAACCAAACAGAGAAACCCGGTTTGCGATCAACCGGGCTTTTATCCCCCGTCGGTAAATCTGGGGAATTATTTTCAATCAGCCGTGCTTAACTCTTCAACTCGCAGCCGATCGCACAAAATCCGCTCGCACACAATAGCACCCGTCTCCGCACACCTGCAAACTTCCAACTGAGCCGAGGGTACTGCTTCAAACAACAAACGTTCTCCCGGAAACACCGTCCGCTCGTAATACCAGTTAGGAATGTTTGTAATTCGAGCAATTTGCACTTTGTTGGTAGTGTTTAGGTACCAACACAAAATTCGCGTATCACGTTCAGCAATTACCTCATTTAGTGTCAAATTCATTTTTTTAACTTGATTGTGAAATTGTGCGAGTGATTGATGACTGGTCTAAACTTAAGATAGCATATTACGAGTTAAAAGCAATTTTTTTTTAACATTTTTTCGGTTAATTAGCAAAGGCGCCAGCAGAAACCTTTGCGCCTTCGGCGTGTTCCCAAGAAGGTGCAAAAGGCGGCATTGCTAAAGCGCAAGATTTCCATCCTCCCCGAACTGGTGCGTTCAACAATTGACAGTGACCCACTGAACCTCTTTGCAGTTTGTAGTGACCGCAAAAAGTACACTTAGAAGTAGGATTGCTGCGGCGATCGCTAATTGCGAGAGTCGGATTGCTGTCGGTGCTGTTGCGTTCTAGAGTCAGAGTTTCCATCAAGCTATTTTTTAAATCGTCACTCTCAAGTATGACAGCCTGATTTCAGTCGCCGCGTCTATCTCAAGGCTTAGTCAGTCTTTAAGTTTTGTTGAGGGATCGATATAAAATATATTGTTTTTGACTTTATAAGGCTAGGGAGCGATTTAATCTGCTTCCTGTAGAATTGGCGAGCAGGGCTTTAGGGCCGATCGGCTTGCTTGGCGGTGTACTTCCTTATACATAGCTAATTATCCTCCCCTAACTTGCTAAACAAATCGGCTAAAATCGTATTAGAAAATAAAAAACCTTCTGGATCGCTCAACCGTAAATTTCCAGAAAGCGGCAGTTTCGCACCCTCGCCTAAAGCTGCGTGAAGCGGAGCTATCCCGTAGGGAATCGCGCCATCCTCCGTTATAATCTCCACCCATCGCTGCCGCCAGTAGGGCTGCAAACAGCGCCAAATTTTATCAACCGTTTGCTGACTAAACTTTGCACTCAGCGCCGACAGGCTAAGTCCTTCTGCTAAACGCAAACCCAGCATCAGCGTTTCTAACAAAACGTCATTTTCCGAGACTTGAAAATTTTGCTCGATTGCTGGTTGAATATCTGACTGAGTTTCCCCCGCCAGTTTTGAAGTAGCTTCCGAAGTTACCGCAGAGATCGATCGCACCCACTGATAATATTCTTGAGTTTTGCGCGGCCTTGTCAACCTGCGGCCTTCCACGTAACTCGCCGCCCCCATTCCGAAGCCGTAATAAGGGCGATTTTCCCAATAAACGCGGTTGTGGCGGCACTGATAGCCATCGCGAGCGTAATTAGAAATTTCGTAATGTTCGTAGCCTTCGGCGGTGAGAATTTCCCGCGCCAAACGGTACATTCCAGCAGCAGTTTCCGGAGCTGGGAGCGGCTGCGCGCCCGGTTCAAAGTAGCGCCCGAAAGCAGTTAAGGGTTCGACAATTAAGTCGTATACCGACAGGTGAGCCGGCGCAATTTCCACCGCCGATTTTAAGGAAAATTCCCACTGTTCTAAAGTTTGGTGCGGCAGTCCAGAAATTAAATCTAAACTGAAATTGACAATCCCAGCCGATCGCACTATTTCTACTGCTTCAAAAATTTCGGCGACAGAGTGCGATCGCCCGCAAGCTTGCAGCAATTCATCCTGAAAAGCTTGCACTCCCAAACTAACTCGATTAACTCCCGCCGCTGCATATCCCCGCAACTGTTCTAAACTAAAAGTCCCCGGGTCTATTTCTATAGAAATTTCCGCCCCAGCAGCAATTCCAAATTTGCGATCGACAGCCTCTAAAATACTGCCCAACTGACTGACAGAAAGCAGCGAAGGCGTACCGCCGCCAAAAAAAACTGTTTGCAGAGATGCGCCTAAATTGGGAGTTTCTGCAATTTCTTGACACAGTACGGCAACGTATTGCACGATCGTGCCAGAATTCTCGCCATTTTTGCGATCGCCCACCACAAAAACCGGAAAATCGCAGTAGTAACAGCGGCGGCGACAAAAAGGTACGTGCAGGTAAGCCGAACTGGGAATGCCAAAATTTGCCGCTTGCACGCTTTTTTTAAATTCAAATGTTAAATAATCTGTGGTAGGGTTCATTACATCTCAAGCTAAAAATGCAGCTTCAAATCTAAAGCTTTAATTAAACTGTCATAAATAATTATGTATATTATGACATTTTATGAGTAAAAATGCGCCGCTCGCGATGGCCGCTCGCCCTCGCCCGTGCTACGGCTATTTTAGTTTAACCTCAACTAATTTGGAGCCGCTGCAATTCCCGAACATCCCGCAGGGCGGTCTATTCGGAGATCCAGACACGGCAGGCGGGGCGCGGTCTGTGCCATCCGGCGTCGATCGCACATCCCCCAGAGGGTACAAACGCGAAATATAAGTTTATAAAAATCCCTCAATAAATATAGCGATATCCGACCAAAGCATCAAAAAAAGTATCACCGCAGGAAAGATATAATATAAACAAATTCATTAACCTAGAACAATGCTAGACGCAATCATAATTATCTCATTCATTATCGCAGGCGGAGGCATCGGCTATTACGGAGTCGAACTCCTGCCGAGCAACCTGCTGGAGCAAGTTACAAATATACAAGGTTTAAGCTCCGTACTGGGATCGTTTGGAGCATTAATCGGTTTCGTGTTCGGATTAGTGGCTCAAACAACCTACCGGCGCGTAGAAAAGCAAGTCGGCGATATGCCGGTCGAGATGCTGCTGACGCGGGCGATCGGCTTAATCATCGGACTGCTAGTAGCCAACTTAATGCTGGCTCCGCTGTTCCTGCTGCCAATTCCCCAAGAGTTCGGCTTCATCAAACCTCTAGTCGCAGTTTTGGGAAGCGTCATGTTCGGCTTCACAGGCGTCAGCTTGACAGACACCCACGGCCGCGCTTTCCTGCGGCTGATCAACCCCAAAAGCTTAGACACGGTGTTGGTATCCGAAGGCACTTTCAAACCAGCTTCTGCCAAAGTAGTCGATACAAGCTGCATCATTGACGGTCGGATTGAAAACCTGCTAGAAACAGGTTTCCTCGAAGGTCAAATTATCATCCCGCAATTCGTGCTGCAAGAACTGCAACTCGTAGCCGATTCCCCCAACGATCAAAAACGAGTGCGCGGGCGCCGCGGCTTAGATGTACTCAACCGCATCAAAGAAACATATCCAGAACGGATTCAAATTCACTCGGCAGACTACGAAGATATTGCCACAGTCGATGCAAAATTAGTCCGCTTCGCCTTGGATATCGACGGAATTTTGCTCACCAACGACTACAACTTATCGAAAGTAGCTACCGTCCAAAAACTGCCGGTTTTGAATATCAACGATTTGACTCATGCAGTGCGCCCGACTTATTTACCCGGAGATACGATCGAACTAAAAATCCGCAAAGAAGGCAAAGAACCCTCCCAAGGAATCGGTTACTTGGATGACGGCACAATGGTAGTTGTAGAAGCAGGTAGCAGCTATGTCGGCGCCGAAGCCCGAGTCGTAGTCACCAGCGCCCTGCAAACCAGCGCCGGCCGCATGATTTTTGCCCGCCCTCAAGAGTCCGTAATTGCTTGAAACTGAATCACAATGGCCAAAGCAATCAGAATCAAATATTGCGATCGCTGTTCCCAATCTGCCCCGACTCTCTACCGCGCCCGGTATGACGAGTCGGGGCATTGGTTTTTTCTGTGTCTTAAATGTTGGGAATCGGTAAGCAAAAATAATCCTTTGTACTTCTACGGAGGCACTTGGAAAGCTAACAAGAAAAAATAGCAATTACCCCCGAATCGCATTAAAAATGAGGTTATTCTTCTTCTTCTTCTTCTTCTTCTTCTTCTTGCCTCTTCCTTCGTGTTCTTCGCGTCTTCGCGGTTAAATCATATCAAGATATAATTCCGAATTATTCCAGCGATTATGGAGTAATTAAAATCAACTAATCTCGATCGCATCTTCATACAAAGCCTCGATCGCACAGCTAAAATTAACGCTAGCCAACTGAACTTCTTGCCCTTGACTGTAAGGATAAAGCACCCACAAACCCTCAGCATTGCGGCGAAAACACTCTACACTAACTCTTTCTTGATTGATTAACACATATTCTTGCAAACTTTCAGAAGTGCGGTAATCAGCAAACTTTTCACCTCTGTCAAAAGCCGCTGTTGTCGGCGATAAAACTTCGACAATTAAGCGCGGGTAGCGAATGAAATCTTCATCAGCATTTTTGTCTCGTTCATCGCAACTCACCGCTACATCGGGATAGTAATAACAATCTGCTGCCTCAATCCGAACTTTCATGTCTGCCATGTAAGTTATGCAGCCACTCCCCCGAAGATGGTTTCTCAACAAAGTTGCTGCATTGACACTAATGATGACATGAGCTTTTTTTGCCCCTGCCATTGCATAGATTTCACCTTGCTTGTACTCGTGTTTGATCGGACTAACTTTCTCGCCTGCTAAATAATCTTCGGGGGAGATGTAGGTGTCGCTTTTACTTGCAACCATATAATTTTGAGGTTGGTGAGGATTACACAATTAGACCTCTTGCTCTCGTCAAATTCACCCCCCGCGAGTCCCCCCTTATTAAG
>JAUBOG010000392.1:0-6481 GCA_036700105.1 Microcoleus occultus BM001215583
CCGTTTCCCTACGATTAATTACGGTAGGGAAACGGCACTGCCGTGTCCTCTATACATTCCGGCGCAGCCGGAATTGATATCAGATCGTAGCTGGTTGATTTTGGATAAAATCACGCACTCCGGGCCACCCTACGGCTTTGAACAGGCAAGATGCCTGTTCCACAATAATTAATTATTGGAGATGTTTATTTTTTTAGCTCTATTTTAGATGGAAATTGTTTATAATTATCGCATATTTGGGCTATGATACTTCGTAAAATATTTTAAGTTTGTATTTATTAACGGTTATTTAAATAAACAGTTACTATTCCTTAACTTTCAGCTAGTAACATCTGTCTTTGGGAGTGAAAAACTGGAAAAAACTAGGGAATAAGTGTTATGGCAGCAAAATTAGTGATTTCGGGCTACATGGCAAATCCTGCCGGTACAGATAGCCCTTACGAATATTTGCAGGTAATTGCTACAGAGGCGATCGACTTTGCAGCAACTCCCTACACGGTGGCGTGGGCAAATAATGGAACTGCCAGCCCCAACGGATGGGTTAGCGGGGCTGCTTTAACCTATGGTTTCAGCATTAATTCAGGTAGTCTGGCTGCTGGACAAGTTGCTTATGTCGGCGGTTCTGGCAAATTAATTAATGGTGCCGCCACTACAGATATTGCTGCGGCAAATTGGCTGAAAACTATCAATACAGGCACAACTGCGGGTGACGGTTTTGGAGCTCTGAACACTGGCGGAGTCCTCGGAAATGGAGGCGCTAATGCTGACGGAATTGCGATTTTTGATGTTCCGATTGCCAGTATTACTAACACAACTGTTCCGATTGATGCTGTATTTTTTGGCACTGGTGTAGGGACGGCAAATTCTGCGACTGGCGGTTATGTATTGCCGACAAATGATATCTACAGCAATGCCCAGGGAACTTTTGGGGATGGAACTAATACAACTCTTTTTCCCGATCCGGCTGGCGGGGCGTTTACGAAGTTAACTGGAACTTACAATGCTGCTACTGGTACTTGGACGACTCCGCGCACGGCTGCGACTGTAACTAATCCTACTGCACTGACAGATATTGCTGCGGCAGTGACGATCGCCACTACAACTCCTTTACCCGACTTAACCATCACCAGCAGCGCCCCTGCGACAGCAACTGTCAATACTCCCTTCAACTACACGCTGACATTAGCCAACAGCGGTACTGCTAACGCTACAGGAGTTAGCGCCAAATTTACTCTGCCTGCGGGGGTGACATACAATTCGGCTAGCGGTGCGGGTTTTACTGCGACTCAAGCGGCTGGAGTCGTTACTTTTACCGGAGGTGCGATCGCCGCTAGTGGTAGCATTCCCTTGACCGTTAACGTTACTCCTACTGCTGCGGCTAGCGTCACCAGCGCTGTTGGGGCCGCAGTTGCAGATCCGGGAAATACGATCGCCGAAAGCAACGAAACCAACAATTCCTCGACTACCGCCGTTACTACAACTTTTGGAAATATTGCGAACACTCCACCGACGATCGCACCAATTGCAGCTTCTACATTTTTAACTGTTCCAAATTTATCAGGTGTCATCAACGATCCGACAGATCCGGCTAAGAATTTCGGGGTTAATTTCACTCTCTCCGATGCCGAAACTGCTGTTGCCAATCTGACATTAACCGCAACCAGCAGCAATACTGCGGTGGTTCCCAATGCCAATTTAACGATTAGTGGAACTGGCGCAAGTCGCAATCTGAAAATTAATCCTGTCGGTGTCGGTTTTGCTGATTTGACTGTTACTGTAAGTGACGGCACAAACACAACATCTACTGTTCTGAAATACGCGGCTTCGGCTGCTTCGGGAACTCCGACAACCAGCCGTTTTTTGACTGGGACAAGCGATGCGAGTACGGCGATCGCGATCGACTCCAACTATATGGTAGTCGCCGATGACGAAGACCAAACTATTCGTTTGTACGATCGCACCAATTCCGGTTTACCAGTCAAAAGCTTTAACTTTACCAACTCTCTCGGTTTAACGGATTTATCTGGCGGTATTCCGAGGGAAGTTGACATCGAAGCTTCAACCCGCGCCGGTAATCGAATTTATTGGTTGGGTTCCCACAGCAACGCCAGCGGCGGCAATTTGCGCCCGAATCGCTATCGGTTGTTTGCGACGGATATTTCCGGTAGCGGCGCGACAACTAATCTGACTTTTGCTGGCAAATACGACAACCTCCGCAACGATTTGATCGCGTGGGGAAATACGAATGGTTTCAATTTTACTGCTAGCGCGACTGCGGGCAAAATCCCAGAAGCTACTACCTTAGATGGTTTCAATATCGAAGGTTTGACACTTGCCCCAAACGGCACTACTGCCTATGTGGCATTCCGCGCCCCGCAAGTTCCTGCAAGCGATCGCACTAAAGCTTTAATTGCACCGATTACCAACTTCACAGATTTAGTAACGGGGGCGGCTGCTAGCGCTACCATCGGTGCTCCGATTCAATTAGATTTGGGCGGGCGCGGGATTCGCAGTATCGATCGCAATGCTAACAACCAATACCTAATTGTCGCAGGCCCAGCGGACAATGCTACGGGGACTGCGCCGAAAGATTTCCGACTGTATACTTGGACTGGAAATGCTGCTGATGCGCCTCAAGTGCGATCGGCAAACTTGACAGCTTTGAATGCAGGCGGCAGTTTTGAATCAATCGTAGAAGTGCCGACTAACTTAACCGATAGCAGTCAGATTCAGCTATTAGTTGATAACGGCGACAATCTGTGGTACGGCGACAATGTTATCTCGAAAGATTTGCCGCAGGACAACTTCCAGAAATTCCGCAGCGATACGGTAACTTTGGGTGGTTCTCCGGTGCGCATCCGCAACATTCAAGGCGCAAGTCACACTTCACCTTTAGCCACTCAAACTGTTAGCAATGTTCCGGGTGTAGTGACAGCGGTAATTAGCACTGGTGGGGGTCGCGGCTTTTATATGCAAGACCCGACTCCCGACACTGGGGCCAATCCAAATTCGACATCAGAAGCGATTTTTGTATTCCTCGGAACTTCGACAATCTCCAATCCGACTGTCGGACAATCGGTACAAGTAACTGGTCGAGTTGATGAATTCCGCCCTGCTAACAACGCCGCCAATCTTACCACTACCCAAATTAACGCTACGGTTGCTGGATCTGCTGTAGGGGCGATCGCACCTCTAGGAACAATTACTCCAACTGCGATCGGTACGGGCGGCCGCATTCAACCGACAACCTTCATTCAAAACGACTTCAGCGCCACTTCTGGAAATGTCGAAACAGGCGGCGATTTCGATCCGACAACAGAAGGCATCGACTTCTACGAAAGTTTAGAAGGAATGCTGGTGCAAGTCAACAATCCGGTTGTTGTCGGCCCTACAAATAACTTTGGCGAGTTCTACGTTTTGCCAGATAACGGTGCGAATGCTACGGGTAGAACGAGTCGCGGTGGGATTGCCGTTTCTGCTACCGATTTTAATCCAGAACGGATTCAAATTGACGACACTCTGCTGAATCCGCCCAGCAATACAAGTCTTTCGCCTGCTACTAATGTTGGAGACAAATTAAACACAGTTACAGGCGTTATCGGTTACAGTTTCAGCAATTACGAGCTTTTAAATACCGCTCAAATTCCTCAAGCTAGCGTCACATCCGGCGGACTGACTAAGGAAGTGACAAACTTAACTGGAAATGCCACTCAGCTAACAGTTGCTACTTTCAACGTCGAGAATTTAGACCCAAGCGACACCGACAAATTCCCCGCCATCGCCACCCGAATTGTTACAAATCTGAAAAATCCTGACATTATTAATTTAGAGGAAATTCAAGACAACAACGGCGCGACAAATGACGGTGTAGTTGCGGCGGATACAACTTACAACACCTTAATTGCCGCAATTAAAACAGCGGGGGGCCCGACGTATGAATTCCGGCAAATTAACCCGGTAAACAACCAAGACGGCGGCGAACCGGGCGGCAATATTCGAGTCGGATTTTTGTTCAATCCCAGCCGCGTTACTTTTGTCGATCGCCCTGGCGGCACTTCCACAACCGCAACTACAGTTAACAACGTCAGCGGCGCGCCCGTACTGTCAGCAAGTCCGGGCAGAATTGACCCCACAAATGCAGCATTTAATACCAGCCGCAAGCCTTTAGTCGGCGAATTTGTATTCAACGGCCAATCGGTATTTGTCATTGCCAATCACTTCAACTCGAAAGGCGGCGACCAACCGCTTTTCGGTCCCAACCAACCGCCTACTCTTACCACCGAAACTCAGCGCATCCAACAAGCACAAATTGTCAACAATTTTGTGGATAGTATTTTGGCAGTTGATGCCAATGCGAATGTAATTGTTGCTGGAGATTTGAACGATTTTCAGTTTTCCGAACCGCTGAATGTGGTGCGGGGAATTCCGGGGGGAACTGGCACTGCTGTACTGCAAAACTTAATCGAAACTCTGCCGGAAAACGAGCGCTATACTTACAATTTCCAAGGCAACGCGCAGGTTCTAGACCACATTTTAGCTAGCAATAACTTAGCTAAAAATTTAGCCGGCTTTGATGTCGTTCACATCAACTCAGAATTTGCCGAACAAGACAGCGATCACGATCCGAGTGTCGCCCGGTTTAACATTGCCTTACCGACGCCGACTGTCACTATTACTGCGACAGACGCAGCAGCAGCGGAATCAGGTGCAAATCCTGGTACTTTCCGCATTGCGCGATCGGGCAGTACCGCACTGCCGCTGACAGTGAATTACACAACTGCTAGCGGTACGGGTTTTGCCACCAGCAATGATTTCACGCCGAATTTAACGGGCAGCATTATCATTCCGGTCGGTCAATCTTTTGCGGATGTTACTATTACCCCAATTGACGACAGCCTTGTGGAAGGTAGCGAGGCTGTGAAGCTGACTTTAGTCGGTACTGCTGCTTATAATTTGGGGGCTGCTGGTACTGAAACTGCTTCCGTGGCGATCGCCGATAACGATATAGCAATAGTAACGCCGGGAACATTTAATTTCAGCAGCGCCACTTACAGCGTTAATGAAAACGGCGCAAGCCAAACAATTACGGTTAATCGTACAGGCGGCAGCGATGTTTCCGCCTCTGTCAGTTACGCCACTGCTGACGGTAGCGCCACCGCCGGCAGCGACTACACTGCGACATCGGGCACGTTAAACTTTGTCTCTGGTGAAACTAGCAAAACTTTCAGTATTCCGATCGCCAATGACACCTTAGTTGAAGGCAATGAAACTGTCAATCTCAGCTTGACAAATGCCACAAATAATGCTAGTTTGGGAAATCAAAAAACGGCGATTTTGACGATCGTCGATACGACGGCAACTCCCACTCCGACTCCCGCGCCAACTCCCACTCCCGCGCCTACACCAACGCCTGCGCCTACTCCTACAGCCGATCTAACCTGCATTGGCGATCGCATTGAAAGGCCAAATCTCGATCGACCGAATCCAGTCGATAATACCATCAACGGCAATTCCCGCATCTTCATTGGTACTGCCAAAAATGACGGATATTTGGGTACAAACAACCCCAATATTTTCGATGGCAAAGCAGGCAATGACAACCTGATTGGCGGTAACAGCGCCGACATTTTAAACGGCAATGAAGGCAACGATTTTATTGACGGCTACAAGGGAGACGATATCCTGTTGGGCGGCAAAGGAAACGACATCGTACTCGGCGGTTTTGGTAAAGATGTTATTTTCGGGAATCAAGGAAACGATTCACTTAACGGACAAGAAGATAATGACTTAATCTTGGGCAATGAAGGTAACGATTTTATCGACGGCGGCAAAGGAAACGATACTTTGTTCGGCGGAAACGGTCAGGATTTAGTGCTAGGCAGCGAAGGTAATGATACTCTCTTTGGAGAACTTGGAGACGATACTTTGTCTGGCGATGCAGGAAATGACCTCGTTTATGGCGGTCAAGGTAATGATTTAATTGACGGCGGTAAGGGCAATGATTCGATTTATGGAGACAAAGGTAACGATACGCTTCTCGGTTGCGAAGGCAGCGATTTATTGTTCGGAGATTTAGGAGATGACAGCTTTATTGGCGGGCTTGGTAACGACACGTTTGTTGTCGGAAACAATCTCGGATTTGATATTATTTCCGATTTTGTGAAAGGGCAAGATGTGTTGGGATTGTCTCGCGGCTTGAGTTTCAACCAATTGGAAATTAGTCAGAGTAATAGCAATACTTTGATTAAAGTCAGTGGAATTGCGATCGCCTCTTTAACTGGAGTCAATGCCTCGCAAATTGCAGTTAACGATTTCCGAACAATTTAACCACAGATATCATTTCCGGTTTCATATCAATTCCGGCGGCGCCAGATTAATCGTAGGGACACGGCAGTACCCATTGGTGTCAACTTAAGCCGAAAGCCTTGAGAAATCTCGTTTTTACCTGAGTCTAGATCCCCCTAAATCCCCCTTAGGTCGG
>JAUBOG010000393.1:0-6457 GCA_036700105.1 Microcoleus occultus BM001215583
AGATCCCCCTAAATCCCCCTTAAGAAGGGGGACTTTGAGTAAGTTCTTGTCCCCCCCTTCTTAAGGGGGGCTAGGGGGATCTAGATTTAATAGTCAAGCAGCAGTCTCTGGCAGGGTTTGACCTGGTTGTTGACACAAATGGGCTTTTGGAGTGTCCTTACTGATGACTATCAATTTACCTTGACAGGGGAAACACTTACATTAGGAGTTTTGACTCTTCTTAAGAGTTCTTGTCTGGCTTGTTCGGGATTTTGCCCTCTGGGTACTTGATATAATAATCTACAGGAACCGTCTTGAGGATTAGCTGCACAAATAATTAGTTGGCCGGTGGGGGATGCACCTGCTGTAACAATATTGTCCCAGTTTCCTTGCGATTGCGAGTTGTTGAGAATTCCAGAGACTCGGGTGCACCGAGTAATCGCGTCTTCTCCCGATTCATTAAAATAGTTATCAGCTAGCCACAGAATAACGGGAATATTTTTGCCTTGTTGGACGGCAATTGTAGCTGGGTGGCCGCTAGCAGCGCCGCAGAAGAATGAAGCCGTTTGAGCCGAGGCTGGATTGTTTCCTGAAATCTGAGCTGCAAGGGCGATAATTGACGCGCTAAAAAGTGATTTTAAGAGCCGAGATTTCATGGGCTGTAATAGGCTTTTTTATTGATGGTTGCTAATACTTTAAAAAGTTAGACTGCTTTTTGCCGGGAAGATTAGGCATTTAGGGAAAAAAATAAAATTTATTCTGTAAAGTTTTGCCGTTAGCGAAGCCCGCGCCAACGGAGAGGATCGCGCCGACAGGCCTCTTCTTTGCCAAAACTCGCCCAAAAATGCTCGCGCGCAGCGCGCCGACAGCAGAAAATAGGTGCAGCCTCCGGGGATCGGGCGCGAAGGTATCAGGTGAAGGTGGGGTT
The DNA here is from genome assembly GCA_036700105.1 of Microcoleus occultus BM001215583. Lineage (GTDB taxonomy): Bacteria > Cyanobacteriota > Cyanobacteriia > Cyanobacteriales > Microcoleaceae > Microcoleus. The sequence goes on from JAUBOG010000393.1 coordinate 908, forward strand.
TTTGACGGTTTTGGCGATCGATCTCGCGCTTCCTGAGCTCGCCCCCCTAAATTGGAACCTGTGTTAACATCGGGAAAAATATTCTATTTAATAATCAACAATGGGCAATGTTCTGGTGCTGAACGCCTCCTACGAACCGCTTAACATCACCAATTGGCGAAGGGCGGTAGTTTTGTTGCTGAAAGGAAAAGCAGAACAGGTAGAACACAACGGGAAATTTATTGCGCCAAACTTCCCGCTACCAACTGTGATCCGACTGCGGCATTACGTCCGAGTTCCCTATAAGGATATTCCGCTTACCCGCCGGAACATCTTGCACCGGGACGCGCACTCTTGTCAATACTGCGGTTATACCGGGGATGATTTGACGCTGGATCACGTGATTCCCCGATCGCGCGGGGGAGGCGACAGTTGGGAAAACCTCGCTACCGCTTGCATGCGCTGCAATGTCAATAAAGGCAGCCGCACGCCGAAAGAAGCGGGAATGCCGCTGCGCTATCCGCCGAGGAAGCCTCACAGCGGTCTTTATTTTGAAGTGACTAAACACGTAAAGAGCGGTATGCACAAAGAATGGCAAAAATATGTAATAGGTCTTTAAAAACCCCTGTCAGCACAAGCGCGGGGGTTTTTTGCAAGTCCTGAGATTGCTTCGTTCTTCGCAACGCACGCGCGGTGCACGAGTTAAAAAGTTAAACAGAAAATTTACGCTCTTAAATTTGGTTTCTGGTAACAAGTATTGGCTTTGACAGCGAGGCATTTACAAAGAAATCGTGTTTAAGAGCTTTTGCCACGCAAATTCTGAAAGATTTAAACTGTTAATTTTAGCGATGAAAGACCACCCCCCGATCAATTTAGACGAAACATCTGGCAAACGTGAAGGTGAGGTTGACCCGATCCGCGAGGCTGTACCCGGATTGAGCGCGCCTGGGAAACGGCGCGGCAAAGCCGAAGTTGCTTCCGAAGAGAATCGCCCCAGTCTGCGCGAGGAATTGCACGATCGCAAAGTCGAGCAGTTGCGCCAAATGTTCGATCGGCACAAAGGCAACCGCCAGTTAATATTGCTGCAAGATTTTCCCGATCCCGACGCACTTTCCAGCGCTTGGGCTTACAAATTAATCGCCGAACAGTACGATATCCAATGCGAGATGATCTACGCCGGCGCCCTCAGCCACCAAGAAAATATTGCCTTAGTTAAATTGACGGGGCTGCCTTTGCAGCGGTGGACGCTGGAAACGGCAAAAACTAAGGATTTGTCGGTGTTTAAGGGCTGCGTTTTCATCGACAACCAAGGCACGACTTGTCAATTAACCGAGTTTATTTTAGGGGCGGGAATTCCGATCGCCGCCGTCATCGACCACCACAATTTGCAGGGGGAAATGAACGCAGAATTTACCGATTTGCGCCCTCAAATCCGCGCTACAGCCACGATTTTTGCCGAGTATTTACAGGCGGGAATGCTAACTCTCGACGGCAGCGTCAGCCTGCACATCAAGTGCGCTACAGCTTTGATGCACGGTTTGCGATCGGACACCAACGCCCTCAGACAAGCTCAGGAGGAAGACTTTTTAGCAGCGGCTTATTTGAGCCGTTTTTACGACCCGCAGTTGCTGAATGCAGTGTTGCAGTCGTCCCGTTCTAAATGGGTGATGGACGCGATCGAGCGATCGCTCAAACACCGCACCGTCCAGAACAATTTCTCGATCGCCGGCATCGGCTACCTCCGCTATGACGATCGGGATTCTATTCCCCAAGCGGCGGACTTTTTAGTCACAGAAGAGAACGTACACACAGCAGTTGTCTACGCAATCGTTCACGACAAAGAGGAAGAAATTGAAGTAGTAATCGGCTCGCTGCGAACTAATAAACTTACTCTCGATCCAGACGAATTCATTAAAGAAGCTTTCGGGCAAGATGCTCAAGGACGATTTTTCGGCGGCGGCAGAAGTCAAGCTGGAGGTTTTGAAATTCCGGTGGGATTTCTTTCTGGCGGAAATGAGAATAGCGATTATGCAAGGCACAAGTGGGAAGTATTCGACGCTCATATCAAGCAAAAGTTGCTGAATTTAATTAGTCCGAAAGACAATCCTGCTTACGATCATTAAACTCGGTTTTTTCGGCCAGTAAAAGCCGGAAAATGCCGATCGCCCCGCGCCTAAAAGCGCAAACTTTCTCTTCAGCGCTCTTGGGTCAGTACCGTTGTAGAATAAAGGAAAAATGTCGATCGGGCCCCTAAGGCCGAGCCAGTAAGTTCGCAGGCGCAAGCTAAGAAAGCAGCCATCGCACAGCAATCACAAGGACAGGGAAAGTGCATTTATATCTGATCCGTCACGGTATCGCAGCCGCACCCGAAGAATACGCGACAGACGCAGAACGCCCGCTGACAAAAGAGGGCGATCGTAAAACCCGAAAAATCGCCCAGCGGCTGTACGAACTCGAAATCCAGTTTGACCTGATTCTCACCAGTTCCCTGCTGCGCGCCCAGCAAACCGCCCAAATCCTGCAAACATTCGGTTTGAGTTCCACAATAGAAGAATCCGCAGCCCTCGCGCCATCGGGAGACTTCGGGCACTGGCTGAAGTGGTACAAACAGTGGCAGGAAACAGGCAGCCGCAGCTTGGCCCTGGTGGGGCACCAACCAGATTTGGGCAACTGGGCAGAAACTTTGCTCTGGGGACGATCGCAAGACGCCCTCATCCTCAAAAAAGCAGGTATCGCGGGCTTAATCCTCCCGGAAACAGGCTCTCCAGTGGGCCGGGGACAAATGTTCTGGCTGACTCCTCCCAAGTTTTTCCTGCAATAGACCTCTGGCATAATTATTGTGGAACAGGCATCCTGCCTGTTCAAGACGCCCATTCAAAAAACGCAGAAACCGGGTTTGAGGGGCGAAAACATTCAGGGGCGCGATCGGGCGATGGCTGAAAAACCAAGGTGATGAGGCCCATGCTGAGCCCGATCGCCCGATCGAAGGATTATTTGTCAAGACGGTGACACTATCTTGGTTTCTGGTAATGTACTTTGATGTAGATTCAACACACACAAACGGTATCGCAATGGTCGTCGGCGAATTCAAACCAGGTTTAGAAGGTGTTCCCGCTACCTTGTCCAGCATTAGCTACGTCGATGGACAAAAAGGGTTGCTGGAATATCGCGGGATTAGCATCGAGGAACTAGCACTCAAAAGTTCCTTTGTGGAAACTTCATATTTATTAATCTGGGGCGTACTTCCGACAAAGGAAGAACTAGAAGCCTTCGAGCATGAAATTCGCTATCACCGCCGGATCAAATATCGCATCCGGGACATGATGAAATGCTTTCCCGAAAGAGGACATCCAATGGACGCCCTGCAAGCTTCAGCGGCCGCCCTGGGCTTGTTCTACTCCCGCAGAGCTCTGGCCAACCCAGCATACATTCGAGAAGCTGTAGTGCGGCTGCTAGCCAAAATTCCGACAATGGTGGCGGCGTTCCAGCAAATGCGGCGGGGAAATGACCCGGTGCGGCCGAGGGATGACTTGAACTACTCGGCTAACTTTCTGTATATGCTCAACGAGCGAGAACCAGATCCGCTGTTAGCTCAGATTTTTGACGTTTGCTTGACTCTCCACGCCGAACATACAATCAATGCCTCTACATTTTCGGCAATGGTAACAGCTTCGACGCTCACAGATCCTTACGGGGTGATTGCTTCAGCAGTTGGCACTTTGGCGGGCCCGCTGCACGGGGGAGCTAATGAAGAAGTGATTGAGATGTTGGAGCAAATTGGTTCGGTAGAAAACGTGCGACCTTTTGTCGAGAAGTGCGTCGAAAACAAGGACAAAATCATGGGATTCGGCCACCGCGTTTACAAGGTGAAAGATCCGAGAGCAACTATTCTCCAAGGGTTAGCAGAACAGTTGTTTGAAAACTTCGGCCGCGACGATTATTACGACATTGCTGTCAAGTTGGAAGAAGTGGTTGAGGAGAAATTGGGTCACAAAGGAATTTATGCCAATGTAGATTTCTATTCGGGTCTGGTTTACCGAAAAATGGGAATTCCGATCGACTTGTTTACGCCGGTTTTTGCGATCGCCCGCGTGGCCGGCTGGCTGGCTCACTGGAAGGAACAGCTAGAAGCAAACCGCATTTACCGCCCGACTCAAATATATACGGGGACTCACGGCGCTCCTTATATTGCGATCGAGGAAAGGTGTGAAACAGTTGACAGTTGACAGTTGACAGTCACCTGACGGTGTAACGGGAAGGGATATGAAAAGTCATGCACAGCCTTCTGTCTCTGCCAAAAGCGGCCGTGCTGGGTTGTACCCCTCTTGTATTTTGTGCTGTTTGTTGGCGACAATGTTCTTAAGTGACGATTTTCAGGAACTCCGGTCCTCAGACTTCCGGGTCTGAGGCTTTTTATTGCAATGTCAACCAGCCCAGTAACGCACTACATTACTGGCCCCTCCAGGCGCGCCGAGGCCCACCCTACTTTTAATCCTGCGAGTCTACCTGCTTAACTTCCTCCAAAGCTAGCCCCAACAACTCTGCTATTTGCTAGTCTTTCAAGCCGAATTGGCGTAACTTACCAACCATTTCAATCTTGGCTTGATACTGGTCTCGCTGAAAGTCAGGAGTCGCAGGCTGGCTTTTATTTGGGGTAGGAGTGGGGCGATCGGAGCAAATATTGATGTAACCCATAATATTGCTGATATTGTTATCGCCAAAAGTAATATTGAGATTTCCTTTCCGTTCTAAGACCGATTTAAGATTGTGTTTATCAACGGGTTCATCAAACACATCTGATAACATTTGCAAAAGCTCGTAACCTCTATCCTTAACGTGACCTTCCGAAAGACGATAAATATCGGCAATCTCAGCATACTTTTGTCTATTCAGAGTTCCCTCGATAATTCCACGCTGTAAATCATTGAGGCGTTTGCCTGTCTTATCGTAGACAACTCGATCTACAAATTCGAGTACCTCGCGAATATCCATCATCAAGGCTCTGAGAAACTTCGATTATTATATCCGACTTTATCCGCCTCGATCCGTCTTTTTCTGACTTGTAACCGAAAGGTTAGAAAGATCCGTCTTTTTCCGCTTTTCAGCTCTTGGGCGATCGCTATAGTATGTGGAGGAGTGATAAAGATGAGCTTGACATAAAGCGGTAGCTGTAAGCGAAAGGCTATTCGAGAGAATTCTCAAAGCGCTGACGCAGATCGCTTCTTTGAGAAAAGCTGTAGGCCGATCGCACTCAATACACTAGAAAAGCTCAAGGAATCAAGTGTTATGGCTAGACTTAAACTTCTGCGTGTGGCGACTTCCCTTTCTGCTGTCGTAATTCCGTTTTTGCCTTTGGGTTACAGCGGTGCGATCGCCCAAGAGCATCCGGGCTGTTTCTGGACAGATCCCAAAACGGGCAACCACATCTCCCTTGAGCCAGTATGTGAGAGAGGACGGATAGACGAGGCTATAAAGGCAATAGAACGAAATCAGAACCCCTTGATTGCTAACTTAAGAGGGGTGCATCTCACTTTTGCAGATATATCAAGTGGAAAGTTGACCATTTAGATA
>JAUBOG010000394.1:0-6437 GCA_036700105.1 Microcoleus occultus BM001215583
AACTGGTTTACGCACTGCTGTTATTGTACCTCATCTTTCTGAGAAAGGCTATATAACGATAAACTACCTCTTTAAATAAAGATAGAGTATTCACCGCCGGAGTCGCCGTCAAGCCAATCTTGAGGCCATCAAAATAGTCGAGAGTCTTGCGCCAACCACTTGTCTCTTTGGTGGTATATCCCCGATGGCACTCATCTGCAATAATTAAATCAAAAGCATGAATGGGAATATCGAATTTTTCGGCATCGCTTTCGTCATCAATATCACCATCGGTTCCGACATCAACGCTGCCTTTTCCAAACAAATTAATACTCATCCTTTGGATAGTAGAAACATAAACAAAGGTATGAATAGCTTGGGGTGTTGTTAGATAGGAATTTGGCAAAACTTGGGGGTCAAACTGTTCGTCATCGCCAAAATCCTCTTTCTGAAATCGCTGACTGTAGACCTCATATTCTTGATTAAACTTATTTCCCCTCGGCGTATTGAACGAAGCAAACGTCCGCACCGCCTGTGCTGCTAATGCCCTGCGATCGACTAAAAACAGAATCCGCTTGGCTACCTTCGCCTCTAGCAACCGATAAATTTGAGCAACTGTGAGAAAGGTTTTGCCGGTTCCCGTGGCCATAGCCACCAGCATCGCTCGTTTGCCTTTGACGATTGCTGATTCTGTGGCAGCGATCGCCTTTTCCTGGTAGGGGCGAAGCCTCTCAATTAGCTCGATCGGACTATTCTGCAACCGAGTATAGCTGGCAGCTTGGTCACGATCGAACATTTCCGTTAAGGCATCCGCTGTATGAAAACTGGCAATTTCCCGAAAGATATTCTGTTCGCCTCTAACATCAAGAAAATAAATATTTTCGCCATTCGTAGAGTAGAGAAAAGGCACTCGGTAGCCTCGCCAATTCCCAATCCCATTAAACACCCCCCGCGAGTAGCGCTTTGCTTGTTCCAAGACATTTTGTGCGCCAACCGCTACTTTTTTGGCTTCAACAACACCCAAAAGCCGTCCTTTGACAAACAAGGCATAATCAGCCGGGCCATTGGCTGTAGGATATTCCTCAACTGCATGGCATTGCAGCGCGGAAGTATCCAACCCATCTCGATATTTGATAATCTGCCAATTGAGCGGCTTGAGCTTAGTATTAATTCTCTGTTTTCTGGTTTTCGACTCCGATTCTTGGCTCATCTTTGTTTGGTGTTATCAAGCTAGAACTCAAGAAGATTTTCGCAGTGGACTGGAGCACTCTCGCTACATCCTGTTAACCTTCTCGATCGCCCTTTGAGAGTCTTAGCTATTTTGACACACAAATTAAAAAAGGCGGCACCCAGATTTGAACTGGGGGTGGAGGTTTTGCAGACCTCTGCCTTACCACTTGGCTATGCCGCCGTCACGTCTGAAATTTGACGTTTTCCTATATTACACCAAATCTCGATTATTTCAACATATTTGTCAAAAATGTCGCTCGCCCTTTTTCCCGCACCCCCAAAACCCCAATCCGAGGCTACTCTATAACTACATCGATCGCCCGCAACACCAGCTATGACACCAGTTTCTCCCCTACTCGTCGCCCAAATCACCGACACTCACCTATTCGCTGAGTTCGATCGCACTTGGAAAGGCTTCTCAACCGCCCGCACCCTGCAAGCAGTTCTAGAACACCTGCAACAGATCCAGCCCCAGCCAGACTTACTGCTGCTGACAGGCGACTTGTCTCAAGACGAAACACCGGCATCCTACGAGCTCCTGATCTCGCTGATTTCCGCCCTCACAATCCCCGCTTATTGGATACCTGGAAATCACGACAACGTATCGGTAATGCAGCAAATCTTAGATAAGTCGCCGATTTCCCCAGAAAAATCATTTCAGCTAGGAAACTGGCAATTTCTGCTGCTTTCGAGTGTGGAAACCGGATGCGACGGCGGCAAACTTTCTCCAGAGAGTTTGGATTGGCTGGAGGCTCAATTGCAGCAAACGGGCGATCGACCTGTTATCATTGCTTTGCACCATCATGCTTTGCCGATCGACTGCGAAATCATGGATGGAATGATGCTGCACAATGCCGGTGAATTTTTCGCAATTGTCGATCGATATCCTCAAATCAAAATCGTCCTTTGCGGCCACATTCACCAAGAATTCCAGCAACAGCGGGGATCGGTTTCTTACTTGGGGACGCCGAGTACCTGCATCCAACTTTTACCGAAAAGCCATCCGATTGTCCTTGACGGCATCCCGCCGGGATTTAGATTGCTGGAATTGGCGATCGACGGTACTTGGAACACGAGAGTTGAGCGAGTTGCCGCAGCACTACCATCCGATCCCTAATTTTTGATACAGCCAAAGTAATTTTTATCAAATTTACATTCTGCTGTCAATCCATCAACAGATAGATTGTTTTGAGCAACCCCATCTTTTATGATGTTTGTTGACCATAGATTGCAGGCATACGTAAACTAGCAAGCTACGAAAATAAATGTCGATCGCAACTTCACAAAACAGGAAAAACTAAATATATGTCTGAAGTCAATGGCGTGATGATGCAGTATTTCCACTGGTACAACCCCGAGGACGGCAGCCTGTGGAATCAGCTAGCGAAATCTGCAAAAGATTTAGCCAAAATAGGCATTACATCCCTTTGGTTGCCCCCCGCCTATAAAGGAACGGGGGGCGGTATGGATGTAGGTTACGGCGTCTACGATATATTCGATTTAGGCGAGTTCGATCAAAAAGGCTCGGTACGGACAAAATACGGCACAAAAGATGAATATTTGCAAGCGATTAAAGCTGCACAAGATGCCGGAATTCGGATTTATGCCGATGTTGTCTTCAACCACAAATTAGGTGCCGATGCCGAAGAAGAAGTCGAAGCCACGCCCTTTAATCCCGATGACCGCAATGCCACAGTAGGCGAATATCAAAATATCAAAGCTTGGACCCATTTTACTTTCCCAGGCCGCGACAAAAAATATTCCAGCATGGAGTGGCACTGGTGGCATTTCGACGCCATTGATTACAACGCTTACGACACAAATGCCAATGCCGTTTACCTGCTAAAAGGAAAAGAATTCGATCGCGGAGTAGACTTAGAAAAAGGCAACTTTGACTACCTCATGGGTTGCGATTTAGATATGGACAACCCAGAAGTCACCGGCGAATTAAAATACTGGGGCGAGTGGTATGTCGATACCACAAACGTTGACGGCTTTCGGTTTGATGCTGTCAAACACGTATCAGCCGAATTTTTCCAAGAATGGTTGGAACACGTCCGCAACTACGCCCAACGCGACCTATTTGCAGTCGGCGAATATTGGTCTTACGAAGTGGAAGCTTTGCACTACTTCATCGAAGCAACAGACGGTAAAGTCTCCTTATTTGACGCACCTTTGCACTACAATTTCCACGCAGCAAGCAAAGCCGGCAATAGCTACGACTTGCGGACAATTTTTGATAACACCCTCGTCCAACAGCAGCCAACCCTCGCCGTTACCTTGGTTGACAACCACGATTCCCAACCTTTGCAATCCTTAGAATCAGTTGTCGAGGCTTGGTTCAAACCCCTTGCTTATGCTTTAATCCTGCTGCGAAGCGAAGGATATCCGTGTATTTTTTACCCGGATTATTACGGCGCTAACTATAAGGATACAGCAAATGATGGCAACGAATACGAGATTTGGTTAGACAAACATCAGGCAATTATCGACAAATTTTTGTTAGCCCGCCAAACTTATTCCTACGGCGCTCAATACGATTATTTCGACCACGCCAACACGATTGGTTGGACGCGCCTCGGAAATGAAGAACATCCGGGCGGCATGGCTGTGGTACTCAGCAACGGAGGCGATGGCACCAAGTTTATGGAAGTCGGACAGCCGAATCGAACTTATATTGACATCACCGAAAACATCAAAGAACCGATCGCAACTAATGACGAAGGTTGGGCAGATTTCCGGTGCAACGCCGGTTCAGTTTCTGTCTGGGTTCCACAATCCTAAACACCGTGTAACAAGTAACAAGTAACAAGTAACAAGAAATATATCTAGTTACTTGTTACTTTGATATTTTTAGGAATTACGCGCAAACTCTATCTGTAGGGTGAGCCATAAGTACCTTCCCCACACAGATAATGTAAAAATTGCTTCAAGAGCGTAAGTCCTAATTTTAATTAGATAAAAAATTATATAAATAAAAAATTATGAAGCTTTTAGATAAAGTTGCCGTTATTACCGGCGGCGGGTCGGGTATTGGTCATGCAGCAGCAATTTTAATGAGCAGGGAAGGCGCAAAAGTTGCTATAATCGATCGCATTTTAGAAACAGGGCAAGAAACCGTCCGCCAGTTGGTCGATGAAGGAGGCTGCGGGCTGGCTATCGCAGCAGATGTGGCGGATTCTGGGCAAATGCAGCAGGCATTTCAAACAATTTTTGATGAATATCAAAGAATTGATATTGTGTTTGCCAATGCGGGGATTAACGGTGTATGGTCGCCGATCGAAGAGATAGAACCCGATGAGTGGGATCGGACAATTAATACCAACCTCAGAGGAACATTTTTGGCAATTAAGTATGCTGTTCCTTATCTGAAAAAACAAGGAGGTTCCATCGTCATTACATCATCAATTAATGGCACTAGAAGTTTCAGGAAAATTGGTGCCACCGCCTACGCTTGTTCAAAAGCGGCGCAAGTAGCATTTGCCAAAATGCTGGCGCTAGAACTTGCTCCCAGCCACATTAGAGTCAATGTTATCTGTCCGGGCGGGGTGCTGACTGCGATCGAGGAAAGCACCACTAAGCGGCATCTCGATCGCATTCCAGTCGCGCCTGATTCCATTCAAGACATGATTCCTTTGACTGATAATACCGCCGGTTCCAGCGAAGAAGTCGCCCAATTAGTTTTATTTTTAGTATCAGATGACTCTAGCTTTGTCACAGGTACTGAAGTTTGGATTGATGGCGGCGGTTCTTTGATTTAAAATTTCAATTGTTTATTTTGATCGTATCAAATCCCGCTGCGCCGGAATGACAAGCGAGGACACGGCAGTGCCGTTTCCCTACCATAGATCGCGGTAGGGACACTCCAAAAGCCGTGTCCTGATTTCGGGTAATATTAATTCCGATACAACCGGAATTGATATCGCTCGGCGGTTGAAACCGCTGCTATACAAACGAAGTCTGCGGAGGCAGACTAAGAAATTAGAATAATTAATGACTAATTCTGAATTGTTTAACAGCAGTTTGCAATTTTTGCGGCAGCCAATTATCGTACTGAGGATAAACTGGCAAACGCTGCACGAGTTGCCATCCTGCGGCTGCTAAAATTTCTGTTAAGGCTTGATGTTGCAGGTGAGGGTAATCGGGATTAACTTCATCCCGCGGCCCGATGCCTCCTAAATCAGTAGCACCTGCTGCTAAACAAGCAAGTAATATCTCTGGCTGTGCAACTAAATTCGGTGGAATTTGCAGCCTGATTTCATCAGGTAATATGCTGCGGGCGATCGCAATTACTTCGGGCATTTTTGCAGCATCAAAAACTTCACCTTCCCAACTTTGTTTATTTCCCGGGCTGTGAGGCTGCAGGATAACTTCTTGAATGTGATTGTAACGCCAATGAATGCGGGCGATCGCCTCTAATGTCTCAATCCAATCTGCCTGATTTTCCCCGATTCCCAGCAGCAAACCAGTTGTAAACGGAATTTTTAATTCCCCAGCCCATTCTAACTGTTGCAGCCTCCGCGCCGGCAGTTTACTCGGTGCGTGTCGGTGAACGGTTTTTAGCAAAGTCGGCGTCAACTGTTCCACCATCAGCCCCATTGAGACATTCACCTGTTTTAATTCGGCCATCTCCTCAAAACTGAGCGGCCCCACATTAGTATGCGGCAAAAATCCTAAATTAAGTGCGAGTTCGCAGAGTTGGTAAATCCGCTGAAACCAAGCTTTGCGCCGTTGACTGCGGGGATGTACCTCGCCGCTGAGGATCAGGATTTCAATCACACCTTGAGTTTGGAGTTGCAGCAGGCATTTTTCGGCTTGCGGTAGCGTCAGCCAAGGACTTTCCAGCGGTTCGGCTCGAAAATTGCAATAGGTGCAGCGGTTGAAACACTCGTAAGTGGGAACGAGAGTATAAGCAGGGCTGTAGGTTGCGGTGCGGGACATTGGTTGGGGCTTTGCTCGATCGGACTTACCTAAAAAACAACCTATATATAGTTGCGACTTCTCAAGAGCGGCGATCGCCTCCCTTTACTTATCTTAACGCTTTGCTGTTCGCGGTCGTTGCAAAACTAAATTATGAGGGTTTTTCGGCGCGAGCGATCGCTGCCTTTGCGATAAAACTCCCATACAGCAAGCATTTTAGCTTCACATCAGCTAAACTTATGAAAATCATAAGTTAATCTGTTGTAAAAATACTTTACAAACCTTAGAAAATGCTTTATGTTTATTTA
>JAUBOG010000395.1:0-6422 GCA_036700105.1 Microcoleus occultus BM001215583
TTGTTTTTTTGGGGGTGGGTTGGGGTGGGGTGAAAAATTTACGATTCATTTGGGATTGCTATACTACTTCATAGGCTCGCATACCTGCATGAAATCAGCGTGAAATCTTCTGGGTTTGCATCAAAAACATAATTATTGAGAATTATTGACAATAATTCTGAAAGGCTTTATACTCAAATCTGAGGAAATATTTGACAACTATTATCAATAATTATGGGAGAATTATCCGATCGCACCCCCACGAACAAGGCAGGGCGCTGGAGTCGCCGCCAACTGCTACAGCTAGGAATAGCTGGTGCTGGGGTAGCCTCCGGCGCGATCGCACTTCAAAACTTGACCCAAAAACGGACAGGGGCAGCCCGAATACCGCCAATTCCCGCCGATGCAGTCGCAGTCAGCAACATCAACCCGATGCAAATTGCGCGGGATTTCGATTACGGGACGGTGACGCGCGAAAACGGCCGCACGGTGCGGGAATTTCGCATGGAAGCCAGCAATTCGATCGTCCAGCTTAACAGTGCCGTCACTTTCAACACCTGGAACGTGAATAATCGCGTACCCGGGCCGACATTGAGGGCTACTGAGGGCGATCGTATCCGCGTTATTTTTTCCAACAAAGGCGGACATTCTCATTCGCTGCACTTTCACGGCGTTCATCCGACAGAAATGGATGGCGTTAAACCGATCCGAAACGGTGCAGCATTTATCTATGAATTCGATGCAGTTCCCTACGGCGTGCATCTCTACCACTGTCACGTTGCGCCCGTAACTCGCCATATCGGTAAAGGGCTGTATGGAATGTTTATTATTGACCCGCCAAATCCGCGACCGAGTGCAGATGAAATTTTATTAATTATGGGAGGATACGACGTAAACGACGATAAAACAAACGAATTGTACGCTTTCAACGGGATACCAAATTATTACATGAACAACCCGATACCGATTTACAAAAATCAGTTAATTCGGCTGTACGTTCTCAACATGATCGAGTACGAAGCGGCAGTAACTTTTCACCTGCACGCCAACTTTTTCGATGTGTACCGCACGGGAATGACTTTAACTCCCAGCGAGAGGACAGATGTAATTACAATGGGAGTAGCAGAACGGCATATTTTAGAATTTAGCTACAGCTACGGCGGCAAATATATGTTTCATCCCCATCAAGATGCGATCGCCGAAGCAGGCTGTATGGGTTTATTTGAAGTCATCGCTTAACCCAAATCCTGCTACCGGGGTGCCGATTCAAATTAAGAAAGTATTAAATTATTTGACAAGCTCGATCGCAAATAGGTAGAATAGATGACTCGCAAATAATTGAGAATAATTCTTAATAACTGGTGAGTCCAACTGCACAAAACGTAAAAATTAGCAACTGCCATGTTATCAACATTTCGTTTATTACCTACAGCAACCGCTACAGCCATCCTCGTTGCTCTGGCCGGTTGCGTTTCCACTCCGACAGCCACCAACACCGACAGCACAGCCTCACCGGGCGCCTCACCCGCGGCCACAGCTAGCCCCGCAGCAACAAGCGGTCACAGCGGGAATCACGGCGGCAAGCCCGGCATCAACATCAATACTGCCATTCTTTCGGAGTTGGATAAACTCGAAGCCAAGCTAGGAGTACCGGCACTTTCTAACAAAATTCAAGCCAGCCGTCCTTACGCAAAAGTAGAAGAATTGGTTTCAAAAAATGTGATTAACCAAGCTCAATTCGACCAAATCAAAGACTTGGTAACTATTGAGGATATCGTACTCACAGGCGAGGCCAAAGATGTAGACTACATGACTAAACTGGGCTTGATGAAAGGGCATCTTTTCGTAGCCCAAGAACTCTTGGATCAAGGCAAACCAGACCAGGCAGAACCGCACATCGGGCATCCGGTAGAAGAAATTTATGCCGATGTGGAAGACCAGCTAAACGAGCGTAAAATTCCGGCATTTAAAGACACTTTAATTAAATTGCAGGATTTAGTGAAAGCGGGTGCAAAAGATCCGGCTCAAGTGAAGGCAGAATTTACCACATCCATGCAAGCAGTTGACGGAGCGATTGCCGCCCTTCCCGAAACGCAGCGCAAAGATCCGAAATTCGTGCTGCAAGTAATTAACGGCTTGCTGGATACAGCTAATTCCGAATACGGAGCCGCAGTTGCCGGCGGCAAAATTTCCGCAATTATTGAATATCAAGATTCGCGGGGTTTCGTGATGTACGCGGAAATGCTGTACAAAGATATCGCCGAGCAAGTCGCTAAAACTAACCCGGAAATTGACAAAGCAATTGTTGCCAACATGACTGAACTTAAGGCAAATTGGCCAACTGCGATCGCGCCCCCGGCCCCGGTAAAAACAGTCGAAGAAGTCGCCAAGCTAGTTAAATCGATCGAAAGCGACAGCCAAAAAGTTGTCAAACCCGCATCATAAAAAAATTAACTCAAACAGTCAAGTAAGGTGCGCAGTGCGCACCCTACATATAGAGTGTTCGCCGAAAAGTCAAATTAACGGTAATTGGTAAATAATCGGCCAATTACCAACACATTACCTCAACTCAAAAGATGAATTTTAGCGAAGCGTTGCCCACATTTGTAATTACCCTCCGCGAAGGAGTCGAAGCCGCTTTAGTAGTCGGAATCGTTCTAGCTTGTCTCAAAAAATCCGGTCAAAGCTATCTAAATCCTTGGGTTTTCGGCGGTGTCGCCGTCGGACTGCTCGCCAGCGCTTTGATCGGCGTACTGTTCGGCTGGACGATGCAAATTTTATCCGCATCCAATCAACCTTTTGCGCCGATTATGGAGTCGCTGCTAGAGGCAAGTTTTGGGCTTGTAGCAATAGTAATGCTGAGCTGGATGCTGATTTGGATGACCAAGCAAGCGCGATTTATGAAAGCCGAAGTCGAAGGCGCAGTAAGTGCCGCTTTAACCCAAAATTCTCATGCCGGCTGGGGCGTATTTAGTTTAGTTTTGATTGCGGTTTTGCGCGAAGGATTTGAAACCGTTTTGTTTGTCGTTGCCAAGTTTCAACAAGGCATTATTCCCGCACTCGGTGCTTTGGCGGGCATACTTTCAGCGACCGGAATTGGTGTCTTGCTGTTTAAATGGGGAATCAAAATTAATATCCGCCTGTTTTTCAAATATATGGGCATTTTATTGCTGTTTATTGTAGCGGGTTTAGTGGTATCTACTTTGGGATTGTTTGACAGCGCGATGACTATTTTATCGCAAACAAATCGCGAGTCAGCAGCACTGTGTTTTTATTATGAAAGATTTGCCAAAGTCCACTCTTGTATTCTCGGGCCGATGGTGTGGAATACCTCGAAAGTGCTTCCAGCAGAAAAGTTTCCCGGCTTGCTGTTGAGCGCGCTGTTTGGCTACACGGATAAGCTGTATGTCGTGCAGGCGATCGCCTATTTGATGTTTTTAGGTACTGTCGGCGGCATCTACTTCCAAAGTCTGGCAGGTAGAGTTTTCTTCCCATTCAAAAAAACACAGGAAACGAAATAGGAAATAAAGTGCGATCGAAATAAAGGGTGCATTTATCTAATCGAGTTGAATTTGTGAAAAGTGACCCGATTAACATCAAGGATTTTTATGATTGACTTAGCAATTATTTCGGTTTTAGTCAACTCGGGAATGCCCGATTGGGACTGGCTGCAAATTATCATCGTAGCTTCCTATTATGCAATTCCCACCATGCTAGTTTATGCCCTTTACAAAGGACGAGATATCCCATTTCAGTGGATGTTCCTGGTATTTGGAGCTTTCTCCGTCACCTGCGGGACAGTCCACGTCATCGAAACATGGTATGTTTGGTTTCCTGAATCTTTAGTGTCAGAGTTCATGAAAGCCATTACAGCTTTCGTAGCAGGAAGTTCAGTTTTGTTGCTATTAACCTTGATGCCTTTTGCGCTGGCACTTCCCAGTCCTGCCAAGCTAGAAGCCGCCAACTTAGCATTAGAAAATGAGATTGCAGAGCGCCGGAAAGCCGAAGCCGCACTCGCCGAACTAGCAGAAGTATTAGAACAGCGAGTGAGAGCAAGAACTGCCAAACTTTCCCGAGCAAATGCTTCTTTAAGCAAAGAAATTCTAGAGCGGAAAAAAGCCAAAAAAGCGCTGCTACAATCCGAGTCTCAATTGAGAGAAAAAGCGCAAGAACTAGAACAAGCTTTGCAACAACTCCAGCAAACCCAATCTCAATTAGTACATACCGAAAAATTATCAGCTTTGGGAGAACTGACAGCAGGAATTGCCCACGAAATTAACAATCCCATCAACTTTATTGATGCTAACATATCTTATGCACATAATTATGTTAGAGATTTGTTAGGGCTAGTCAATTTATATGCCAAATATTATCCCAATCCCGTAGAAGAAATTCAAGAGAAAATTGAGACAGTAGAACTCGATTTTTTAAGAGAAGACTTGCCAAAACTGCTTTCTTCAATGAAGGTAGGAACTGACAGAATCTGCGTAATTGTTTCGTCGATGCGAAATTTTTCGCGTTTGGACACAGACGGTATGAGTTTTGCTTCCATTCACGAAGGCATCGACAGTACCCTGCTAATTCTTCAGCACCGACTGAAAGCGAATGGCAAAAGTCCTGGTATTCAACTGATTAAAGAGTACGGCGATTTACCGCTGGTTGAATGTTATGCAGGGCAACTAAATCAGGTATTCATGAACATTATCAGCAATGCGATTGATGTTTTGCGAGAGAGTTGTACTTCGCCAGTTGCGAGTGTCCAGAAAAACTTCCTCACGATTCAGATTAGCACAGAAGTCGCGGAAAGCGATCGGGCAGTAATCCGCATTTGGGACAACGGCCCTGGAATGACTGAAGAAGTCAAGGCTAAAATATTTAACCACTTTTTTACCACAAAACCCGCCGGTAAAGGAACGGGTTTAGGGTTATCAATTAGCAGCCAAATTGTTCGAGAAAAACACTGTGGCTGTTTGGAGTGCCTTTCGCGAGTTGGAGAAGGTACGGAATTTGTGATTTCGCTACCAATCAGACAGCAGCATATTGAAACTACCAGATTAGTAGAAATGCAGGAAGCAGTTTGAATTGCCAATGCCAGAAAACTTGCACTCTATTGATTAAAAGTAAAACGACCGTCTACTTTTTCTCCGTTAATATCTGCAGTCACTTTAATTGGATAACTTCCGGCATCTTTGACTGGAAACACAACGGCGTAATGTTTGCCATCAGCATCGTATTTGAGGGCTAGGGTTTGCTGCTTTCCATTCGGCAACTGCACTTGTGCCGTCACTTTTGCGTTAGGAATTGGTTCGTGATTATCACCTTTTTGCAAATAAACATCTAGGTGAGTTCCGGTAGCTTCTTTCTCAGTTACAAGTTCTAGATGGTAAGGCCCAGACTCGACAACTTGACCTCCTTTAGATTGTTTGGGATGGTCGGTTTTAGCAGTTGTCGTACCAGAAGCTGCGGGACTGGAAGAATTAGGTTGAGAGGCAACAGGAGAATTGGCGGTTGTACTATTAGAATTGCTGCTATTAGCGTCATTATTACAGGCTGCCAAAAACAGCAATCCCACACTTCCTAAAACAATTAAATTTGATTTGAGCGATTTCATTTGTTTGACTCCTTGCTGACAAGAATTAAAAACTATCATACATTAACTACCTTCCCATCTTCAATAACTGGCTGAGGTGTTTGAGGTCGCAAAAAATGCCCGAATTGAGCGTACAACGCTGGCAAAACTAACAGCGTGAGTGCTGTAGAAGTAAACAATCCTCCTAAAACTACTACGGAAAGCGGCTGCAAAATTTCTTTGCCCGCCCCGCCTTCTAAGACTAAAGGTGCTAAACCTAAAGCAGAAGTTGAAGCTGTCATCAAAATAGCATTGAGCCGTTCCATCGAGCCTTTAATAATTGCTTCCTTAAAAGGCATTCCCTCGGCAAATTTAGTGTTGTAGTTGTCTACTAATAACAAGCCGTTGCGGGTGGCAACGCCAAATAAAGTGACAAAGCCAACTAAAGAAGCTACAGAGATTATACCGCCTGTCAAAGCTACCGCAATTACACCTCCCACTAAGCCGATCGGCAAATTGATCATGATCGTAGCAGTTGAAGGAATTGACTTGACGGAAAGGTACATTAATACTGTAATGACAACAAAGGCGATCGCGCTAAACATGATAATATTTTGCGAAGCTCTTTGCTCGGCTTCAAATTGACCGCCGTATTGGATAAAATAGCCAAAAGGCAATTGAACCTCTCGCTTAACTTTATCTTTAATTTCATTCACAACCGATCGCAAATCCCGACCTTTAGCATTAGCCGCCGCCACAATCAACCGGGAAACATTCTCGCGGTTGATCGTATTTGGGCCCGTACCGTATGTAACAGTCGCAACTTGCGCCAGGGGAATTTTACCCCTTTCATCCCACCCTTTATAAGAGGGGG
>JAUBOG010000396.1:0-3983 GCA_036700105.1 Microcoleus occultus BM001215583
GGGGGGAACCGGAAATGGATCGAAGTCCCCCTTCTTAAGGGGGATGCGAGGGGGATCTAGACTCGGCTGTGAACGAGAGATACAAAGGTTTTCAGGTTTAAGTTGTCACCAATCGGTTCTGCCTGGAAACCAATTAACAGTTAAAAAATACAATAAAGGTAAAATGAAGCACCAAATTGTCAAGGATAGAATTGGGAACAAGAAAAAACATTTTTTCTTTCTTTTACCTTTTGTTTTGTGCCTTTTAACTTTAGTGACGGGATGCGTTCAGTACGATGTTGGAGTCAACTTTGACAGTCAAACTCGCGGCGAAATCGTCCAGCACATTAAACTGGGCGAAAAGTTGACGAGCTTCAGCAGCGAAACAGTTGGAGATTGGCTCAAAAGTGTAGAACGCCGGGTGAGGTTGCTGGACGGAAAAACTAAACGGCTTTCTGATAGAGAAGTTCTAGTCAGCATTCCTTTCAATAATGGTGCCGAGTTAGAAGACAAGTTCAACCAATTTTACAATCCGATCGCCCAAACCGCAAATTCTCGGGCCGCAAGTTCCCTAGAAACCGATTTGCCGAAGTTTGAATCTCACCTGAGCGTCAAGCAGAATAATTTGCTATTGGTGCTGCGCAATCGGTTGAGTTTGGAATTGGATTTGCGCTCTCTTTCTCTGCTTTCCTCTAACGGCAGTGTGCTGCTGAGTCCGGGGGGACTTTTGGAGCTAGACTTTAGCTTGAATACGCCTTGGGGCGCCAAAAGTATTGAAACTGCCGCCGGTACCCTGGTTCCCGCCAGCTATCAGGATGGAAAACAGTTAGTTTGGAAGCTGAAACCCGGGGAAGTTAACTATTTGGAGGCGACATTCTGGATTCCCAGTCCCGTAGGAATTGGGGCGCTGATTATTGCCTTATTTGTGGCGGCGGGGAGTGCTTTGAAATATCAAATATTGCCGGCACTCTCGCTCGGCAAGAAACCGCAAAACATCGGCCAAACTTAAACAGGAGACGTTCTCTCCGGGGCGGGTTGACTAATATCTTCCATCAACTCTCAGAACTCGAATAAACTCGCCCCTATCCCGAATATTATGGTTAATTCACCAGATTTGATCTTATCAAAAAAACTGGGAAACCCGGTACAAAAAAAGTTGACAAATGGCAAATATTTTGCTTAGCCCGAAGTGAGAATTAGGAACAGAGAAAATGCGATTGCTAAACTTCTTCTTCATCTTTCTGATTTGCTTGGCTCTAGTATTGTTCAGCATCGAAAATACAGAGCCGACTGCGATTCAAATTATCAAAGGCGTTCAAGTTAAAGCTCCGCTGTGCGTAGAACTAATTGTGGCGACCGGATTGGGAGCCGTTTTAGCGTGGCTGTTCAGTTTGTGGTCGAGAATGCAGCGCACGATCGCATCCCGCCAAGAAATCCGCCAAGTTCGCGAAAAAGAGCGGCGAATTCAGGAATTAGAACAAGATATCGAACGCTATAAAGCAGAAGTAGAGGTAAAACAACCTTTGCTAGAAAGTGCAGAACCGACAACTTTAGACACAGCAGCGACTGAGGTCACAACTGCTGAAATGACTGCCAATTAAATTGATATACTCTCTCGTTTTCAAAGAGCAGAAATCTAAAATCTAAAATCTAAAATCTAAAATCGAATGCCCGTTTCCAGAGACCAAGATGGTTTAGAAGCGATTTCTGAGGGGATCGCAATTTTAATAGACTTAGCAGAACGGGGAGAAATCGATCCTTGGGACGTTAAGGTAATTGAAGTGTTCGATCGATGTTTGAGCAAGCTTACCAACGCCTCTGATGCCGATCAGAGTTCGGATTTCTCCGATTTGTCCCACTCCGGCCAAGCGTTTTTGTACGCTTCAATGCTGGTGTTGCTCAAAGCAGAAAGTATTGTCCTCTGCGAACCCCCGCCGAATCCCGAATCCGACGAGGCGGCGCAGGGAGACGCAGAACACTCAGCCGGGCGACATTTGCCGCAGCATCTGGAGCGGCAATTGCGCCGTCGCGGTGTAGCTCAACTGCCGCAAAAACGCCCGGTGAGTCTCCCGGAACTGATCGAGCAGTTGCAGCTCATGAAAGCAGCAATGGAGCAGACAGTGGCTCCCCGCCGCCGCCCGACTTCAAAAATGCGATCGCAGGCGGCTCAGGCTATCTTTGAGCTAGCCCACCAAGAAAACTTGGTGGAAACTGCTAGCGAACTCGATCGGTTTTTGGCAGAACGGGGCTCGGAAATTGACGAGGGTTGGCTCGACTTGGAACAACTGCTGGAACTTTGGCATCATCAGGATTTGCAGTCCTCTGTTGACCCAGAACTCCCGGTATCGACTGGGGAAGTTCACTTGCCAAATTACGATCGCGTGGGTATTTTTTGGGCGCTGTTGCTGCTGTCGGCTCAGTCTAAAGTAGAGTTGCTTCAAGAGGAGTTTTATCAAGACCTCAAAATCCGGGCCCTTTGAGCTTGCAGGGGCATCAAATCCGGTTCTGGGGCGGGTTTACCAGTCTCTCGAACTCTTGAGAGGTATCCGGCGAAACCGCCCCTAGGGTAATTTTAGGTGTATTCACTGGGACTTGATATGATTTCTGATTTCTGATTGCTGGTTCCTTAGATCCAGGTAAATTGGGAATAAATGATAGATAGCCTGGTACGATGTCGCCTATAAACAGGTCAGGATTTTGCTGCGATCGATCGAATCGATCGCAACCGCTAGCATCTAATTGTTGAGTTGATATCAATTAACAGAGGGTTGAGGAAGTTAAGAATGAAAGCGATGATTCTGGCGGCCGGTAAAGGCACTCGCGTCCGTCCTATTACTCAGACAATACCCAAACCGATGATTCCCATCCTGCAAAAGCCGGTGATGGAGTTTTTGGTTGAATTGCTCCGCCAGCACGGATTTGACCAGATTATGGTCAATGTTTCCCACTTAGCAGATGTGATTGAAAACTACTTCCGCGACGGTCAAAAGTTTGGGGTACAAATTGCCTATTCTTTTGAAGGGCGAATTGAGGAAGGAGAACTGATTGGAGAGGCTCTCGGTTCCGCTGGCGGCATGAAACGGATTCAGGACTTCTCGCCGTTTTTTGACGATACTTTTGTGGTGCTGTGCGGCGACGCTTTGATTGACTTGGACTTGACTGCTGCTGTGAAGTGGCACCGAGAAAAAGGAGCGATCGCTACTATTGTGATGAAATCTGTTCCGCGCGAGGAGGTTCCCAGTTACGGAGTGGTGGTAACAGACGATTCTGGCAAAATTAAAGCTTTCCAAGAAAAACCTTCTGTAGAAGAAGCTCTGAGTACCGACATCAACACTGGTATTTATATTTTTGAACCGGAAATATTCAATTACATCCCTTCAGGCGAGGAATACGATATCGGTTCCCAGTTATTCCCCGCGCTAGTAGCAGCAGGCGCGCCTTTTTACGGGATTAGCATGGACTTTGAGTGGGTGGATATCGGCAAAGTTCCTGACTATTGGCGGGCAATTCAGAGCGTGCTGCTCGGACAAGTTAAAAATGTTTCGATTCCGGGAATTGAAGTGCGGCCCGGCATTTATGCTGGTTTGAATGTAGCTGTGAATTGGGATAAAGTTGATATTACCGGGCCTGTTTACATTGGCGGGATGACGATTATTGAAGACGGAGCAAAAATTGTCGGCCCGACGATGATCGGCCCGAATTGTTGGCTTTGCAGCGGGGCGACTGTGGAAAACAGCGTGATTTTTGAGTATTCCCGTTTGGGCCCGGAGGTGCGGTTGGTTGACAAACTGGTGTTCGGGCGCTACTGCGTTGATAAAACCGGGGCGGCGATCGATTTGCAAGCGGCGGCTCTCGATTGGCTGATTACTGACGCTCGCCAAGTTTTACCGACTCAACACGGAGAAGAGCGGCGGGCGATCGCAGAAATTCTCGGTCATACTGATTAATGGCTAATTGCTAATTGCTACTTTTTCAAGGTAAGGTGCGCACTGCGCACCCTACTT
>JAUBOG010000396.1:4083-6409 GCA_036700105.1 Microcoleus occultus BM001215583
ATTGCTAATTGCTACTTTTTCAAGGTAAGGTGCGCACTGCGCACCCTACTTTTACGGTTATTATCTCAGCTTTCTATTCTGGTAAGGCGCACCCTACATTTTAAGACTGAAGATAAGTATATTGGCTGAGACTCCGCTCGTAATTTTGCAGCAAAAGTTGGGCTTCGGAAAGAGTAATTTTATTTTGCTGCAAAGCTGCTTCTGTCTGGCGGCGGATGCTTTCAACCAAACTTTCTGCATCGTATTGTACGTAGCTGAGAACCTCTTTCATCGTGTCCCCTTTCACAACGTGTTCGATATGATAGCCAGAAGGCGTTAGCTGAATGTGAACTGCATTTGCATCGCCGAATAAGTTGTGAAGGTTGCCCATAATTTCTTGATAAGCACCTCCCAAAAACAGCGCCAAATAGTAAGGTTCTCCGGGTTTGAGAGTATGCAGCTCCAACACAGACTTGACATCTCGCAAATCGATAAATTGGTCGATTTTGCCGTCGCTGTCGCAGGTGAGATCGGCTAAAATACCGCGCCCAGTAGGTTCTTCGTCGAGTCGGTTAATTGGCATAATTGGGAACAATTGGTTGATTGCCCAACTGTCTGGGACTGACTGGAAAACAGATAAGTTGATGTAATAAATGGATGCCATCACCTTTTCTAAGTCTTCCAAATCGTCGGATACGTATTCTTTTTGCCGCGCGATCGCCTGTATTTTATCGCAGCAAGCCCAGTACAACTGTTCCGTTTTCGCCCGTTCCGCAATTCCCAAATAGCCTAAGTTAAATAAACTGACCGCTTCTTCCTTGAATTGGATAGCATCGTGATAGACTTCTTGGTAATTTTCGGGAGTGATAGATTGGTAAATTTCGTAGAGATTGCGCGGAATTTGGTGCGCTTTTTCGTCTACTGGTTCGGGTATTTCTCTGGGGACATCGCTAGTACCGAGTACGTCAAAAACTAAGACTGATTGGTGAGAGGCGATCGCCCGCCCGCTTTCGCTAATGATAATTGGCACCGGCAGTTTCCGCTCGTCGCAGGCATCTTTCACTCCCGCTACTACGTCGTTAGCGTAGTTTTGCATATTGTAGTTTTTGGAAGCGTGGAAGTTGGTTTTAGAGCCGTCGTAGTCAACGCCCAGCCCGCCGCCTACGTCCAAGTAGTTCATATTAGCTCCCAATTTAGCTAATTCTACATAGATGTGGCTGGCTTCTCGGATGGCATCTTTGATGACGCTAATTGAGGAAATTTGAGAGCCGATGTGGAAGTGCAGTAACTGCAAACAGTCGAGCATTCCAGCTTTTTCTAGTTCGCCGACGGCGCGGATAATTTCAGGAATTGTCAAGCCAAATTTTGCCCGATCGCCCGTAGAACCTCCCCAGCGGCCAACGCCTTTGGTAGTGAGTTTTGCTCGCACTCCCAAAATCGGTTTAATTCCTAATGCAATGCTGGCGGCGATCGCGAGTTCTACTTCCTCAATTTGCTCCAGCACAATTACGGAAGTTTGCCCCAGCCGCTGCGCCAAAATAGCGGTTTCTATGTATTCGCGGTCTTTGTAACCGTTGCAAATCAACAAAGCGCCGGGGGTTTTCAAAGTCGCCAAAGCGATCATTAATTCTGGTTTCGAGCCGGCTTCGAGCCCGAAGTGATGGGGTTGACCGAAACGCACCAAATCTTGAATCAATTGTCGGTGCTGGTTGCATTTGACTGGAAACACACCGCGATAGACATTTTTGTAATTGTAGCGGGCGATCGCCCTGGCAAAACACGAATTTAGGCGATCGATCCGGTCTTCCAAAATATCCGCAAATCGAATCAGCAGAGGTAAGGCCAAACTTCGCTGTTTGAGAGATTCTACCAGTTCGCACAAGTCGAGAGAACCGCCGCGATCGCCCTTGGGAGACACTGTAACGTGACCGGCAGCGTTGATCGAAAAATAGGGTTCGCCCCAACCTTGAATGCGGTACAGTTTCTCGCTATCTTCGATCGTCCAAGATTTTTGTGGAACTTGAGCCGGATTGGAGAAAGCAGTTTGCGGTGCGGCTAAACTTGTGACTGTTGGCGGTTGAGTCGATAGCGGATCGATCTCCAAGGGAGCAGCGGTGGCTGGGGAACTCATCTGATCGGAAACCTCTTTGAGGATGGGTCAAATAGATAGTTTATCGCACAGATCGAGTTTCCCGATGCAGTTGAAGATTCACTTTAGGCCCGAGGGTGGCAGAATTGAGAATTGACTCCGCCGATCGAGGTAGGGGATTGAACTGTGCAGGCGAGCGAGGAAACCGGGTTGATGAAACTAAGCCTGCGCCAAGAGTGTGTCGGGCGATCGATCGCC
>JAUBOG010000397.1:0-6402 GCA_036700105.1 Microcoleus occultus BM001215583
CAAGGGGGGCTAGGGGGGTTCTGCGCTGTTGCTATATAATGAAAGGCTGCACGCAAAAAACAATAATCTGGAGGGCAATATGTCGCGGAAATGTCAGCTAACGGGGAAGAAGGCGAATAACGGTTTTGCAGTTTCTCACTCGCACCACCGCACTCACAAGTTGCAAGAAGCAAATTTGCAGTGGAAGCGGATTTGGTGGCCGCAGGAGAAACGCTGGGTAAGATTGCATCTTTCTACAAAGGCAATTAAAACCTTGCAAAACAAGGGTCTGGAAATTATGGCTAAGGAAGCTGGAATTAACCTGTACAAGATGTAAGAAATTTCTCGGCCAAAGTGTAGGGTGCGTCAGTCCAAATATTTAACACAAATCGAAAAGTTTGTTTCTGACGCACCCTACGATTAACTAAGAAAGAACTAAAGTCTTTGCTTTAGATCCACTTTCTACATTGCAGTAAATAAGTATTCATCTTGCCTTTGCCTTTAACTTCGATCGCACCGCGACTTTCAAAGAAATACTTTTCCTGCAATTCCTGATAAGTTGTAGATGTCACGTGAATGCACCCGGGCTTACCGTGAGATTCCATGCGGGAAGCGGTGTTAACGGTATCTCCCCACAAATCGTAAATAAATTTTTTAATGCCGATGACTCCGGCGACAACCGGGCCGGTGTTGATGCCGATTCTGATGCTGAGATTTTGATTGTGGGTATGGCTGAACTCAGCAATTGCATCCAGCATATCCAGGGCCATTTCGGCGATCGCTACTGCGTGATCCGGGCGAGGAATTGGCAGCCCTCCAACTACCATGTAAGCGTCGCCAATCGTCTTGATTTTTTCCAAACCGTGGCTTTCTGCTAGGTTGTCGAAGGTCGAAAAGATGTCATTCAGCAAGGCCACTAATTGGGTTGGAGAAACTTGCGAACTTAGTTGAGTAAAGCCTACTATGTCCGCAAATAAAACAGTCACATCAGCAAAAGTATCTGCGATCGTACTGTCTCCCCGCTTCAACCGATTTGCTATTTCTTCGGGTAAAATATTCAACAGCAAACTTTCTGATTGCTCCTGCTGATATTGTAGCGCTTTTAAAGTTTCGTTGAGAGCATTAGTCCGTTCTTCGACCCTAAACTCTAACTCGTCATTCAGCTTGACAAGCTGCATTTCCGCCCACCTGCGATCGGTGATATCAGTACCGATTGCTAGCAATCCGATAAACTTTCCTCCCGCATCAAACAGCGGTTTATTCGCCCACGACACCCACACGCGAGAACCGTTGCGCCGGATACTTTCATTTTCATTTCGCGCATACTTTTCCGGTTGATTTAAAATTTTCTGCAGCATTACTGCTAGGTCATTTCCTGCGGTATCTGTCAGGGGGACAATTGTGCCAACTGCGTTTTTGCCAAGTATTTCTTCCTCGTCATAACCAAAGAATTTCTCGGCAAATTCGTTAAAAAAAGTAACGTTTCCTTCTGTGTCTAATTTTAAAATAATGCTGTTAGCATTTTCAACCAAATCCCGATACTTGATTTCGCTTTGCCGCAGCGAATCCTCTGCCTCGGTGCGTTCGGCTACAGTGGCGGCCAACATCAGCGAAGTAATTACAATTACGCTCATAAAAGCCTGCAAAAATAAGATTGCCTGATTGATATTTTCTCCTTTTGCAATAAAGGGGCCGCCTCCCTGAGAGCCGCCCCAAATCGCGATACTGGATACTAGGAAAGATGCGATGACCGCCCCGCACTGACCGAATTGAATGGTTGCCCAAATTACCAAGGGAAATGGCAAATATTCCAGGGGATAACTGGAAATATTACCTTCACTCTTTGAGCTGTATACTAGCCAACTGACTGTTACTAATAACAGCAGGCAAATTCCTGAATAAATGCGATTTACCAGGGTTTTTCTGCCTGTATTTTGTGGATAGGTAGCCGCTTTTTTCTGGTATAAAATCAACAATAGGGGAGTAAAAATTAAAACTCCTAATGTATCTCCTAAATACCAATTCCACCGAATTTGCCAATATTCGCTCCACTCAACTAAACCAGTTACACAGAGGCGCAGCGTGCCGAGAGTGCAGTTAATTTGAGTGGCAACTACAGCACCGCAAAAGACTAAATTGACTACATCGATCAGCCGATCGAGCGAGGGGCGAAACTTGAGGTGCTGCAGCAAACTAAATGCACACAAAGCTTGCAAACAGGCGCAAAAAGCACTAATTGCTGCACTTGTTAAGGAGATATTGAGGTTTATAGTCTCGTAAAAAAATACGCCTAAAGCTATTCCCGGCCAAACGCGCAGGCCGAATAATAAAAGTACAGCTTGTGCGATTCCTGCAGGAGGCCAGACGCAGGTAGCTAATTTATTTACGCCGGGGATGGAAGCTGCTATTTTTGCTCCTAAAGCGTAAACGATCGCAATTGCAGCTATTTTTGCTAAATATTGCCAATTTATAGATTTAACGAATCGCAGAAACTGACTATTGTTCGGGTTCATAGTGAATTTGATAATTTTAATTAAGTCATTTGATGCCCGCGATAAAATAAGTAATCATTTCACCTTTGCCTTTGACTTCTATTGTCCCCCGACTTTCAAATAAAAACTTGTGCTGCAATCGCTGTTTTGTTGCAGATGTGACTTGAATTCGCCCCGGTAAGCCGTGGGATTCCATGCGGGAAGCGGTGTTAACGGTGTCTCCCCACAAATCGTAAATAAATTTTTTGATGCCGATGACTCCGGCGACAACCGGGCCGCTGTTGATGCCGATTCTGATGCTGAAGTCTCGATCGTGGGTATCGCTGAATTCAGTAATTGCCTGCTGCATATCGATCGCCATTTGGGCGATCGCCTCTGCATGATCGCTGCGGGGCTTTGGCAATCCTCCTACTACCATGTAAGCGTCGCCAATGGTTTTAATTTTTTCCAATCCGTGCTTTTCTGCTAGGCGATCGAAGGTGGAAAAAATGTCGTTAAGCAAGGAAACTAATTCCGGCGGAGAAATTTGGGCGCTAATTTGGGTAAAACCGACTATATCTGCAAACAATACTGTGACTTCGGCAAAAGTATCGGCGATGATGCTTTGGTCTTGTTTGAGTCTTTCGGCGATCGGTTGCGGTAAAATA
This sequence comes from Microcoleus occultus BM001215583, assembly GCA_036700105.1. Lineage (GTDB taxonomy): Bacteria > Cyanobacteriota > Cyanobacteriia > Cyanobacteriales > Microcoleaceae > Microcoleus. The sequence goes on from JAUBOG010000397.1 coordinate 3,119, forward strand.
TTCAGCAGCAGGCGATCGGATTTCTCTTGCTCCAAACGCAGGGCGGCTTCTGCTTGTTTGCGAGTTGTAATATCTTCAACAGTACCTTCATAATAAAGCAAATTTCCGTAGCGATCGCGCACGGTGTAAGTATTTTCCGAAATCCAAATGATGCTGCCATCTCGGCGGTAAACTTGAGATTCAAAATCGGATATTTTGCCTTGTTCTTGGATTAAGCGGACAACTTCGGCGCGCTGTTCGGGGTCTACATAAAGTTGTTTGCTAACATCAGTTAATGTGCCGATCAATTCCTGGCGCGAACTGTAACCGTAAATCCGCAGCAAAGCAGGATTGGCGCTGAGATATTCCCCATCAGGGGTAGTTTGAAAAATGCCGACGATCGCATTTTCAAAGATGCTGCGGTATTTTTCTTCAGCTTGGCGCAGCGCTTCTTCCGCCCGCTGGCGTTCCCGCGCTTCCACTGCAAAAGTCACGGAATCTGCTATAGAAACAGCAAAACTTTGTTCTTCAATCGTCCAATAGCGGGGAGTTCCTACGTGTTCCAAACAGAGGACTCCGGCTGTTATACCGCCGATTTGAATCGGCGTATCTAGCAGAGAAGTGATGCCGCAAGGAATTAAGTAAGACTCGGCAAATTCTCTAGTTCTGAAATCGTTTTGCGCGTCGAAAGCAGCTATGGCGCGTTCTTCCCGCAGTGCTTTAAAATAGGCGGGACAGTCTGCTGCTGATAGTTCCAAACCGTCTGAATGCTGGTTGAGAGTGCGATCGAACAAATCGAGACACTCAATCTTCGATCGGACTTCATCGTACAGCCACACGCTCGATCGCGCAACTTCCAGAGTCCGGCTAGCAGTTGCCGTTATTTCTCGCAGCGCTGTTTTCAAATCTCCCTGATTCAGCGCTTTATTTTTCGCTAAGTCAATTAATGCCGACTTTTGTTTTTGTAGCTGTATTTCGCTTTGCTGCAAAGCATTTGTCCGCTGTTGGACTCTATTTTCTAGCTCTTCGTTTAGATGAAGGAGGGCTATTTCAGCTTTTCTGCGCTGTGTGATATCTGTGCCGATGCAGAGTATTCCCGTGAGTTCTCCCGCCGCATCCACCAGCGGTTTATTTGCCCAAGACAACCAGACTCGTTCCCCGCTGCGCCGGATATTTTCATTTTCATAATTCGTAAAGCGATCGGGATTTTGTATGATTTCCTTATAAATAAGTTCTAAATTGTTTCCCTCAATATCCGTCGAGGGAATAATTGTTTCTACGGCACTTTTTCCAAGGATTTCTTCTTGAGTGTAGCCAAAAAATATTTCTGCAAACTCGTTAAAAAAAGTAATTTTGCCTGCCGCGTCCAACTTGACAATAATACTGTTAGCATTTTCCACCAGTTCGCGATATTTAATTTCGCTTTCTCGCAGGGATTTTTCGGCTGAGGCACGTTCGGCTACCGTTGCTGCCAGCAACAGTGAAGTAATCGTAACAACAGCCATAAAAGCTTGCAAAAATAAGATAGCCTGACTGATATTTTCCGCTTTGGCGATAAAGGGTCCTCCTCCATGAGAACTGCCGAGAATTGCGATGATTGAGACGATGAACGATGCCAGGACAGCGGCCCGCTGACCGAATTGGATCGCCGCCCAAATTATCAAAGGAAACGGCAAGTATTCCAGGGGATAGCGAGAAATAGAAGCTTCATTTTTGGTCTCAAAGACCAGCAAGCTTACTCCAATTAATAAAATCAACCAGATGCCGCGCCAAATTAAATAACTGCTGCGGCCTTCTGTTTGTATTTTTGAGCGGAGTGCGGTTACTTTTGGGCGAAAAAATATGAGGATTAAAGGAGTTAAAATTAACACTCCCATTGTATCTCCCAACCACCAATTCCACCGAGTAGACCAATATTCAGCTAAATCGGCTTTGCCAGCTAAATATATCGATAACCCGCCAATAGTGCAACTAATTTGAGTAGAAATAAGTCCGCCAAACAAAACTAAATTAACTACATCTTTCAAACGTTCGAGAGACGGACGAAACCCGACCCAACGCAGGACTGTGGCTGCAAAAACAGCTTGCAGAACAGCGCCGACGTTTCCCCCCAGCCAAATCGCGAATACCTGTTCGGTTGGGTTAACAAAATTCAGAAAAAATACACCTAAAATGATGGCAGGCCAGACTTTCCTCCCAAACAGTAACAACCCAGCTTGTGCAATTCCTGCAGGCGGCCACACCGAGGAAGCAAAGGGGTTGATACCTTGAATTGAAAATGCGAGTCTCGCCCCGACGGCGTAGGCGATCGCAACGATAGTTACTTGGGCTAAGTACCGGCCAATTCGGGATTGAGGGAATCGAAGAAACTGATTGAGGTTCAGATTCATATCGAGTTTTAAGTTTTAGAGAATTCACATTAGAAGGAAGTTCGGCAACGGATTCTGTAACGGATGTAACGGATGTAACGGATGTCAGGAAGAGGGAAGAAGGAAGGAGGAAGCTAATGTAGGGGGCGCACTGTGCACGAGGCTAAATGTAGCTAATGCAGGTGTGCAGCGCGCACCTTACCGATTGTAAAGACTTATTTGATGGCGGCTTCAATCCACTGTTTTAAGGTAGAATTAACTTCATCAATGGGGATTTCATGGGATTTGTGAGTTGCTCTTTCCACCACTTCGACTTTGCCTGCTTTCAGGGAACGACCGGTCACAATGCGATAGGGAATGCCGATTAAATCGGCATCTTTGAATTTAACTCCGGCGCGTTCGTCGCGATCGTCCAACAGCGTTTCAATGCCCGATTGATTGAGTTCTGCGTAGAGTTTTTCGGCTACTTCGACTTGTTGGGCGTCGGAAATATTGGGGATGCTGATGATGGCGTGATAAGGGGCGATCGCCACTGGCCAAATTATCCCGTCTTTGTCGTAGGATTGTTCTACGGCAGATTGAGCTAGCCGCGACACGCCGACGCCGTAACAGCCCATAACGAAGGGCATTTCTTCGCCTTGTTCGTTGGTGTAGGTAGCGCCCAATGCTTCGGAGTATTTTGTGCCTAATTGGAAGATGTGACCGACTTCAATTCCTCGGGCGGTTTGCAAGGTTTGTTCGGGGTTGTGCACTGCCCGATCGCCCGCAACGGCAGTCCTGACACCCACAACCGTTTCAGGTAGCGAAAATTCTTTGCCCCAATTGGCTCCGACAACGTGATATCCTGATTCGTTAGCACCCGTGACGAAGTTTGTCAAGTCAACAGCGGTGCGATCGACCAAACGCAAAAACTTGGGAGATACCCCCCCTTGCCCC
>JAUBOG010000398.1:0-6383 GCA_036700105.1 Microcoleus occultus BM001215583
GTTTCACCTCGCCCAACAATCAAGCGTGACGCCCAAGTTTCATGCTTCAACCCAAACTACAAAAAATGCAAGTTATTTAATTCTCATTCCTAAGTGCTGTATCGCGTCCCCTCGAACAAACAGTTTTTTTAGGTAATTAACCGGATGCGATCTGATATAATTTCTGGTTGCATCGGCATAATAATTTGGATGATATAGCGCGCTGATAATTCCAATGCTGCCGGATTTTAGCTGACTCGCTTTTTTATCGCTCCAAGATTTTAACATCTACTAATTTCCATTGCAAATTTCAATTACTCTTAGGATGAATATGTTTCCTAAACGCCTCAATCGCTGGGCTACCAAAATTATCGGCAAAGCTCCCTTACAAACAGTGCTCGTAGTTCCTTTTTTAGTGCAAATTGTCGGCACTGTAGGAGTTGTAGGTTGGCTTTCGTTCCAAAACGGTCAGCGGGCAGTCAACGATGTTGCCGATCAGTTGCGGGCAGAAATTACCGCTCGCATCAAAGACCGCATGGAAAATTATATGTCAATTCCCCACATTGTCAATCGCCTGAACGTTCAAGGCATAAAATTGGGGCAGTTGAACCTCGAAGACAAACAAAAATTAGAACTTCATTTCCTCGAACAAATTCAATATTTTGATTCGATCAGCATCATTTACACGGGCAAAGAAAATGGAGACCACTCAGGAGCAATCCGCACTAAAGATCGGATTTTAATATCTGCTGCAGACAAATCTACTGGGAATAAATTAGCTCGATTTACTGCGGATTCCCAGGGAAAACGCCTTCAATTAGTGCAAATTTCACCGAAGATTTATAACCCCACAATGCGTCCTTGGTACATAGCAGCGGCCGCAGCAAAAAAACCTATTTGGACTCCTATTTATACAGATTTTTTGACGAGAGAACAGGCAATTACTGCTGCTATGCCTATCTACGACGAAGCGGGCAAACTGTTAGGAGTAGCTGGCAGCGATTTGCTATTTTCCAGAATCAAAGAATTTCTCGTCAGCCTCAAAATTGGCAAATCGGGAAAAACTTTTGTGATGGAGCGATCGGGGATGTTAATTGCGACTTCAACGGCGAGTCCGGAATTCGCGGTGGAAGGTCAAGAAACAAGACGCATCAAAGCTTCTGAAAGCGAGAATCCGGTAATTCGCCAAACCGCACAGCATTTAGAGAAATCCTACGACAGCTTAGCTAAAATCACTAATTCCCAACAGCTTACCTTTGATGTTGACGGCAAGCGAAATTTTATGCAGGTAGCTCCTTTTAAAGACGAGCGGGGGTTGGATTGGCTGATCGTGGTAGTTGTGCCAGAGTCCGACTTTATGGAGCAAATTAACGCCAATACGCGCACGACTTTTTTGCTTTCGGTAGCAGCTTTGATCGGGGCGACAATTCTGGGAATTCTGACTGCTAAATGGGTGGTGCGACCGATTTTAAGATTGAATGCGGCGGCGAAAGCTTTGGCGCGGAATGAATGGGATACGAAGCTGACTCTGAATCGCGAAGATGAACTCGGAGAACTTGCCGCTTCTTTTAACAGCATGGCAGAGCAATTGCAGCAGTCATTTACTTCGCTATCGGAAAATGAAAGCCGAGTCAAACAATTTCTCGATGCAGTACCGCTAGGCATTTTTATTTCCGATTCAAATGGTAAACCTAACTACGTTAATCCGATAGGAGAGCAACTTTTAGGTCAAGGACTTGTGGCGACAAATTCCGAAAATTTGCGCCAAGCCTACGGAGCTTATTTAGCTGGAACTCAGGAAATTTATCCGGCAGAGCGCGACCCAATATTAAATGCTTTGCAGGGCAAAAGTGTCACTGTTGATGACATTGAAATCTGCTCGAACGATCGAACTATTCCCATGCAAATTTCGGGAACTCCTATTTACGACGCCCAAGGAAATATTATCTACGGGATTTGCGCTTTTCAAGATATTACGGAACGCAAACTAGCGGAGAAACTGTTAACGGAATACAACCAAAATTTAGCAGTGCAAGTTGCCGAACGTACTGCCGATCTTGCTAAGGCAGAAGAAAAGTTTTCTAAAGCTTTTCGTTCGAGTCCGAATGCAATTACGATCACGAGAATCAGTGACGGCACTCACATAGAAGTCAATGACAGCTTTTGCCGGATGATCGGCTACAGCCGAGAAGAAATTATTGGCAAAACAGCGGTGCAGCTCAGTTTTTGGGCGAGTTTGGGAGAGCGCGACCGGATGATTCAAATGTTAAAAAACAAGACAGCACTTCACAATTACGAGCTGAAGTTTCGCAATAAAAGCGGTACGGAAAGAACGGCGCTGCTGTCGATAGAAACCATCAATATCGACGGAGAAGCTTGTTTTTTGTCGATTTCTAGCGATATTACCGATCGCCAAAAAGCCGAAACCGCCCTCCGCGAAGCAGAAGAAAAGTACCGCAACATTTATGAAAATGCTTTGAATGGCATTTTTCAAACAGCCGGTGACGGGAAATACATCAGCGCTAACCCCGCTTTAGCTGAACTCTACGGCTACGCATCGACCGCAGAATTAATCGCAGCACAGCCGAATTTCCAGAACCAGCTTTACGTGGAGCCCAACCGCCGCAGCGAATTTTTAGCGCTGATGGACGAATACGGGATACTGTCAAACTTTGAATCGGAAATTTACCGCAAAGATGGCAGCATCATCTGGATTTCCGAAAATTGCCGCGCTGTCTGCGATGCAGCCGGAAATCTACTTTACTACGAAGGTTTTATTAAAGATATTACCGATAGCAAACAAGCGGAAATTAAAATGCAGCAGGCGAAAGAAGCCGCCGAAGCCGCCAACAAAGCTAAAAGTACCTTTCTCGCCAATATGAGCCACGAATTGCGATCGCCCTTGAACGCAGTCATCGGCTTTGCTCAAGTCATGATCCGCAGTAAAGCTCTGTCTCGCGAAAATCAAGAAGATGTGGGAATTATCCTGCGCAGCGGCGAACATTTGCTGGCTTTAATCAACCAAGTTTTAGACTTGTCAAAAATCGAAGCCGGACGCACTGCAATTTATGAAAAAAACTTCGATTTCTACCGAATGCTAGACGACTTAGAAGATATGTTTGCTCTCAGAGCTGAGGAAAAAGGATTGCAATTAATGTTCGATCGGGACGCTGAAGTCCCTCATTATATTTGCACGGATGAAGTAAAATTGCGCCAAGTTTTAATTAACTTGCTCAACAATGCCATAAAATTTACTTCAGAAGGGGGTGTGTCGGTGCAAGTCAAGGGAGGTCGGTCGAAGGTACGCAAAAACAGCGCCGACAAATTTCCAGGTCGCTACTCGCTGCATTTTGAAGTTCAAGATACCGGTGCAGGCATTGCTGCTGAGGAAATAAATCAGTTGTTTGAAGCATTCGTGCAGACCAAAACGGGTAAAGATTCTCAGGAAGGAACGGGTTTAGGTTTAGCGATCAGCCGCCAGTTCGTGCAGTTAATGGGAGGTGAAATTACTGTTAGCAGCGAGGTCGGAAAAGGTGCATTGTTTGAGTTTGACATCCAAGTTCATCTGGTTGAAGCTGCTGATATTGAAAACAAAAAAACTCAGCGCCGAGTGGTTGCCCTCGAACCGGATCAGCCGAGTTACCGCTTGCTAATTGTGGACGACAAACCTTTGAACCGCCAACTGTTGGTAAAACTTCTGAGTCCGCTGGGATTTGAACTCAGAGAAGCGAATAACGGTAAAGAAGCGGTGGATGTTTTTACGGAGTGGGAACCGCATCTGATTTGGATGGATATGAGAATGCCCGTGATGGACGGGTACGAGGCAACGAAACAGATTAAAACTACAACTGGCGGGCAAGCAACGGCGATTGTGGCTTTGACTGCTAGCGTTTTGGAGGAAGAACGGGCGGTGATTCTTTCGGCCGGCTGCGATGATTTTATGCGGAAACCGTTTCGAGAAGAGGATATCTTTGCGGCAATGGGCAAGCATTTAGGAGTACGCTATATTTATGAAGATCCGACCGCAGAAAGTGTTGCCGGTGCAGGGGAGTCAAGTCAGGAGGTGATGACACCGGAGGAGCTCGCCTCTCTTTCTCCCGATTGGGTAGTCGAATTCAAGCAAAATATTTTGAGTGTGGACATGGAGGCGATCGCCAGTTCGATCGCACAAATCCGCACTGTCAACTCCTCTCTTGCCGATCGGCTTGAAGACTGCATTAATAATTTTGAATACGACAAAATTTTGAACATAATCGAAATCAGCGAAAACCATTAAATACCCGATGACTTCAACTTTACCGAAAACCAATCGAGCTAATATTTTAGTGGTGGACGACACGCCAGAAAACCTGCGGCTGCTGGCAGGAATTTTGAGCGATAAAGGCTATCAAGTTCGCCCGGTTCCCAACGGCAAACTAGCACTTTCTGCCGCGCAAAAAATGCCCCCGGATTTAGTGCTGCTGGATATTATGATGCCGGAAATGGACGGCTATGAAGTTTGCCAGCAGCTCAAAAATTCTGAAATAACAAAAGACATCCCGGTGATTTTCATCAGTGCGATTAACGACGTGATGGATAAAGTTAAAGCTTTTGCAGTTGGGGGAGTGGACTTTATTACCAAACCGTTTCAGGTTGAAGAAGTTTTAGCCCGGATCGACACTCATTTAAAAATTTGTTCGCTGCAACAAAGTTTGCAAGAAAAAAATCAAGATTTAGCAACTGCTATCCACCAACTGCAAGCCACCCAAGAGCATTTGATTCAATCGGAAAAAATGGCAGCACTGGGACAACTGATTGCCGGCATTGCCCACGAAATCAATACCCCGCTGGGCATTATAGGTTCGTCTATTGATAATATCGCGAATTTTTGGGACGATAATCTAGCAAAAATGCCTCAATTTTTTCAACAGTTGTCTGAAGAAAGCCAAGCTTATTTTTTAACTTTACTTTACAGAGCTACCCATCAAGAAACTTCATTTACCAGCAGAGAGAAGCGAAAATTCAAGCAGCAGTTGACCGAGGATTTGATGGAAGTATGTGTGGAAAATCCCGATGAAATTGCCGATACTTTAGTTGACATGGAAATCTACGAAAACATCCAACATTTGTTGCCTTTTTTTAAATTGCCGGATTGGGAAGTAGTGTTAAATACTGCTTACCAGTTTGCGAGCTTTAAAAAAAGTATTAGCCTGATCCAAAGAGCGACAGCGAAGTCGGGAAAAGTGGTATTTGCCTTGAAAAGCTACGCTCATTTCGATAGCAAGCAAGAAAAAGTCGATGCGAACTTGCACGACGGTATTGAAACCGTGTTAACCCTTTATCAAAATCAACTCAAACAAGGTATAGAAGTAGTTAAAAATTACGGAGATATACCCAGAATTGTCTGCTATCCCGATGACTTGAATCAAGTTTGGACGAATCTCGTTCACAATGCCCTGCAAGCAATGGAGTATAAAGGTATTTTGACTATTGAAACCCACCAGCAAGAGGCAAATATTGTGCTTAAATTTACTGATAACGGCAAAGGAATTCCCCCAGAAGTTATTCCCAAAATTTTTCAGCCATTTTTTACGACTAAATCTGCGGGGGAAGGTAGCGGTTTGGGATTGGATATTGTGAGAAAAATTGTTGAAAAACATGACGGCACAATTGCTGTAGAGTCAGTACCGGGGCAGACAAGCTTTACAGTCTCGCTGCCAATCTATTAACCAAAACTCACCCGCAGGGGGCTGATTCCCAGTAGCGCGAGTGGCACTCTCGCTGAAAAAGACAAGATTTATTGCGAGAAACCGGGTTTCTGTTCGGAAGTCCTATTAAAATAAGATAGGGGACAGATATTCTGCTTCCTCGCCCGAAATCAATAAGGTAGAAGCAAGTTATGTTGGTAAGCCCATTAAAATTAAACCGCAGAGGCAAAGATGAATAAGCCTGTAATTCTTTGCGTTGATGATGAACCGGATATCTTGAATACTCTCAAGATGCAACTCAAGAATGAATTTAAAGATGATTATTTTTATGAATTAGCTGAAAGTGGTGATGAAGCTTTAGATTTACTTGAGGATTTTGAAGAAGAAGCTCAGGTGATTGTGGTTGTTTCTGATTGGCTGATGCCGGGAATTAAAGGTGACGAACTTTTAATTAAAGTTCACCAAAAGTATCCTAAAATTATTACAGTGATGTTGACGGGACAAGCGGATGCAGCGGCTGTGGAGCGGGCAGTCAAAGAAGCCGATTTATACTGCTGTTTGTACAAACCGTGGAAAAGCAAAGACTTAATAGATACGATCAAATCTGGGCTGGCTAAATTATGAAAAAACCTGTGATTGTTTGTATTGATGATGAACCTGACGTTTTGAACAGTTTAAAGATTGAACTGAAAAAGGCGATCGGCGATCGGTGTATTA
>JAUBOG010000399.1:0-1985 GCA_036700105.1 Microcoleus occultus BM001215583
CCCTCCTTAAGAAGGGGGGAACCGGAGCGATCTCCAAGTCCCCCGACTATCAGGGGGATTTAGGGGGATCTGGCCTCGACGATAAACAGCAGTCTATGACTACGTTTGACGTTAAGTTGACACCTATGGGCTCTCGGAGTGTCCCTACACTTCACAAACGTGGAATCTGCTGTAAATAATTAAGTTATGCGTAAAAACTGAAACAAATTCTATTTTTGACAGTAAAAATTGCTAATTACTTGCTAATTAATGAATCAAGCAACGGGTGTCATTTTCTGTCTTGCCTACATTCTGGGATTGATTTCTACAGCGGTTTCTTGGGGTAGATACGGGATACTTGCTTTGGGAATAGCGGTTGCTTTCGCCGTGCCGAAATTGCTGCGGAAATTTGCTCGAAATTCGGTGAAAGTTACCAAGACTAGACGCAGCAGACAAAAAGAAAAGGCTCTCGATCGACCCTTGGAACCGGCGGCAGAATTGAGTCTGTTGCAGATTTTGCCGAGAGCGAAATGGGTGTGGGCTGTGGCGGGTTTGGCGGCATTTCTAGCTAGCGTTTATTTTGCAGTTCGATCGCCCCAACCGGCAATTAATGACATCAGCAAACTGATTCCGGCTGGGGGAAACACTCAAGAAGTGGCGGTGACAGTTCGCGGTAGAGTTGTCAGTACGCCGCGGTTAACTCGATCGGGCCGATCGCAATTTTGGCTAGACACAGATTTAGTCAGCCAAATCAACGGCGGTGAGGGAGGAGTAGTCGTCAACCGCGAAGTATCCGGGAAACTTTACGTGACCGTGCCTCTGCTGCAAGCAACGGGCTTGTACGCAGACAATACGATCGCAGTTGTGGGCTCCTTGTACAAACCGCAGCCTCCCTCGAATCCGGGGGCTTTTGATTTTCAAGCATATTTGGCCAGAGAAGGGGCTTTTGCCGGGTTCAAAGGGCGTCAGATTGACTGGAGGAGAGAAAATGCGATCGCGGATGTCAATCGGCTTAACAGCAAAACGGCAGCTTTCTGGGATGCAAGCGGGATGCGGCCGTCGAAAATTCAAGCGATGCGGATGCGGATCGTGCGATCGCAACTATCGCAGTTGAATGTTCCCGAAGGGCCTTTGATAAGTGCGATCGCCCTCGGCAAACAAGCAGTTGACTTACCCTACAACATCCGCGACTCTTTTGTGCAAGCTGGATTGGCCCACGCGATCGCAGCTTCCGGCACTCAAGTTTCGATGGTTTTGGGTTTAGTTCTAGCTTTAACCAGGCGTTTTTCCAAACAATTGCAATTTGGATTTGGCGCCGGTGCTTTATTTTTGCTCGTGGGATTGACAGGTTTTGAAGCTTCAGTATGCCGCGCCGCTTTGATGGGATTCGGCACGCTATTTGCTTTGGTGCTAAGTCGCGAAGTTAAGCCTTTGGGATTGCTGTTAATCGCTGCTACTATTTTACTGTTAGTTAATCCTTTGTGGATTTGGGATTTAGGTTTTCAACTGAGTTTTTTGGCAACTTTGGGGTTGATAGTGACAGCGCCGCCGCTGATGGCAAAGTTGGACTGGATGCCGCCCGCGATCGCTTCGATTGTTGTGGTTCCGATCGCCGCTTCAGTTTGGGTGCTGCCGCTGCTACTTTACGTTTTTAGCGTGGTATCACCTTACAGTATTTTAGTCAATATTATTGCCGCTCCTTTGCTGTGGATTTTGAGTATTGGGGGAATGGTTAGCGCTGCTTCTGGATTGATTTTTACACCCGCTGGCAGTGTTTTAGCGCAATTGCTGGACTATCCGGCAAAGGGGTTAATTGCGATCGCCCAATATTTCTCGCAATTGCCCGGTAATTCGGTAGCTGTCGGTCAAGTATCGGTGTTTCAGCTAATCGCGCTTTACAGTTTAATCTGCTGGGTTTGGCTCGGGGGAAAGCATAAGGAAGAAGGAAGAAGGAAGAAGGAAGAAGTCCGAGGGAAGAAGGAAGAAGTCCGAGGGAAGAAGGAAGA
>JAUBOG010000399.1:2085-4110 GCA_036700105.1 Microcoleus occultus BM001215583
AGTCCGAGGGAAGAAGGAAGAAGTCCGAGGGAAGAAGGAAGAAGTCCGAGGGAAGTCGGGGAAAAGTAGAGTTATTTCGCTGCCGAGTTTTTCATCTGCTTGGATTTTACCGCTGGCGCTTGTGATGGGAATTGGGCTTGTAGTTTTGCCAGCTTGGCACGTTCAAGCATCTTTGTTTCAAGTTACTTTGCTGGCGACATCTAACGAGCCTGTTTTAGTAATTCAAGATAAGGGAAAAGTGGTGCTGATTAATAGCGGTGATGAAAATACTGTCAGGTTTACAGTGCTGCCTTTTTTGCAGCAGCAAGGAGTTAATTCTGTAAATTTTGCGATCGCCACTCACGGTCATTTAGGTTTGAGCGGGGGTTGGGGAAAATTACTAGAACGCTTGCCAATTAAAACATTTTATGATAACAACACTCCGACCAAAATTAACCGCGCCAGCGATCGGGAATTGATGACGGCCGTGCAATCTCGCCAAGGCGTTTACTTACCTTTAGAAACTAACAGTACAGTCGATTTGGGCTCTACGCGGTTGCAGTTCGTAAATGCCGAGATTCCGATGGTAGAATTGCTGGTGGGAAATCGAACTTGGTTGCTTGTCGGTGAAATGACACCGGAAGCACAAAAAAAATTGGCAGCAACAGGAACATTGAAGCCGGCTCAAGTGCTGTGGTGGTCGGGAAAAACTCTGACGGCGGAGTTATTGGGCGCAGTTGGGCCGCAAGTGGCGATCGCCTCTGCTGACGAAATCGACCCAGAAACCGCAGCCCAACTGCGCCAAAATAAAACGCAGATTTTCTGGACAGGGCGCGACGGAGCCCTTCAGTGGACTCCAGCCGGGGGATTTAAGACGACTCTGGAGTCCGAAGAAAATCAAACTTCTTTTTTATAAAGATTTACAATTTGGCGCACTGTGCGGTAAAATATCTTTAGCTCGCATCTCAAATCCATTGGAGAGGTGGCAGAGCGGTTGAATGCGGTAGTCTCGAAAACTACTTTAGGGCGACCTAACGTGGGTTCAAATCCCACCCTCTCCGTACGTAATAGCCTCAAGTACCAAGCGCGCACCTGATTAAACTGGGGTGCGCGCCGTGTATGTAATAGAATCATTGTCTAAATTGACCGATCTCTACCTCATCCAAAATCCGATCGCTCTCAGAACTTCCCCGCGCGAACTAGAGTATATCTGTCGGTGGGAATCAGCAACATCAGATCGCGGCTCTGACTGAGTTCGACAAATTACAGATACAATATCGTCAAACCGATCGTTCCAGAGTCGATCGCAGTTGCTTGTAGTGAAATCGTCCTAATATTAATAAAGACACGGCATTGCCGTGTCCTGACTCCGAAGTTTCGTTCAAACTAATTTCCAATTGCTTCGCGGACGGTCAAACTGTACTTGCCTCTACCTTTTGGAGGCGGCTCGAAAGCATTGACAATAATGCGGTAGCGACCGTTGGCAGACAAGGTAACAGTAAGCTCTGAATTGGAATTTTGCTGCGTCGCATCATCATTTTCTGCAAGTAGCTCGCCCTGGGAATTGAAAAGAGCGAGATAAGTATCAAACTCGGTACTTTCTACGGTGACAACCACTTTTTGACCCTGAGTGCCTTCAAAGGTATACTCGTCGTACAAACTACTGTCCGAGGGCAGTACAGAAGACTTTGCAGGGCTGAGTTCTCCCTGTTGTTCCATGATCACCTTAGACGACTCCGCAGCAGGAATCGGCGAAGGAGTTGGCGACTGCTGTGGCGACTGCTGTGGAGAAGGTGACGGCTTTGGACTTTCTTGAGCGATCGCAGCAGGTGATTTTAAAATCAAGCTGGAACTTCTACTGTTGGAGACTCCAACTGTATCCGAAACAGGCGAGGATACAGTCGGTTTTGCCCAAAAAGCAGCTAACAAAGCTATTGGCGCGATCGCCCAAAATCTACTAACTTGACGCATGAATTACCTCAATTTGTAACGAAGGAAGTTCGGCAACGGATTGTGTAACGGATGTAACGGATGTCAGAAGGAAGT
>JAUBOG010000399.1:4210-6357 GCA_036700105.1 Microcoleus occultus BM001215583
AACGGATGTCAGAAGGAAGTTCGGCAACGGATTGTGTAACGGATGTAACGGATGTAACGGATAGAAGGAAGAAGGAAGAAGGAAGAAGGAAAAAAAATAATTCAACTTTTTTAATTTGCCAATCCCCTATGCCCTATGCCTATGCCCAATTACCAATTCCCAATTCCCAATTCCCAATTCCAATTACCAATTTTCAACGGACAGTTAGAGTGTAACGACCCCGGCCTGAAGCATCGTAAGCATTGACAATTACGCGGTAGCGGCCCGTAGCGGGCAATGTAACGCTCAGAAACGCATTTTTAGTCGAATCGCTCCCGTCGTCATTTTCTGCCACTAATCGGCCGTTAGGGCCAAAGATAGCCACATAGGGATCGAAATCTGTACTTTCGAGGGAAATGGCTACAGACTGACCCGATCGACCTTCAAAAGTATACTCGCGATACAGACTGTTGTCAGACGGCAATACCGGGCCACCTGCGACTAAAGCGCCTGCTTCTTGCAAAATCGCCCGTGAAGGCGAACTAGGAACACTCGCTTTCAGTTCTAACGTATAAGTCCCCAACTGCTTAGCTTCGTAGGAATTTGCCACTAACGTGTAAGTGCCGTCTGCTGGTAGCTTAACTGTAATTCTGGCGTTTTTGCTGCCTGCTCCGTCGTCATCTTGAGCGATTTCGCGCTGGTTGGGGCCGAGCAAAATTAAATAAGGATCGATCTCTTGACTTTTCATTTCTATTGTGATTTCCTGGCCCGCTTTTCCCTCAAAGGAGTAGAGGTCAAAAAAGCTGTTGTCGGTGGGCAGAACGCTAGACTTGTCGGTGAGTTTACCGCTGACGGCGGGCCCGTTTAACGCCACTTTTTGAGGTGATTTGCTGCCAAAGGGCGATCGGCTTTGAGCAACGCGGGGAGCTCGCCCTTCTCGCACCGCAGTTAGGAAAGCAGGCACTTTGTCTGCGGAAATTGCAAAACCGATACCGATATTGCCTCCGCCTTGACCGCGAGTAAAAATAGAAGTATTGACGCCGATTAATTCTCCTGAACTGTTGAGCAGCGGGCCTCCAGAATTGCCGGGATTGATGGCTGCGTCAGTTTGAATTAAGCCTCGCTGCGCGTCGATGCGGCTGACGATGCCGACTGTAAAAGTACCTTGAAATTGACCGAATGGATTGCCGATCGCAAATGCTTGTTGCCCGACTTTCACCGAACCGGGACGGGCTAAAGGAATGGTGGGTAAATTGTTTTGATTGCGAATCTTAACCACGGCTAAATCTAGGCCTTCTTCGCCGAATCCGACGACATCGGCGATTAGTTTTCTGCCGTCTGACAGAATTATATTCACGGTACCGCCGGCGGAAACAACGTGGGCGTTGGTTAAAACCATGCCGTCGGGGCTGATAATTGTGCCGCTGCCGTTAGATTTATCTGTATCGACGGTAACAACCGCCGGGCTGGCTTTTTCGTAGACCCGAATATTGGTTTGTTCTTCGACATTTTGGGCGATCGCACCTTGGGAAGGTGCAGCTTTAAATTCTGTCAAATCTGTGGACGATCGTACAGGGGATGCCGTCACAACCGCAGCGGCGCTGCCTGCAACCCCAACTGTTAAGATTCCTGATACTGCTAAAGCTAGAAGTTTGAAATTCATGATCGTGAATTAGTATTTAACTGTCCGATCGGTAGCAGTTAGGTTTTCGGGCTCGCGTGCTAACTACCGCCTCTAATTATTTTAGAACTTGCACAGCGTCCGTGAAAAATCAAGGGTGGAGATTTCTGGGGCGGGCGATCGCACCGATAGCCTCGGTCGGAATCAGTTTTGAGGAAATTGGGCGATCGCACCGATAGTTTCGATCGGCTATCGATCGGTCATCGCATCTAGTAGCGAGATATTAGAGTATTTTGCAGTCCGAGATCGGACGGTCGATTTTAGCCTTTAGCCAATGGGCGATCGTCTCTCCTTTACCTTTAACCGCGATCGCGCCTCTTTCCTCAAATACATACCGATATTTTAACAGCTCGTAAATAGCAGCAGTAACTTGAATATATCCCAATACGGTTCAGTTAACACTGTTAATTGGCCGGAGATCCCCCTCGCATCCCCCTTAAGAAGGGGGACTTTGAGTAACTTCTTGTCCCCCCCTTTTTAAGGGGGG
>JAUBOG010000039.1:0-23244 GCA_036700105.1 Microcoleus occultus BM001215583
CTTGATAAGGGGGGGTTGGGGGGGTATTTGTGGAATTAGCCACATCTTTACCAGAAGAAGTTGGGGAGGTACTTGTATAAGCGTAACTGCTCCAATTAATGTAAGCTGTTGCTAAATCTGCGTCGTCTGTCCAGTTTTGAGCTTCAATTATGCCTTGAAGTCCCGCGCCGTAAGCGCCAGGTTTGGAACCGAAGACGCGAAAGTGCGATCGAACTTCCGCATCTTCCCGACTTAAACCAGTCGATTCCCAATCCTGAATCTCCTGTTTAACTTGTGCTGCTAAAGGATTGTCTTCTACCGATTCATCTAAATCCGCCACAGCTTTTACCGCAGAATCAAACAAATCGATTAAGTTAAAAAAAGCATCGCGGAAAAACCCAGAAATTCGCAAAGTAACATCAACTCTGGGCCGCCCCAAAACAGCAACTGGCAAGATTTCAAAATCTACAACCCGGCGCGAAGGCCCGTCCCAAATTGGTTGAACTCCGATCAATGCAAGTGCTTCAGCGATGTCGTCTCCCCCCGTCCGCATGGTGGATGTTCCCCACACCGACAAGCCCAAAGTTTTCGGATATTCGCCGTTTTCTTGAGTGTATCTTTCGATTAAAGTTTCGGCCGCAACTCGCCCAACTCTCCAGGCGGTTTCTGTGGGAATGGCGCGGATATCTACAGAGTAAAAATTGCGTCCTGTGGGCAATACATCGGGTCTCCCGCGAGTTGGTGCACCGGATGCGCCGCTGGGTATGTGCCGTCCATCTAAGCCGCGCAACAGGTTAGTAATTTCTTGGTTTGTTTGGAGGAGGGATGGTAAAAGATAGTTTTCGATCCAGTTTATTTCTGGTTGTGTTGCTTGTCCTATTTTCAGATTTTTAACCGCAGATGAACGCGGATAAACGCTGATATTTTGGATTAATTCATCTACTAATTCTGCGGCTTTTTCTTCCAATTCTGCGGTTAAATCGCCGGCGGTGGTTAAGGGGTCGAAGTCGTAGCCTGAGTCTTCTGCTAGGGCGCGGGTTAAGCCGATGCGATTTGTGCTAGGATGGCGGGCGATCGCAATTATCAAGTCTCTCAACTGTCTGCCTTCGGGGCACTGTCCGAACACGTGCAATCCGTCGCGAATTTGCGATTCTTTGAGTTCGCAAAGATAGCCGTCTGTGCGGGTGATGAATTCGGTAAATTCCGATTTATTTAGTTGGATTCCTAAGTCTTTATCTAAGTTTTCTTTGTTGGTGAGGGCGACAATGCGATCGCGAATCATCGGTAATCGAGACGGATCTAAGCTTTGGGCCTCGCAATATTCGTCGATTAAGGCCTCTAACTGCTGCAAAGGCCCGTAAAGTTCGGCGCGAGTCATCGGCGGGGTGAGGTGGTCGATTATCACGGCTTGCGATCGTCTTTTTGCCTGGGAACCTTCTCCCGGATCGTTGACAATGAACGGATAAAAATTCGGCATCGCGCCTAATGCAACTTCGGGATAACAGTTGCCAGACAAAGCCACACTTTTACCGGGAAGCCATTCTAAATTACCGTGTTTTCCGGCATGAATTATTGCCTGAGTTCCCAACTTTTCTCGCAGCCAATAATAGTAAGCTAGGTAATTGTGAGTTGGTTCTAAATCCGGTGCGTGATAGTTCAAACTCGGGTCAATTTCATATCCCCGCGACGGTTGAATTCCTACAAACACATTCCCAAACTGAATCCCCGGAATCGGAAAAATACCGTCTGGAGATGGCATTGCTGTCAGGAGGTAGGGACACGGCAATGCCGTGTCCCTACGTTGTGCATGGCCTTCCGCCAATCCCCATCTATTGCAAATTCCCTCTTGTACTTGCGGCGGCAAAGTTGCAAAATACTCTTGATATTCTGCCAAATCTAAATATTGATTTATAGGGCGCAATTCCCGTGCTTCCGGGTCATTAGTCACGCCAGAAGTCAGCATTTCAATTAACTCTGTACCGCTGCTGGGAATGTTATCTATTTGATAGCCAGCTTGCTGCAAAGCTTTCATAATTTCCACACAGCTAGCGGGCGTATCTAAGCCGACGCCGTTGGCCAATCTTGCGTTGCGAGTGGGATAATTTGCGAGAATTATGGCGATGCGTCTGTGGGCGGTTGAAGTTTGTTTTAGTTTGACCCAGTTTGTAGTTAAATCTGCTACAAATGAAATGCGATCGCCCGCAGCGACATAACCGACAACATCGGTTTCTAATTCGCTATTCCAAGTTTGGACAGCCTTAAAAGAAACCGCCCTCGTAATGATTTTGCCATCAACTTCTGGCAAAGCTACATTCATCGCCACATCGCGGGGCGAAAGTCCTTGCAGTTCGCTTTCCCACTGTTCCAAACCGCCGCCGCTGAATATCGCTTGCAATACTGGAACATCTAATAATTTTAAGGTATTTTGTTCTGAGTCGGGACTGTTGAAACCGGAGATTGCAAAACTTGTCGTGTTCAGCAATAATTGAATTGGTTCTGCGTCTTTCGGTTGAAAATATTCCAGCAATTCTACTTGTAAATCTGGTTCCCGCAGAGAAGACACAAACACGGGAACTGGTACTAAGTTTCGCTCTGATAAAGCTTGACAAAGTGCATCGATAGGTGCTAGGTTTCCAGACAAATAATGAGCGCGATAAAATAAGATTCCTACCGTAGGGGCGGTGCCCCCGTGCCCGCCCTCCTCGTGGCCTTTAGGGAGTGTTTCCCAACCCGGAGATCCCCCCCAGACCCCTTAATAAGGGGGGAGCAAGAAGTGGTCAAAGTCTCCGTTTCTCCCCCCTTGTGAGGGGCAGGGGGGGGTGGGGATTTAGGGGGATCGGAATCTGGTTGAAAAGTTTCCAAAGACGCCCCCGCGCGTCCTCCCCAATCGTAGATTCCGACGCGGGAAACTGTTTGAGGTAGCGGCGGATTGTAAGCAGTTTTGAGACAAGTATCGGCGGCAAATTCTAGGGCGTTAACAAAATTTTGGACTCCGCCTTCTGTGAAGTAGCGCCACAGTTGATTGACTGCTGACAGCGATACATTTGAATGACTGATTAAATCGGGATCTGGACTGTCGTCTCCCGGCATTACAATCAGTTTAGCTTGGGTTTTTTCCACTGTTTCCCGCAGGATTTCCAAGCCGTAAGACCAATAGGAACGCCCTCCCAACAGCCTGATAATTATTACTTCTGCGTGTTCTAAAATTTCTTCTGCATAGGTGTCAATGGTTAATTGCTGCTGCAATTGCAGCAGATTCACGGCGCGGAGTTTGGGGAATTCTGCTGGTAGTTTTGATGCGGCGGCTGCGAGGGTTTGAATATCTGTATCCGCCGCGCTAATAAAGATTATTGGTGCGGGGGTTTGTTGGATGAATATTACTCCTTCGGCTTGGGGGTTCCAGCCTCCTGGTGTTGCGGCTATTTTGTGCATTAATTTTTAGTTTATGTTTATAAATAGTGAAAGGTGCGATCGCTCTTAGTATAGCATGACTTATTTTCAATCCGGTTCTATTAGAATTTTTGAACCGCAGAGGGCGCAGAGTACGCAGAGTTCGAGAAGAGAGAGATGGATGATTTCCAGTTTCTGAGGTTTCAATCTACAAACTGATAAAGAAAACTCCGAAAACCATTATTGCTGCGCCTAATAATCTTTGTTGAATGTCTTTTTCTTTGAAAATAAAGTGGCCGAACAATACACCCATTAACACGCTAGTACGTTTGATAGCTATTACTTGCACTACTAAGGTTAATGTCAAAGCTTGCATTTGACAAAGCACTCCTACAGCATTGAAAAATCCCATAGCTGCTAGCATCGGTAATTGTTTGAGGATTTTGCGGCTGGGATTTGGGGTTTTGTGCAGTAAAACTGGGAGTAGTAAGATACTCATTGTACCGAATAAAGAGAACAGCCAAAAAATAGGGGATGAATTTTGCACGCCTATTTTGTCAAAATTTGAGGTGATACTCCACAGGAATGCCACGATTAACATGAATTTCGGACCCGGTTCTTTCAGCAGTGCTTTGAATGGGGCTAAATATCCTTGGGATTTCTCTTTTATGTTTAATAAATAAGAACCTGCGACGATTAGCAAAATGCCAATACAATCAAAAAAGTTGGGATATTCTCCGACAATTAAGGGTGAAGTTAGCAGCATGAATAACGGTGTCAAAGCTACCAGCGGGACTGTTAGAGATAAATCGGATACTTTGATGGCTTTGATGTAGAGAACAGCCGTGACTGCGTTGATGCTACCTCCGATTAATAAAGCGATCGCAAATTGAGAGTTTAATGCCGGAATTCCGGTAGAAATTACCCAGGGTGTTAAAAAGATGACCGAAAAGAATGCCAGAGACCAAGCGACGACATATTCGTCACTTTGTTTGAGATTTTGTTTGCTAAAAACGTCTTTGACGGCTTCAAAGAAAGCGGTCAAGATTCCTAAAATTAACCAGATCAACCTAGGTATGCCCTCTTAACTCGATCGTCCTTTAGCAAATCTGATGCAATTCCTGTCAGAGTAATGTTACCAGCTTCTAGTACATAACCCCGATCGGCAATTTGCAGTGCTAAACTGGCGTTTTGTTCGACCAACAGAATTGTAACGCCCGTGGAGCGCAAATGTTGGATAATCCCAAAGATTTCTTTGACTATGGCCGGCGCCAAACCCAAACTGGGTTCGTCTAATAGTAGCAGTTTTGGGCGCGACATCAGGGCGCGGGCGATCGCCAGCATTTGCTGTTCCCCGCCGCTGAGGGTTCCTGCTAGCTGGCTGCGGCGTTCTGCTAGCCTGGGAAATAGTTTAAATTGGTAGTCTAAATCTGCTTTTACGGCCGCTGTGTCCGATCGAACATAGGCCCCTAATTCCAAGTTTACCAGCACGGTTTGCTGCGCCAAAACCCGCCTCCCTTCCGGGCTGTGAGCAATTCCGAGTTTGACAACTTCGTGGGCTTGGCGGCGGGTAATGTCGCGCCCGTTATAAATAATTTGCCCTTGGCGCAAATTAACTATTTTGGAAATAGCCCTGAGTGCGGTACTTTTTCCTGCACCGTTCGCACCGATGAGGCTGACAACTTCGCCTGCATTAATTGTGAGATTAATATTTTGCAGGGCTTGAATTCCGCCGTAGTTTACAGAAAGATTTTTGAGTTCTAAGAGGATGTTTTGGGTCGTTTTTGAGGGAATATTGTGCATTTTATCTGACTTTGAGTTTGAGATTTGTCGTTGGGGGGGCGGGTTTACGAGATTGTCGATTTTAGGCAATTATTATTGGTTAACCCGCCCCTACAGATTGGGTAATATTGCTGCCTTATCTGAGTTTTTAATATTACTCTTAGTCCGCGTAGGCGGACATTGTTTGTGTAGCCGCGATTTCCAATCGACGGGTTTTCTGAGTTATTTTTCATCTCCCAAATAAGCTTCTATTACAGCAGGATTATTCCTGACAATAGCAGGTTCTCCCAAGGCAATTAGCTGACCGAAATGCAGCACGGCAATGCGATCGCACAATCCCATAACCAGCGGTACGTGATGCTCGATCAATATTACAGTTAAATTGAATTTTTGGCGCACTTCTCGGATAAATTCGCTTAATTTATGCTTTTCATTCGGATTCATCCCTGCCGCTGGTTCATCTAACAGCAATATCTGCGGGTCTAGGGCTAAAGCGCGGGCAATTTCCAAACGTCTTTGGTCGCCGTAGGGCAAGTTTTTGGCTTGTTCGTTCGCCCGATCGCCCAATCCGACCAATTCCAGCAATTCTAACGCTTTGGCGCGGGTTTGGCGTTCCATTGCGTTCGCGGATGGCAGCGCGAATATGCCGGCCAGCAGCGATAAAACGGGATTGTGCGATCGGCTGTGGATGTGTCGGGCGATCGCCACGTTTTCACTAACAGAAAGTTCCCCAAACAAACGGATATTTTGAAAGGTTCTGGCAATACCTTTATTCGCAATTTGATAAGGCTTCAATTGGGAAATATCCTCGTTTTGATATATCAGTTGGCCGCTGTTGCTGGGGATTAGTCCAGTCATTAAATTAAATAGAGTAGTCTTGCCCGCGCCGTTGGGGCCGATCAGTCCAAATATCTCGTCTTTTTCAACTGTAAAAGATACGTCATTCACGGCAATTAAACCGCCAAAGCGGCGGGTTAATCCTTTGGCTGCTAAAACAGGATTGGTTTTTGAGAGAGTTAGGGGTTCGGAAATCATAAACAATGATAAAATATAAGATATCTCATTATGCCTCAAATTATGGATGCTCAAAAACTCTTAGAACGAATCACAGTAAATCCCCAAATATTTAACGGAAAACCGATTATTCGGGGTCGCCGTCTTGCAGTTGAGCATATTCTAGGAATGTTAGCCGCTGGCGACACTCCTGAAACGATTCTAGAAGGCTATTCATGGCTAGAACGAGAAGATATTCAGGCTTGTCTAGTTTATGCCCACCGACTGGTTAGCCACGAGCGAGTCGAACCTCTCTTGGTGGAAGCTAGTAAATGAAAGTAGAGGAAATTAAAGCAAGAGTTCGCCAAAATCTGTATGTTTATACAGCTCATGGAGATATCGAGCGTCAGGCTGATGGCTTAACCTTTACTCAGGTTGAGGAAGCTTTACTCAACGGAGAGATTCTTGAGCAATATCCTAACACTGGTCGAGGTGAAAGTTGTCTAATATTAGGTTATGCAAGTGAAATTCCTATTCATATAGTCTGTGGTTGGCGCGGTGAAAGAGTAGCAATTATAACTGTATATATTCCCAGTCCCCCAAATTTTATAAACCCTAGAACCAGAGGATAAACTCATGCGAGAAATTCGATGTAATACCTGCGGTAGCGACCGCTATGAGGAACGTAGAATCAATTACCTTTACAGCCATCAAGGTAAATACTTGCTAGTGCCTAACACGCCTGTTGAGATTTGTGTGGATTGTGGCATGATTTATTATGATGCAGCAGTTCTTAAAGAAATTGAGCGCCGTTTTTTTGCTATTCACCAGCAGAATGAAATGCCGGATTCATATATTCAAATTCCCAGCAAGAGTTACACGTAAAGAATTACTTTTGAAGCAGGGAACAGGAATGTTCTTAAAGTCCCGCTTTTTAAGCAGGATTTAGGGCGATCGATTTCACTAAAGATTGCTATCTCGATCGCATTCCCGGTGCAAAAGATACCGATTTTCTGCCGCAACAAATCGCATCGCGCTATAATATTACAATTACCGTAGCGCCTGAATCTCCCGAACATCTCGCAGGGATAATTGTATAACTATGTACATACCAGATTCGCAATCTTCTCCGACAAAAGTGCTGCCGACGATGTACGATCTACCCAGTGAAGACCCGGAGGAGCCCGGTTTGCCTGACGAATATCACCGGTGGCAAGCGCAACTTTTGTGCGATAGCTGCCTCCCCTCTAATTATCCACCCGATCGCCTGTTCTCGGCCAGCGATCTCAATCTATACTACGACTCCAACCATCCCAATTGGTACAAAAGACCCGATTGGTATTTAGTTGTAGGAGTTTCTAGATTTTACCAAGACAGAGACTTGCGCCAAAGTTACGTGATTTGGGACGAAGCAGTAACTCCTTTAATCGCGATCGAATTTCTGTCGCCCGGTACGGAAGATGAAGATTTGGGACTGACAGAATCAGCACCAAACAAACCGCCGACTAAGTGGCAGGTTTACGAAAGAATTTTGAAGATTCCTTATTACTTTGTTTTTAGCAAATACAACAACCAATTGAGAGTATTTCGGTTAATTGGCAACCGTTACCGCGAACAAGTGTTAACAGGTTCTCGATTCTGGATACCGGAAATACAGTTAAGTTTGGGTTTGTGGCAAGGTGCTTTCCTGCAAAATGAAAGGTTGTGGCTGCGCTGGTACGATATTAATGGGAATTTGGTTCCGACTCCTGAAGAATTTGAAAGACAGCGAGCTCAATTGGAAAGCCAACGAGCCGAGTTTGAAAGGCAGCAAGCTGAAATAGAAAGGCAACAAGCTGAATCAGAAAGACAGCGAGCAGAATCAGAAAAACAGCGAGCAAATCGTTTAGCCGATCGCCTCCGAGCAATGGGCATTAATCCAGATGAACTGTAAAATTAAGTAGCAGCATCAATTTCTGCTAACTGCCAGCGGTGTCAATAAAAAGTTATTAACTAAAAATAAATTATGCCAGAATCTACCTCACTGCGCGATCGCTACTTAGCCCTAATCGACAAAATTGTCGAAATCACCCTCAAAGGTCAAATTCGCTCTAAAGAACAAGTCTATCAAATGCTGGTGCAAGACATTGCCGCCGGCACCGGCGAAATCTTTGAACGCTGTTTCGGCGAACGCCTGGATGCCACCGAAAATCAGCTCAGAAATGAAAAAGACGAAATCAAACAAGCCAAGGCAAATCGCACCCTCCGAGCGCTCAAAACCATCCAAGGAGAATGGGAACGCTGGCAGAAAGATAACCGGATCGATCGCGAAATCGCATCTTCGATCCAACAAATCCTTACCGCCGAATCTAACGGCCGCCTCTTGGCATTATTGCAAGTAATCGATCCGAATAAAGAACATCCGCTGACTCTCGATCAATTGCAGCAATTGGCAAAATCCTTGCACCAACAATTGCTGCAAACTTCCAACCCTGAAACCGAGCGAGATTTGCAGCAAATCACCGCCGGGATTGCCAAAGGTTTAGAATCTTGGCAGCGGTTGGAACCGGAACTCGTGGGCTGGGTTTATCAGCCGCAGCAGCTAGGATTTGCCGGCACTCCCGAACAAAATGGGCCTTGGGCTTTTTGGGCAAAAAAGGTTAACAGTCC
Organism: Microcoleus occultus BM001215583; assembly: GCA_036700105.1. Taxonomy (GTDB): domain Bacteria; phylum Cyanobacteriota; class Cyanobacteriia; order Cyanobacteriales; family Microcoleaceae; genus Microcoleus. The sequence goes on from JAUBOG010000039.1 coordinate 8,794, forward strand.
GTTTCCCAACGCTCTTTTGAATACGATCGCGCTCGGCGGCTCTGTAGTAGAATTAGCCGCCAAGCAATCTAATATAGAGTTAGGCGTATTGGTGGAATTGGCGATTATTTTGCAGTGCTTGCAGCGGGCTTTGGCGACGTGGTTTGACAAGCAAGTTTACGATTCCAAAGTGTCAACCAAAGCTTCAATCTCTACTTACATTACTTTTGCGGTAATTTGGAGTCAACTAGCCAGCGGATTTAACAATTCTACCAAGAGCGGGGAGCAGTTGGCAAATGCTTGTTTTCAAGTAACTCTGCAAATTTTGCGCGCTTTTTCTGGGCGCGAATATTTTCCGCTTTACGGCGGGATTTTTGCTTCGTTTGACGGCAAGTCTCTGCGCCATACTTTGGATTATTTAGATGAACCGCTGCGCCGAGTTGAAGGTACTCAAGCTAAGGCTCGGATTCTGACGCTTTTGGGTTATTCGATGCAGGCGGCGGGGGCCTACGAGCGATCGATCTTGCTGCACAAGCAATCGCTGGAAATTGCCCGCACCGAAGGAGACAAAGCTTGCGAAGTTGCCAATCTCAATCACATCAGCCGCAACTATGTTGCTCAAAAAAACTATCAGGAAGCGATTAATTACAGCCAGCGGGCTTTAATTATGGCACGGCAAGCGGGAGAGCGGCAAGGCGAGGCGAATGCGCTGGCTAATTTGGGTTACAGCGAGGTGTTTCAAGCGCGGCAGTTGGAGGATGTGGAACCGGAGGTTTATGAAAGTGCGATCGGCTATTTGGAACAAGGTTTGCTGCTGTCGGAAAAATTGGGAGACCGGCAAAGCCAAGCTTTTTGTTCCAGCAGTCTGGGAATTGCTAAAATTGCGCTGGAAAATTCCGAAAGTGCGATCGAATATTTGCTCAAAGGTTGGCAAGCTGCTCAATTCTCGGGAGATTTATATTTGCAAGGTCTGAATTTGGCTTATTTAGCTCAAGCTTATTACAGCACCAGCGAACTGGAAAAAGCGATATTTGCTGGCTGTTTGGGAATGTATACTTTGGAGCAAATTGGGGCGGCGGAGTGGCGTCAATCGGCGGGTTTGCTGACAATTTTGCGGGGACAAATGGGGGCCGAATCTTTTAAACAAGCTTTGGCGAAAAGTCGATCGAATATCATTCCGGCGATCGGAGTTGACGGCTACGATTACATCCCTGAGTTGCTGGAAAAATACCAGCAATCTATTTAACTCTTTGTGGAACAGGCCCGAAAGCCTGTTGCTGAAAGATGTTTAAGATTTAAGAAACGGAGGACACGGCAATGCCGTTTCCCTACCCCAAAATAGAGGACACGGCAATGCCGTTTCTTGCGCAATATTATTTTCGGTAGGGACACGGCACTGCCGTCTCCTCGCTTGTCATAGGTCGTTGCAACCGGAATTGATATAACTAATGCTCGACTATCACGGGCGTACCAACAGCGACTTTCTCAAATAAAGCCTGCGCGTCTTTATCAAACATTCTGACGCAACCGTGAGAAGCCGCCCGCCCGATCGACTCTGGATTCGGAGTACCGTGAAAACCAATCACATTTTTACCATCCGTCCAAAACCCGATCCACCTACTCCCCAAAGGATTGTCCGGCCCCGCAGGAACAAGTTCTCCCGTCCAAGGATGTTCCCAAACCGGATCTTTGATCATGTGTGTAATTTTAAAATTGCCTGTAGGAGTTTCCCAGCCGCCTTTACCGACAGCCACCGGGAAACTAACTTGCACCTTATTTTGGCGGTAAACATAGACGCGGCGCTGCCGCAATCTCAACACTAAACGCACTTCCTCAATTGGATTTACCGCAGGTTTTGGTTCCTGCGGAAGATACCGAGACGGTTCGCCCAGCGGCGGCAGTTCTGGGACTCCGAGATTCGGCAATTTTGCATCGGATTTTGGCCGTTCTGGGGCGATCGCAATATTACCTGAATTAGCAACAGGCCGGGCAGTTGCCTGCTGCTGTAGGGCCACCGACAGCGCGGCTGCACTCAAGCTCAGTACAATTAACTTGTTAAATAAAAATTTGCTGTTCGCCATTATTTTGTTACCTAAACTCCTCACCAGCACTTCCTACAAAGTTCCTATCTAATTATCCGCAAACTGCACCCGATCTGAAAACTTTTGAGATGGCTTTTTTACGGTCACTGCGCTGCGCCGTTTTGAGTTCAAATTCCACAAGCTATCGCCGATCGCTCAACACAAAACTCAAGCATTCATACCAAAAAAATCTGGTTTTGATACGGGGATCGGTGGCCCTACGCCAGACAGTTCCGCGAAAAAATCCGGTTTATGCGTAAAGTATGCCAGAAAATGATTGAATTTTACCTCCGACTAATTTGATTTTTTTAGCAGTGGCAGGCGGGCGATCGGCAATTCAAACTAGGACACTGCTGCACGCCAGCAAACACAATCTGTCTTTTGGCCGAGTTTCGGGCCCAGCAGCAACAGTTAGCGCAGCTTAAAAAAACTGCAGCGGTCGATCGAGCAAACTCAATATATCACGCCAACACAGAGAGATGCGAACCGCTGAACTTGTTGTAAATCGGGAACTTACGATCTAAAATTCAGTCTTTCAATACTTGTTCGACAATCTTTTTTTGAGATTGTCCTAAATTTCCTACTCCGGGGATTAAACTGGATTAGGTATAGAGGTTGGGACTTTCGCGCAGCGGAAGCAAACCCGACCCTAAATAGCAGTTAATGTGAGGTTTCAATGCGTCTTCAGAACATAAAATTATTGACAGGTGCAACCCTGTCCGTGCTAATTTCGGCGGTCTCAGTGCATCCTGCGATGGCTAACCCTGCAGTTCAAATAGCCCAAACGCAGACCACCACAACAGCAAACACTCAAACCGTGACCGGTTTTGTCAAAAGCATTGTCGGCGACGTAGTAACAATTCGCGAAGAAAACGCGCCATACAGGACTCTCAGGATTCAAAAATGCGTCCTGAAAATTATCGGTCTTGTACCCGGGATGAAAGTCAGAGCCTCGGTAGCCGGATCTCAGGTGCAAAATATCGTCGTGATCCCTGATTACAAGGTAGTAGCCACAACGGTTGTTCGTCCCCCAACCCCAGCACCCGCACCGCGTCCGGCTCCTGAACCGCCACCGCGTCCGGCTCCGGCTCCCCGTCCAGTTCCCCGTCCGGCTCCGGCTCCGGCTCCCATGCCGGTTCCCCGTCCGGCTCCGGCTCCTGTGAGAGGACTTTGGTAGAACTGGGTTTTTAAACGGAATTAAGCCACCGCCAGTGCGGTGGCTTCGCTTTTTAACAGCAATTACAATAAGAGAATTGCCTAGAAATTGTTGATAAATCGCTGGCATAGCGGTTTTATGAAAGAAGTGAGGCTATATGTATTACTTGCGTTTCTTGCTGCTAATTTTACTGCTGCCGGCGATCGCCTGCGATCGAGCTACAGAAGCCACAGCGACGGCCTCGGCAACACCCGCTCCCGAACCGAGTTCGTTAGTGCAGCCGGAGAAGACGATCGCCCAAATTCCCTCCACCGTACCGCTGGTAAACGTTCGCACCAATCAAATCGTACCCACCAAACCGCTATCGCCGCAGCCAATCCGCATTGCTGCAACTTCCTTGCCGCAGCCGGGAGCCACCGAAAGCGCCTCAAAACCCCCTCAAGTAGTACCGATTCCCGCATCGCCAGTGCTGCGAGTGCCTCCCGGCTTTGTCGTCAGCGTTTTTGCTGACAATTTAGACGCTCCCCGATGGCTGGCTTTGACGCCGACAGGAGATGTTTTGGTAACAGAAACCCGGCAAAATCGGATTAGGCTGCTCAGGGATGCCAACGGTGATGGCGTTGCTGACGTGAACATGATTTTTGCTAGCGCCCAAAACGGCTTAAATATTCCCTTTGGCATGGCTTTTGCCGATCGCTATTTCTTCCTGGGAAATACCGATGAAGTCCGCCGATTTCCCTACACAAGAGGGCAAGAACAATTAACAGGTACTGGTCAAAAAATTGCCAATTTACCGGGCGGCGGCTACAACCAACACTGGACGCGAAATGTTGTCGCTTCTCCAAACAACCGCCAGTTGTTTGTATCAGTTGGTTCCCAATCTAATGCCGACTCCGAACCCTTGCCGAGGGCGTCTGTGCAAGTGATGAATTTGGACGGTACAAACCAGCAAACTTTTGCTTCCGGTTTGCGAAATCCCGTGGGATTGGATTTTCACCCAAAAACCAATCAACTCTACACGACAGTCAACGAGCGCGACGGTTTGGGAGATGATTTGGTGCCGGATTACTTGACAAGAATTCGTCAAGGCGAGTTTTACGGCTGGCCTTACGCTTATTTTAAGCCAAATTTGCTCGACCCGCGCCACGTCAAAAATGGCAAGAGCGATCGGCCTGATTTAGCCGCTAAAACATTGATGCCAGACGTGCTGTTTCAGGCACATTCAGCAGCTTTGGGACTTCAGTTTTACGACGGGAAAACGTTTCCCAAAAGATTTCTGAATGGGGCATTTGTGGCGTTTCGCGGTAGTTGGAACCGAAATGCAGGAACGGGTTATAAAATTGTGTTTGTACCTTTTAATGCGGCGACTGGACGCCCTCAAGGTTATTATGAGGACTTTCTGACTGGTTTTCTCACCGATCCGTCGGGCCCGAAAACTTGGGGGAGGCCTGTTGGTTTGCTGGTTTTACCTGACGGGAGTTTGCTGTTTACTGAGGAAGCGAACAATCGGATTTATCGGGTGCAGTATCCCCGGTGAGCAAAGGGCGATGGATTACATCCCGACTTTTTGAAGAAGTCGGGTATCTGGCTGTTTAGTCAGCTTCAAACCTTGCTAAGTTGAGATTCACCGGAAACTTTTTGAAAAATCAATAACTTATCTTCTGCCGCAGTTTCGCGATTTAAATCAGACAGTTCGTAATAGGAATCTGTTTCTGGTAAGTAGATTTCCGGTAAATTTTCAGGCAGGATTAAATAAGTGTTTTTCACCTGTAAAGCATTGTCTATATCTAATGAATATAGAAATCCGTCAACAGGATTTACAATTAACTGGTGCAATGAAACTTGTCCCTCTATGTAAAGCTTGAGAGTTGGTTGTGCAACTCTGAAAACCAACCAGCGATTGTACAAATTATCTACATCGCACCAAGAATAAAGATAGCTATCGCCGTATTCATTCTCAAAAAGCGATAGCAGGGGGCCGTCGAAATACTCTAAATTAACTATGCTTCTGAGAGATAAAGGAAATTTACTTAGTTTAAATCCTATTAATTTTTCCATCTTATATCAAATCCGTTGGTATCGGAATTATTCATTTCTCTATTAGACAAGATTGCAAAAATCGGAAAACACCCTGAAATTATCTGCGTTTATCTGTGTTTATCTGTCTAACATCTGCGGTTGAAGGAGCGAGCGAAGACTTATGCAATCTTGTCTATTCTCTGCCTCTGTGTCCTCTGCGCCCTCTGCGGTTAAATCATTCCGATACAATAGGATATTCCTCGACACCATACCATTTCCTAGTTTATACAGCAAGTAGCATAAAGGTTTTAAAATCGCCCTAAAACCCCGAACCTGGTTGTTTGAGAAACTCTGCTTCTTCGGGGGTTGTTTCGCGTCCGAGAATTTGATTGCGGTGGGGAAATCTCCCAAAACGCTCGATGATTTTAAAATGCCGCACTGCAAAATCAATGACTGAATCGCTGTCAGGTTCGCCGCTCAGTTGGCGAAATAATTGCACAGATTTTTCCTGGTGTTCTAAGTTTTCGCTGTGTTCAAAAGGCAGGTAGATAAACCACTTTTGTACAGTCAACAATTCGCGATCGAAGTTATTGTTAACAGCGTGTTGGGCGGCGGCTAAGGCTTTGCTGTCTGTGGCGAAGGCTTGGGGATTTTCGCGAAACATATTGCGCGGAAATTGATCGAGCAGTATGATTAAGGCTAGGCAGTTTTCTGGGGAATTTTGCCAGAAGTCGAGTTGACCGGATGCTGCTCGTTCGTATTCTGCTAGAAAGCCCGATCGCACTTCCGTATCAAAAGCCCCATCTTTCTCAAACCACTTCTTTTGAACTTTCCCAAACTTTGGAGAGTTCGATCGACCAAACCAAAAATCTAAAACTTCATTCATTACCAATCTAGTTAGCAATTGATTATTGATGGCAATTTAGGTATCTGTAGTTGCACAAAATCTACTTACTTGATGTGCAACTACAAATCGCAGGATTAATGATTACCAAAGATGACTCCGCCCAAACGCAGGTACTTGCTTTCCGGCGCTATCCAGGGTCGAGAAAAAAATTAGATTACAGAGTTTAAGCTTCCAGATTCATCTGTTATCGAGTAAATCTAAAATCTAAAATCTAAAATCTAAAATCGACTGACTTAGGAAATTTTGCTGTCCGGTACTTGAATTTACGAACTCGCAAACAGTCTGTCCCAAGTTTTGCCTCCCACAATTCCGTCTACAGGAAGCTTGGCTTGCCGCTGAAATATTTTCACTGCATCTCGGGTTGTTCTACCGAAGATGCCATCAAGTGCGATCGGTTCTGGGCAGACACCCCGGGCGTTCAACAATTTTTGCAGTTTCCTCACATCTTCCCCTCTCGATCCGTGTTTTAAAATCCTTTTATGGTAACGGACTTCTGGTTCGTGACAATCATTAGTGTGGCAAGCTGTGCTGCTGCTTCCATAATAAGTGGCTGCATTGGCGCCAGTCAAAACTAATAAGCCCAGAACTGCTAGTAAATAATAAAAAGTCGGCTGCTTAGGCTTAGGCGGAGGCGGAGGCGGAGGCGGAGGCGGGGTCGGTTTTGGCTTGCATTCTAGTGAAATAGTACCAGTACAAACTTTTTCGGACATAGTTTCCCTGTTAATTTTATCAAGCGTTTTCGGAAATTTTGACGATTGTTTGAGAGTGAGAAACCGGGTTTCTGGGATGGAGGTATCCAATCTTGACCGGGTTTCTGGCAACAGTCAACAGACATTTTACAATATAAGTGGCTTTACTGCAAAATCTCCGATCGTGCAAGTTAAATTTTGTTGCTCTTGGGTTGCAGCAAAGGTAACAATTACTTCGCACGCTACAGAAACTGTCAGCATTACCAAGTTTCTCGCCAGCGGGTAATCGCAAACGTCATCATTCGCCGCGGTCGGAACTCGATAGTGTTGGTTCCAAATTATTTCGGAGTAATCCGCAGCTAATCCGACGTGCACGCAGGGAAGGGAGGCACTCGCACAGTATTCCTTGACGGATTGTCGCCCGACGCTGTTATCAAAAGTATCGATGACTGCGGCGCTGTTGGCAAGCAGCCGATCGGCATTTGCGGGTGTCAATTCTTTTGAGTGGGCGTCAATGCTGACTCCCAAGGCGCGGTACAGGTTGTTGGCGAGAATTTTGGCTTTGAATGCGCCGATGTCCGATCGATAATAAGGTTGAGTGGACAGATTGCGCTCTTCGATGCGATCGCGATCGATGACTTTTAACTGACAAAAGCCCGATCGCGCCAGACTTTCTGCAATATTCGCACCCAAAGCGCCCGCGCCGCACACTGTTACCGGGAAATTTTCGATGGCGGACATCACTGCGGGCGATCGATAAAGTTGTTCGTGAAAAAATATACTCATACTAATTGGGAATTGGGGATTGGGAATTGGGAATAGGGAATTGGTAATTGGGAATTGGTTACTGGTTATTATCAGAAGTAACTAATAACTAATGACTAATGACTAATGACTAATGACTAATGACCATTATCGATCTTCGACTACTCCAACTAACGACTGCAAATCGAATTTCATGTCTTCTCCGCTGAGACAAATGCCAGCACTCATAACTGTCAAGTCATTTTTGGCGATCGCCGAAGAGTGATGTTCTCCACTCCCGCTAGTCCATTCAACCAGCCAATAATCGCGGCGATCGCAAAAATCCCGCAACTCGCCGCCGCCCGTTTTCAGCGCCCGCCACAAGCGCCGTTCATCCCGCACTTTCGGATCGAAATCTTTAATATTTCGCGACACCAACTCGTAAACAGTTCGCATTTCCGGTGTCATCCCTTTAAAGCGAACTTCTTGAGGTAAAATCAACTTTTTCAAAGCTCTTGTTAACTGCTCGGACAGCAGCGGATCGGCGCGCCTGTCAATTTCTTCAAACCACAAACAATGACCGTCCCACCGCGCAACAACCTGCTCGAACTGCGAGCCTTCAGTCACTAAATGAACTGCTGCGGGTTTCGCAAAACCAATGCGCTGTTTAGCATCCGACTCGTTAACAGGATAAGCCAGCCAAGTTTGCCCTTGCAGCGCGCAAGCCAAGTGCAAGCGAACGGGGACGAGCCGTTGCAAATACTCTGTCAGTTGCGGCAAATTCGGCTCCTCAATTACCGCAGCAATTTTCTCATTTATCGGCTGAAAAATAGCCCATCCTTCAAAGTTCTGCGGCTGCGGTTGAAAAGTATAAACCATCGCTCCTACTCTAATCCGCACTTTTCCCCCGCGCACGCAGGGAGCCAGAAATTGGGTATCGAGTAACTCCGCTTCTAGGGCTGCGAGTTGGCTTAAGATTTTGTTGATATCTGGCACTGGATTGACCTCCGTAATATTACTTGTTTTTACAGAACCTGATGTTCAATTAAGCGATTATAAATATTGACCAAATAATCTTGACATCAATAACTATCCTAAGATAATATTGAGCAAGTATCCAATTTTAGCCTTGTAGAGATATTCAATAAGTATGCTAGAAAAGCTTTTTTCCAAGTTGGTTTTAGTGACGGTTTTTACACTTCCTATCTTGGGATATACCCAAGCAGCTAATGCTCAGAGCACCCATGGAGCTACTGCTTATTCTTCGACTTCTGACGCCACTGGTATTAGTTGGGATTATGCTACAGAACAAGAAGCACTAAACGCAGCAGTAGCCGCCTGCAATGAAAAAAGCGGAGGTGCTAACGACTGCGAAGCGCTGACTTCTAATCGCAATAATTGCGGAGCGATCGCCGTCGGTAAAGGAGGAGCTGGTGCGGGCTGGGGTGACGATAAATCAGCAGCAGAAGCTCAAGCTCTCGCCGCTTGCAGCGAACTAGACGGCGGCAACTGTAAAATTCAGCTTTCAGCTTGCAACGAGTAATTGAACTGATAAAAATCGGTCGGAGCGGTGTAGATTTTGGCTCGTAAAACAGCTTATAAAATAGTAAAAGTAGGGTGCGCCGAAGCGCACCTTACCAAATACCATTCGGCTAAAAGTAAGGTGCACATTGTGCGCCTTACAGTGAATCTCCTACTTCGGAAGTAACTGCATCAGGTGGCAGCAAACTTTCTAATCTATCTTTAGACCAGTATTCAGTAGGATAGGCGAGTGCAATAATATCAGAGAGTCGAATCAGCCACGTAACTTGTCCGTAAGCGTCGATATTTTCCGCCTGTTCGTTAGGGGGAACTATCACCAAAATTTCGGCAAACTCCCCGAACAAATTAATCGGGATGCCGCCGAAACTGCTATTATTTGTTTTAATCCAAACTTTACTGCCTCGATCGAGAGCTTCTTGCAGTCTGGCGCTGAGCAAACTGGATTTTTTGACCAGGGATTTTTGGGCTTTCGACTTTTTTCCCATAGTTTTAAGAAGTTAAAGTAGTTGTATTCTGGGTTGCACGGTTTTGAGATTTAGCGCTAACGGGCTTTGGCATTGAAACGGATAAAAGCAAAAAGTTCGTTGGCGAAGCCCTCGCAGAGGATCGCCCCTCGCTACCCCATCAGTCTAGTCTATAAGAAAGTGGTGTATTGCGATCGTCATAACAATTTAACCGCAAAATCGGGAAATGACACCCGTTCAAAAAAAATGCGGCTGTAGCGCAGAGCTCCAAACCCTTAATTCATAAGTAATTCCCAATCTAAAATCTAAAATCTAAAATAATCTGACCTGCGGTGGCACTGTAACAGAGTCAGCCAACGATCTCCGTGTTTTTACTGTACCCAAATGCAGTATAATCGGCGAAATCTTCCCAAATCGTTTAATTAAAACAATGGACTGGCGAAAGCTCATTCATCGCGAACCCAAAACTTCAGCAGGTAAACCGGAAGTGAAAGAAACTCAATTATCTGTAGACTTTCTGTTGGGGCTGTTTGCTGGGGGATGGACAGAAAAACAGGTGTTAGAGAAATATCCTGCACTAACTTCGTCCAAATTGCGCGCCGCTTTGGCTGCTGCGGATTCAAAATTAGTCTCATCAATCGCTAATCCAGAATTACTAGAAATAATCCAGCAAACGAGAGAATAATTTAAAATAGGGAAAAACTGGCAAAAATAAAACTTCAATTCTCCTGTTGCTCGCTTGAATCTATTTCCTTGGGTTTAGTCACAAGTGCTAATCCTGTCAGAACCAGTAAATATCTCCCGGACAAATTACCATTCTGTTTATGTGAATTGTCGCTGATGCTGACGCATTCCCTCTAGCATAGCTTGCTCTGACGGATCTAGTCCATCTGCATAAGCATCATTGATACTGTCTAGCAGTTGTCGATCGCGATCGGTTTGCAAGCAGTCACTAGCAATCGCTACCTCATTTTCTGTATCATCCTCTTCATCAAGCCCAAATTTCTTGCAAATTTCATCGAGTGTCTGAGGTTGAATGACTCTTGCTTTAGCTCTCTTTAATGCTGTCAGCAAACGAGTTGCATTAACTGGCGCTCTCAACAAATAAAGAGTTTCTAGCAAACTTTCTAATTCTGCCTTAGAAATCAAAATCGCATTTTTACCGTTAGGTCTATTAATAACTATAACTTCCCCAGTTTCAACAGCGCGATCGCAGAGATTTTCTAAATTTGCTTCAGCTTCAGTGTATGTAATCTCAGTTGACATACAATTCTAACTCCCACTAAATTTGCGAGCATAGCCCGCCAGCTTAACTGACGAGCCATGCCCGATTATATCATTTATCATCCCTCACCGGCAGCGAAGTATCCAGAATTTCCATCAACAATTCCAGCCGCGAAGGACGGCTCAACATCGGCACTAAATTTGGCAGCGAGTAGTAATCTCCGGCAAACGTAAAGGTTTCCACCGATACTTGTTTGTCCTTCAATTGCTTCTGGACATATTCGCACCAAGCGCCGACTCGCACGATTACCACATCAGGAATTACTCCCAAAGTGCGGCAGTAATTCTGATAAGCATCCGCGAAATAAGGTGCAGCGTTTTCGCCTTCATCTGTTACCATGATGAATTGCTCAACTACTTGTTTCTTAATCCGCATTGCTTCCACCGCGCAACCGCAACTTGTGCCGCCGCCAGCGCGAATGTGCTTGAATGCGCGCTCCCAGTCGGTCAATTCGCTGCCGTTTGCTTGCACTGGGTACGGCATCGTGTCAAAGGCATAGACGAACAGCGCAGCCTCAGAGATGCCGGAAATCAAAGCAGCGAGACGCTTCCCAACTTCGATCGCACTTTCCATGCTTCCCGATTTGTCAATCAACAAACCAGTCGCTTTGACAATTTTGCCGCGCTTCTTGACTTGTTCGTTTGTCACCGCTTCCAGCTTCGCCGCCGTTGCTGCGTCGAAGTTTCCGCGATCGCCCGCAACACTCGCTTTGTAAGCAGAAACGCGATCGCACGAAGCCGCTTCATCCAGCTTGGAATCAATCAACTGCTTGACTTGGGGGTGTTCCATCGCGCCGCGAGACTGAATTGATTTCAGGTTGTTGATGACTTCCTGCGGCGACATCGAGTGGATCAGCGCTACCAAAACCGTTGGTGTTAGCTGCGCGATCGCACCAACTGCGATCGTGTACGGAAGCTTGTACTCAACAATCAAATTCGCCTGTTCCCCCGGTGTTTTCGCCTTGGCCAACCGCTTCAAAACGAATGCCAGAGAGTCTTCCGGCGGATTGTCCTTAAATAAGATAGCATTAGCCCGATCGCCCGGCTTGACGTGCAGCGTTGCGTACAAATGCTTCATCGCCTTGCGGTTGCGGAGGGCGGCGCGATCGAAAAACTGCGGATTCTTTTCCCGCGATTTCAGATAGCGAGTGACAGCAGTGCGCGCGCTGCGGGGCACTTTATTTTGGTGCTGCTTCATGAAGTCCACAATTCGCGAAACCTCGTAGGGAGGGAACTCTTGCAGCATCATAAACCCGGCGTCCCGGTGTTCGCCCAGCGCCGAAGTTAGCAAATTTCCGACAAAAACTTCCTTGTGGTCGCGCACGTCGCCTTGACGCTGGTACCACACCGCTAAATGACCGTAAAAAATCGGGTCTAATTCGACAATTAACTTGTGGATTTCTGCTACTTTTTCTAATACGCGGTGCGGAGTTGTGAGCAGGCTGTTGAGCATTTCTAAACGCAAATCGCGTTCTAATAAATTCATATTCATTGGTGTTACCTAATATTTTGCACCTATTGCCTCACTCCGTCGGGGATTGAAATCCCCGACTCAAAGCTGAAGTCCTCGCTATGAGGACTGAAATGCGTGTTTGAAAATGTGTTTTGTCTGAATACAAAACCAATAGAAAAATATAGTGAGTCCTCTTTAGAGGACTTTAGCTATTAGACAGGGATTTCAATCCCTGGCGGACTATTTCGGAGTCTAGTGACTTCAGATCGGGTTCAACCCAATTAATCCGAGCTTCCCAAGACATCAGCCGATCGCGCGTGTAGTAGCGAAATGGTAAATGGCGTGAAGCGTATTTGGCAATCAAACCGTTAGCCAGATGTACGATCGAGCGATTCCGGCTTTCCTCGGCGAGATACCCGCGAACAATTCGCATCCAAAACAGCGTTAGAGTTTCGTGATACCCGCCATCTTTTGTGCTTTCAATTCCCTGAACCGAGTTGTAGCGTTTAATCCCGTTCCGAACCGCATTTATCGCTTCCGGTTCTGAATCGTAAAACAGATACCACAGCCCGACGGTTAAATGTGCTGCGTGCGTCCATTGACTTCGCGGGAGACTGCATTCTTGGAAAGCGTGAATCAGGCTGTCTATCTCCGAGGGCGATCGGTAAATTATAGTTGTATTTTGCATAATTAAATTCTCCTTTTGATAGGAGTGAAAGTCACTTCGCGCAAGTCAAAAAAGCCGTTGTTCATACGCAGGAGTTGAACCCGCAACCTTTTCTTTATAAGAGAAATGCTCTACCAAGAGCTAGTATGTAAGCTTCGTCAGTTAGGGCGCGAAGTGTTTTTTCACTTTTCATCAAAATCGAAAGTTTTGGAGGCGCACAAGTCAGAGAAGCTATTTTTTTAAACCCCTCTCCAAGAGGCGGAGAGGGTAGGAGTTGAACCTACTGTTCGATCGCTCGAACGTTACCAGTTTGTAAGCTTCTTTAGTTGGGGTGCGCTTCCTAATAGCCGATACCCAATTCTGGTTAAATACCCCCTTGATTTCTTAGTAGGGACACGGCACTGCCGTGTCCCTACCGCACATCTGTGAATTTCTAGCCGTAAACGGCTTCTGGGCGGACAATTAAATCGCCGGAAGGACGGCGATCGAGCACGTAAGACTCGAAGCGATCGCCCTTGACATCAAAATGCTGTGCGAGACGTTCCTTAATAGCTTTGTCGCCCATTTTTGGCACGATACCGAGTTGGTTTTCTGCCAAGTCGTAGGAACGTCCTTCAAAACGAATGTGAACCATTACCGATACCTCCTAGAGCAATTTTGGACTTGGAATTGGTAGCTTATCTGCTCTTGAATTTGGCTTTTTGTGAGACTTAGCCAGTCCTGGACGCAACTGTCACAATTAGTAAGGTGCGTCAGACCTGTAAACTACAATTTGATTTTAGTATGCCAGTTTCATCCAGGACTGTTAGCAAATTTCCAGTATCGGTAAAGATTCACGAAATTTGATCATCTTTACTGTAAAAAGCGCCGTTCTAGATGATAAGCTTGTTTGATATTGCGGATTTTCTGAGCCTTCTTTGTCGATTCAAATCTGGCAGAGTTTGTCTGTTCTGAATCCGCATGAAATTCGTTAAAATTAGGTCGATTCGGTACATTTTTTGGCTCGGAGGGAGTCAGTTTGTAACCGAACAGTCTCGTGTAAAGTAAAAACATAACAATCCAGTCTGTGTTACAAGAATTTCAAATTGATGTTGCTTGAAATTTGGAGTTGTATTCAGTTTTCAATGTTCAGCAGCGGTACGGAAAATGCAGGTTTTTGGCTTTCCTGCGTTTTCCATACTTTAATACTACATATATACTACAAAGATGTCAAGGGGGCGGCAAAAGTTTTTTTGTTTTTGGCTAAAACCCTCTAGGAAAGCGCAATTGCGAGGGACACACGGTGTGCAGCCTGCTCCGGAGTGGCTAGGTATTAGGTGTGAAGTTTAGGTTTTAGATGGGCAACTGTCAACTGTTTAAACATCCATCCTTAACATGGGTGCATCTCTATTTGGCAAGGGCGAAGCATTTGGGCCGACAATTTATTAGTGAGAATCAGGGATTTACTACCGAAATGCTTCGCCCCT
>JAUBOG010000003.1:0-43496 GCA_036700105.1 Microcoleus occultus BM001215583
GGACTAAGGGGGGTGAATTTGACTTTTGCAAGAGGTCTAATAGTTTTGGATGCAGGGGTGTCGAAAAACCCGGTTTTTGAGCGGATGGCTGATTGCTAAAGGTATGATTGAGAGTAAAAACCGGGCTTTTGAGGTAAAGTGCGTGCGGGATAGGTTAATTGTTAATTATCGATCGAGCGGCTTCTAGTAGCAGGCGCTGTTCGGCGCGGGCGATCGCCCTGCAAGTTTGTGCTGCAGCATCGACATTGACCGAAATAGACGAAATCCCCCAGCGCACCAAGGATTCTACTGTCTCGGGATACAATGCGGTCGCGTCGCCGCAGATCGAGCAAGGAATACCGGCGGCCCCGGCCTGTCGGATTAATTGTTCGATCGCCCTCATCACTGCTCGATCGCGCCCGCTGAAACCACTGGCTACCTGTTCGGAGTTGCGGTGAATGCCTAACAGAAATTGAGTTAAATCGTTGGTGCCGATCGAAATTCCTTGAACCCCGGCTTTTACGTAATCTGGCAATAAAAATAACACTGAAGGAACTTCCGCCATAATCCACAGTTGAAACTGGGTCGGCCGGTTTTTCCAAATTGTTTCTAAGCGCTGGCGGCAGTAGACAAATTCGTCAACCGATCGCACGAAAGGCAAAATTAAATTAACATTTGTATGGCCTGACTCGCAGACTTTTTTAAGTACCCTGAGTTCCCAATCAAATAACTCCGGTTCAAAAGTATCACTGAAACTGCCGCGAGCGCCTGATTCCCGCAAATCGAGAGAGCGGTAAAATATCGGCCGCGGCGAAACGGCTGCGGCAAATAAACTGAGGCAATCCGCCATTCGATCGACAAATTCCGATTGGCGGCCGTCTTGCAGCCAAACTTTCGGGTTTTGACAGTCCAACGCTTCCAATGCCATCAATTCCGATCGCAGCAATCCGATGCCGTCTATTGGCAGATTTTGGAGGCGGTCGATCGAACTTGTTTGGCTGACATTAACGAAAAGTTGAGTAGCCGTTGGCGCGCCCCAAACAGATTTGGCAGCCTGGGCCCGTCGAGATTTATGCTCGGGATCGGACGATCGATCTGAAGTTGAAAATTGATGGTTGGCTATTGACATTTTAGCGGCTGTACTGTATATATCTGCATTTGTTGCCGTGTCTCGAAATCGGCCGCTGTCTGCTGTCTCGATCGCATCTGGTTCGGCGGTGGCAAAAACTTCTCCGCTATCGCCGTCTACCAACACCCGATCGCCGGTCTCGATCGCCCGAGTCGCCCCGGCAACTCCCACAACGGCGGGAATCCCCAATTCTCTGGCTAAAATTGCGCCGTGGGCTGTCATGCCTCCTTGTTCGGCAACTACCCCAGCAGCAACTTTCAGCCAAGGCAGCCAATTCGGGTCGATGCTGCGCGCCACCAAAATGCCTCCCGCCAAGAATTGGGCGTTTGCTGGGTGGGAATCCGTCATAACTTGGGCAATTGCTTCGGCTTTTCCCGATGCTGCTGCTAAACCTTTGAGGAGCGCAGGAGTTCGGTCTCTTTCGATCGGATTTTTCCTTGCTGGCGCGACTTTTTGGGCTTTCACAACACGAATTTGAGTGAAATAAAACTGCGGTTCGCCGCTGTTTGCTGCCTGGTTTAGCGTCCAGTCCAAGATTAAATCCGAGTCAAATTCGCCGCGCACTTTTTTGCTTAAATCGATGAGTTTTTGCACTTGCAATTCATTTAAAACGTATTCGGTTTGTGCTTCTTCTCCCAGCGCCAAAACTTCCAAACAACTGTCACTAAAATCGGGAATGAGAAACGGAGAATCGGGAATTGGAAAAGCAGTCCAATTGCCATACTGCCGTTTTTGTTGCGGTTTGTCCTCGCCGATTTTCAGATTGTATGCTAATGTTTTGTAACCGAGCCGCTGGAGTTGAACCGCGCCATTTTCCGGCTGCACTTGATAGTAATCGGGGATGATTTCTCCCCTCGCGAGGGAGATGCCCAAACCGCAGGTGGCTTGGATTTCCCACGCTGCACCCGCGCTTGTTTTCACTTCGCCGGAGGCAATTGCTGGGGCGATCGGCTGCACCAAAACTGCGGGGTTGATTTGCTGTATCTCCAGCCCGCACCGCTGCCAGTAAAATAGACTTCGGGCTCTGAACAGTTCGGCCCAAGCTCGTTTGAGTCCGGCTTCAATCGCTTCCGGTTCGGCGCGTACTGCGTGAGATTCCAGGATTCCGTCTGTTTTCGGGTTCCAGGAAGTCAGGTTCGGGCTAAAAATTAAGGCTTGAGGGTTGATGTTTGAGTTTGAGTTTAGTTGACAAACCGCAGACTCTAGGTCCGAGAGCAGTGCCTCTGGCAGTTTGGCGGCGAGGATTTGGCGGCGGATGCTGCGGGCGATCGATTGCAGTTGTCTGGGTTCATCGACATTCAAGTGGAGGGAAGAGTGCGGCCAGTCAGCAAACAGCGGTTCTAGCCAGTCGATCGACTCTAAAAACTGCCAAAATGTTTTAGCCGGCACGACAAAACCCGGTACGGCGGGATGATTTCGGGCGAGCAAACAGCTCGAGTAAAATGCTTTTTCTCCTACTGCATCTCGGTCTGAAGGTTGAATTTTGTCTAGCCAGTAGAGGTTTTTCACGCTGCGTTCCTGTGCTGGGAAACTGATTTAATTTTGATAATTTTTACCACCGATCACTTACCACAATTTTAGGATGAACAAGCTAAAATGGACGGGATTAGTCAAATCTTTTTTCAATCTATTTCTTAAGTCTAACTGTCCTCTTTGTCAGCGACCGGCCGCCGGAGACTTTTGCCCGTATTGCAGCAAGCAACTTCAGCGGTGTCAGTTAGCCGATCCGGGTCGATTTTGGGATTCACAGCAGCGTGTTTTTGTGTGGGGCGAGTACGGCGGGACTCTGAAACGGGCGATCGCAGCTTTGAAATATGACGGCAATCCGCAATTAGCGAAACCTCTCGGAGGCTTGCTGGCGGAAGCTTGGCTGAGCTTTCCCGAATTGGCTATTGACAATCTAACAGTTGTACCGATTCCCCTGCACAAAGAAAAGCTCGAAGATCGCGGTTTTAACCAGGCGGAACTTTTGGCAGAAAGTTTTTGCGAGTTGACTGGTTTGCCTTTGCAGCGGCACGGTTTGGAGCGCGTGAAAAATACTCAGGCTTTATTCAGTCTGACAGCAAAGGAGAGACAAGCGGAAATGGAAAATGCTTTGAGTTTGGGGAAGGATTTTCGCCGCCGTCGCCCGCGCGATCGAGTGCTGTTAGTTGATGATATTTACACGAGCGGTATTACGGTTAAATCGGCAATTCAAATCTTGAAACAGTCGGGAATTTCGGTTTACGGAACTGTGGCACTTGCAACACCGAATAAGGGCGATCGGCGGCCTATTTTGCGTTCAGTTTAAGATATAAACGGAGGACACGGCACTGCCGTGTCCTCCGTATCATTCCGATGCAACGGGAATTGTGATAACAAGATTTTTTTGCGGAAACGAACCGCGAAGACGCGAAGTCCGCGAAGGAAGAGAAAGAAGAGAGAGAGTTTAGGCTGAAAGCGGAAATTGGTTGCTGATGTTCCACCGGCTGCCCTCGCGAAGCAGTAAGGTTAAGGTTGAAGCGGTAAACTCAAAAAAGATCGATCGATCTTGAAATTCCAACCAAGCCTTTTGAAAATTCTCTTGTGTTAAATCGCTAAACGCTACAGTCACGTGCGGTACAAACGGGCGAGTCTGAGAAACAGGATGGACAATTCCCAAATTTTCCCCAACATAACTCATCAAATCTTTTTGCAGTTCCAGCAAGGGCGGCGATTTGACAGCATCAACGTAAATGACGCGGGGCGCGAAAGCAGCAAAACCGGAAAGAGCGATCGGAATAGACGGCCGATTTGCAGCAAACGTCTTTAAACTTTCCTCTAATTTCGGAACATCCGCCGCCGGCCATTCAAAAGGAGGCTGTAGCGTGATGTGCGGCGGCGACTGCAAAGCGCGGCTGCTGTTGTAGTGTTCCGCAAAATACAGTTTAATCTCAGTAATCTGCTGTTCAATATCCAGAGGTGGGATTAAAGCAGTAAAAAATCGCTGTTTTGACGAGTTCATAGGATAACATCGCAGTTAAGAAAGGATGGTGGAAAATCCCAGGCTGGAGCTTATGCCCTAGCCTCGATCGCTCATCGCCCGTTCCCAATCTAAAATATAAAATCTAAAATCCAAAATAAAAATGGCTTGGTTTGTCAAAATTGAACAAGGAATTGTGGAAAAGCCTGTCTTTGACCAGTACGTGCCAGCTCACAGAGCTTATGTCCGAGAGTTGATTTCTAAAGGACACCGAGCGAAAACTGGCTACTGGGCGCGGCGGGGCGGCGGTATGTTGATGTTTGAGGCGGGTTCTATGGATGAGGCGCAGGCGATCGTCGCTGAAGACCCGCTGGTGAAGAACGGTTGCGTTATTTATGAAATTTATCACTGGTGTGTGGTTGAAGAATAAATAACTGTGTTATACTCGTAAATGAACTGGACCCACGCGATTCCAACGCCCAAATCTTGTCAGGACCGGAAGGTAGCAGCAACACGGGATGCTTGTAATAGGCGTGGTCTCCGGTTCACCTTGTTTTATGAGGTATAGCTCCTATGCCTGGTTTCGGAGATATTTTACAGAAAGCAGTTTACCTTGGTGTCGGGCTAGCTTCCTACGCTGGTGAAAAAGCCGGCAGCAAGTTAACTGAATTGCGTACTGAAGCCCAAAAGCTGGCAGACGAATTGGTGAAGCGGGGCGAGATGTCAACGGAAGAAGCCCGTCGCTTTGTAGATGATATGGTACAACAGGCTCAGCAGCAGCCTCCCGTAGAATCGGCCCGGGAGCAAAAACCGGCTGAACCTCGGCGGATCGAAATTGTTTCTGAGGAAGAAGATGTTTCTCCAAAAGATGCTAAAGAGACCGGCGGTGTAGACAAGCTCCGCGAACAGGTGCAGAATTTACAAGAAGAATTGCGGCGGCTGAAGCGGGATTGAGCAGCAAAAAGCTGGCTCCGCTAACCATGAAGGGAACTCATAAGCATAATCTTGAGTTCCCTTTTTGAATATCTCCCCTGTCAGATGTGGACGGATCTCAGGCAATAGGTAATAGAATTGAAAGTAGGTGCGATCGCCCCGCACGAGCCTGGCTGCACCTCAGTGTTAAATATTTTGCAATAGCCAACTGTCAAATTCATGGAAGATTGGTCTAAAGATTTTTTTGAAGTAATGGAAAATGCTGCTTCTGAAGTAGAGCATTTTTTCAGCGACATCAGCGAAGAGTTTGTCGAAATGCTTGACGTTTTGGCCAAGATTTCGGAAGAGTTTACAGAACAAGTACAAAATAACCTAATTCCTGAAGTTGACGGTTATTTACAGGAATTTGACGGTTATTTTAATGAATTTCTCGAACCGATAATTGAAATTTGTCGGGACTTTGACCCGCAGTTTGATGAGATAGATTTGTCGATGGTGACTTATGTAGACCCTTCGCCGACACAGCAGCCGGCTTGTCGCGGTTGCAGCAATTATCACGGTCAAGTTTACGGCGGCAATTTGTTGGTTTGTGCGATGCACCCTACTGGTGTGGAATCGGAGAGTTGCGCTGATTGGGAAGCCGACAGCGATATGAATTTTTAGAGGGATTAATGGCTTATGGTAACGTTAATTCAATCTCAGTCAAAGATTTCTCTGGAAGAGTTTCTGCTGCTTCCAGAAACTAAGCCGGCTAGCGAGTATGTTGACGGTCAAATTTATCAAAAATCTATGCCACAAGGAAAACACAGCACGTTGCAATTCGAGTTTCCATCTGCGATTAATCGAGTTGGCAAGCCGCAGAAGTTAGCTTATGCTTTTCCTGAATTGCGCTGTACTTTTGGGGGACGTTCTATTGTTCCAGATATAGCAGTGTTTGAGTGGTCGCGCATTCCCCTGAATGCTAATGGAGAAATAGAAAACAGATTTGAAATTGTGCCGGATTGGACAATTGAGATTTTATCGCCGGAGCAAAATCCAACTCGGGTTATTAATAATATTTTGTTTTGCTTAAATCACGGTGCTAAATTGGGTTGGTTGATTGACCCGGAAGAAAAATTAGTTCTGGTTTTTAAACCGCAGCAGCAACCAGAGGCGAAGGAGAATCAGGATATTTTACCTGTGTTCGATGTGCTGTCGGATTTGCAACTGTCGGCGGCTGATTTGTTTGAGCTGTTAAAGTTTTAATTAGAAATGAGTTACAGTTCAGTTTAGGGAATATTGCATCTAACTGTATTTAAATGTGAATCAGTCAACAGCCAATAATTCGCAATTTGGGTTTCCGAGAATGCCGCCAGCGCTGCAATTGCGGCAGTATCAGCGGGAAGCGGTTGCTAATTGGTTTGCTAATCAGGGGCGCGGTACGCTGAAGATGGCGACTGGTAGCGGCAAGACGATTACTGCACTGGCGATCGCCGCTGAATTGTACAATAAAATTAACCTGCAAGTCCTGCTCGTAATTTGCCCTTACTGCCACCTGGTGAATCAGTGGGCGCGCGAATCCCAAAAATTTGGCTTAAAACCTATTTTGGCTTTTGAAGAGGCTCGCAGTTGGCAGAATAAGCTGGCTGCGGGTTTGTATGAAGTTCGAGCTGGCGATGGGGCATTTCTGACAATCATAACTACAAACGCCACATTAATGTCCGATCGCTTGCAATCGCAACTCCGCTATTTTCCCGAAAAAACCCTGATTGTGGGAGACGAAGTTCACAACTTAGGCGCGCCGCGTTTGGGACAAAGTTTACCGCGCAATATTGGGCTGCGTCTCGCCCTTTCCGCCACCCCGGAAAGGCATTTCGACGAACAGGGAACCGAAGCTATTTTAGATTATTTCGGCCCGGTTTTGCAGCCGGAACTCACCTTAGCCGATGCCATCCGCCAAAAAGCATTAGTACATTATTTATACTATCCAATTTTAGTAGAATTGACTGAATCAGAAACCCGCAAATACTCCTACTTAACTAAAAAAATTGGCTGGGCGCTTTGGGGCGATGAACAAGCCGAAGAAAACGGCGCTTTAACAACTTTATTAATGCAGAGAGCTCGGTTAATTGGAGCGGCGGCTAATAAGTTAACAGCTTTACGAGAATTAATGATTAACCGCCTCAATACTGCACACACTTTATTTTACTGCGGCGATGGTTCAGTGGAAGGGGCGACGCGAAAAAATAACAACCGCCAACTAACAGAAACTGCTAAGTTATTGGGTTCAGAATTAGGCTATCGAGTCAATACTTATACTGCTGCGACTTCTTCAGAAGAAAGAGAAAAATTGCGCATACAATTTGAGAGCGGAGAATTGCAAGGTTTGGTAGCGATTCGCTGTTTGGATGAAGGCGTTGATATTCCAGCAATTCGCAATGCTGTAATTTTAGCAAGCAGCAGCAATCCGCGCCAGTTTATTCAGCGCCGGGGACGCATTTTGCGGCCGCACCCCGGGAAGGAAAGAGCAACTTTATTTGACATGATTGTTTTACCTCCCGATTTGGGCCGGGAAACTTTAGAAGTCGAGCGCAACTTGCTGCGAAAAGAGTTGAAGCGGTTCTTGGAATTTGCCGATTTAGCTGACAATGCTGGGGAAGCTAGGGTAAAATTGCTGCAAATTCAGAGACGTTACGGATTGTTAGATATTTGACATTTATTCGGGTTCGGTTTATGTTTGAGAATATATAATTATTCGATCGCACTTTGAGTTGCTAGTTTAGTTTGCTTGCGGGCGCAAAACTTAGAAACCCGGTTTCTCCGTATATTTCTGGTGACGCGCCGCAAAACTCCTAGAAACCGGGTTTCTCGCCTCCCACGCGCAAGCTCTACATTTTTAACATTTGCCAAAAATATGACACAAAATCTGAATGAAAATCTGATTGTGGCTTTTAGATATGAAGATAGTGCGATCGCAGCCGTACCGACAACTATTTTAGCAGAAAAGCGTTTCTCCTATCAAACTGAAAAAAATTTGAGCGACGTGCAAGAACCAATTACTAGCGCGCCGCCGGAAGTACGTCAAATTATTGAGCGCGTATTGGAAGTTGAAAAAGATAAGCTGTATATGAGAGTTCCACGCCACATTAACGATGACATTTTAAAAATTATTAAGGAAGCAATTGTATGAAGTTAATTTCAATTACTCTGTGCAACTTTCGTCAATTTTACGGGAAAAGTCCCGAAATTAAACTAGCCTGCGGCGAGCGAAATACTACAGTGATTCACGGCAATAACGGTGCGGGAAAAACAGCATTAATGAATGCTTTTACGTGGGTATTGTACGGAAAATTTAGCGCCGCTTTTGCGGCGGAAGAACAATTAGTAAACAAGCGCGCTTTGGCTGAGGCAGAAATGGGAAAAGCCGTAGGTTGTTGGGCGGAAATTGTGTTTGAACACGACAGCACGCGCTACCAAGCAAAACGCATTTGCCGCGCTTATAAAAGTGAAAATACTGTAGAACTTGGCAAAGAGGAATTGTTTCTGAATGTAGCAAGAGATAACGGTATCTGGCTGAAGCCGGAGCAGCATCCCGATGATATTATCGGGCGGATTTTGCCTGTAAGTTTGCATCAATATTTCTTTTTTGATGGAGAGCGAATCGAGCAAATTGTCCGCTATGACAAGAAGGCAGAAATTGCGGAAGCTACTAAGGAGTTGCTGGGGGTGGAAGTGTTGAATCGCTCTGTCCGGCATTTAGGAGAAGCAAAAAAGTCTCTAGAGACAGATTTAAATATAATTGGGAATGCTGAAACGAAGAAACTTTTAAAAGACAAGCAAAAGTTTGAGCAAGAAGCTGAACAACTTTCGAGCAGACAAGTAGAAATAGAGCGGGAGTTGAACAGTCAAGGTGAACTAAAAAAAGCAGTTAACGGTAATTTAATGGAACTTAGCGGTGCTGCTGAATGGCAAAAGTTGCGAGAGGAATTGGAAAAGCAGCGGAGTTTATTAAAGCAACAAATTGTTGCGGCGACCGAGGCGATGAAACGAGCAATTTCGATGCGCGGTTACGCGGTATTTCTGTCGGATGCGGCGGCTGAATTTACAGGGATTGTGGGTGGTTTGCGGGAGAAAGGCGAGTTGCTTTCGGGAATTGGGCGGCCGTTTTTGGAAGAGTTGTTAGCTCAGCAGCGGTGTATCTGCGGTGCCGAATTATTACAGGGTTCTGAAGCTTGCGAAAATGTGATGGGCTGGATGGATAAAGCGGGTGCTGGCGATGTGGAAGAAAATACTATTCGGATTAGCGATCGGGTAAATGAAATTGATAAGCAAGTGGCTGATTTTTGGGAGGAAATCGATCTGCAGCAAGGCAATATCAGCCGCTCCAGGGCAGAACTTTCTCGCGTGGAAACGCAGTTAGACGATATTCAAAACAAGCTGCGGCATTTTCCTGATGGCGATGTCAGCGGCTTGCAAAAGCGCTTGGATAAAATTGAGATCAAAATTGGCGATTTGCACCGGGAAACTGGCTCTAACCAGCAGCAGATTGAGAGTTTGAATGCGTCGCTTGCGGCTTTGGGCAAGCAAATCGACAAGCAGCAACTGAACGAGCAAAGGCAAGTATTGGCCCAGCGCCGGATTGCTGCGGCTCAGAATGCGATCGATCGCCTAACTGAAGTGCGATCGCGCTTGGAAAAGCAGTTTTGTTCTCACTTAGAAAAGCGGGTGCAGGATATTTTCAGTCAAATTTCTTTTACTCCTTACATTCCGAAATTGAGCGACAAATACGAACTGACGCTAGTAGAAAATACGTCGGGGAAAGAATCTTTAGTTGCTGCTTCTACCGGAGAAAATCAAATTCTCAGTTTGTCGTTTATCGGCGGCATTATTGAGGGCGTGCGCGAGTGGAGTCAAAAAAATACTTTGATGGGCCCGGATAGCAGTACGTTTCCGATTGTGATGGATTCTCCCTTTGGCAGTTTGGACGAAATTTACCGCAAGCAAATTGCGAATAAGCTGCCGAAATTGGCGAATCAATTGGTAGTTTTGGTAACTAAAACTCAGTGGCGCGGAGAAGTTGAGCGAGAAATGGAAAGTTGCACCGGCCGGGAATATGTGCTGGTGTACAATTCTCCGAAGGCTGATTGCGAAGAAGATGCGATCGAGCTTGGCGGGACGCGCTATCCTTTAGTTAAGCGCAGTCCGAATGAATTTGAATACACGGAAATTGTAGAGGTGGATTATGGCTTCTAATTCGGCAATTACGCAGGTTTTGGAAACGGATACTTGGACAAAAGCGACATGGGAAGAGTTTCTGGCGTTTGCTGATGACTCAACTTGGGAAAAGGGCAAGTTTTATTATTACGAACAACAGATGAGGGTAGAAATGTCACCAGTAGGGCCATTGCACGCGCGTCATAATTCAATTATCCCGTATGTAGTTATTCTGTTTGCTGCATTGAGAAATATCCGAGTAGTTCAATTTGCTAATGCCAGTTTCCGCAAAACAGGTATTCGTGAGTTTCAACCCGATCTAGCTTACTACATCGGTTCGGATTTGAGGGTTCCTCCTAATGACAGTAATTCACCTGTTAATTTGAATGAATACGATCCGCCTAATTTGGTAGTAGAAATTGGGGCATCTTCTTTTAGTGATGATTTGGGTAACAAGCGGTTGCTTTATGAAGACGCAGGAATTAGCGAATATTGGGTTGAACGTGCAAACACAGGGGAGGTTTTCGCATTTGCAATTAATGGCGGAGGGAGTGGCAGAATTCAAGAGTCGCGGGTTTTACCGGGGCTGGAAATAGCTGTGGTTGAGGAAGCTTTGAACCGGAGTCAGACGCAAGATGATGGGGAAATTAATCGCTGGTTGATTCAAACTTTTAGTCAAAATCAAAGGAGTGTTTGAGGTGGGGAAAGAGTATAATAAGTTGGTGCGCGATCGCATTCCTGAAATTATTCAACAAAGCGGTATCGAATGCGAAACTGCTGTTTTGTCAGATGCAGAATACCGCATAGCTTTGCGACTGAAATTGATTGAAGAAGCGACGGAAGTGGCGGAGGCTAACGAGAATGAGTTGGTGACGGAATTGGCCGATTTGTATGAAGTGATAGATACGCTGATACTGAGTTATGGTATTTCGGAAAATTGCATTTTAAACGCACAAGCCAAGCGCCGGGAAACCAGAGGCAGTTTTACCGAAAAAATCATATTATTGCGGACATTCTAAAAATTATCTGCGTTAATCTGTGTTTATCTGCCTCACATCTGCGGTTCCTTTATCAACAAATAATCCCAATGGCTGCCAACAGAATTAGAATTGCTAAAGACAAAGCCGATTTAGTCAAATCCTTAACTTTATTGGATCACAAATCGGGGCCTTTTCAGACTTACGCCGATGTCATCGCCTTCGCCGCAGCGTTGGGAAATCAGCGGAAAAAACGATCGCCCTTGGGGGAAATTTCCAAACGCGAACCCGGTGCGATCGACCTTGATATTTTTGTATCCAGAGGTTACGATATGGCAATTAAGCTAATTGCGATCGCCGAAACCAAAAATCCCCAAATTCTCTCCCATCTCGACGGAGAATTGGAAGCAGAACGCTTGCAAATTTTTGAAGAATATGCTAATGGCGGCCTGGAAATTTTGCGAGAAGAATTTCGGGGTGCGGCCGATTATACCGATCGGCTGTTGTTGTTCTTAATTACGGAAAGAGACAATAAGCATCAGTCAAATGAAGAATTCGATTTAAGTAAATTCTTATTTTAAATTAATTAAAATCGTGATTCATAAATACTTCAAACAAGCTGTAACTTTTTGCGCTTACAGCTACTGTGCATTCATTCTCTGCTATTTCATTCTGCGGCTGATTTTTTGGGATCGGCTGTGGATTGTTGCTTTCATAGGCACTTTCACTCCCTTAATTTTCTTGCCAAGTTTATTTTTGCCCCTACTAGCATTTTCAATTATCAAAAACCGCTCGTTCTCTATTATTTCATCGATCGCCTGCATTCTACTCGTAAGCTGGCTGCACGTCAAATACTTTTCCCCCGAATCAATTAGCTTCACAGATTCCCATCCCAGCCTGAAAATCTTATCGCATAACGTCGGCTGGTATACAACCAAGTCGTCAACTTTACTTAAACTGATAGAGGGAGAACAACCGGAAATTGTATTTTTACAAGAAACTGTCCGCCCGCATAGGAAAAGAGTTTTTAATGTGTTAAAAACAGACTATCCCTATCAAATAGACAGTCCCCCTGTAGGAATTCTCAGCAAATATCCAGTTTTATCTAGTGAAATATTACATTTAGCCAATCATCCAGAAACTCAGCAGCGAGCAATTATAAAATTCGCGGGGCAAGAGATAGTCATTTACAATATGCAAGCAACCGGGCCGTGGGTTAAACTTTATAAAATATTGTCTTTTATCAAAATCCCTGTTTACAAATACAAACAACGTTTTCCCGAAATTCAAGATTTAGTAAAGAGAGTGCAGCAAGAAACTTTGCCAGTAATTGTCGCGGGCGATTTTAACATGACAGACGAGTCTCAAGACTACTACAGCGTGCAGAAAGTTTTGCAAGATGCTTTCCTAAAATCTGGGTTTGGGTTTGGTTTTACCTGGCCTCGCGGTTTCTTTGCGAAAAGAATTAACTTGAACTTAACTTATCCCGTTTGCCGCATTGATTATATTTGGCATTCAAAGCATTGGGGTGCTAAATCGAGTTCGGTTTTAGAGGCAACGGAGTCCGATCATTTGCCCGTAGCAGCGGAATTGGTTTTATTAAAATGAAGTGATACAATGTATCTAAATTCAGAGGATGATTTTGGTGCGATCGCGATCGGTAGTAGTGTTCGATTGACAAAATGGGGAGTTTGCTGATGAGCCAAGTTAACTATAATGCAATGTCGAATACTGAATTGAAACAGTATTTTCTTAAACATCGCGGAAATCGAGCCGCTTTTGGGGCGTACTTAGATAGAATCAATCAGCATCCGCGGAGGATTATTGCAAGTCCCGGCGATCCTAATTTTGATGAGAAAGTTCAAGCCGCAATTCGCCGCAAGTTAGAAGCGGCAAGAAATAGCAGCAATTAGCAATCTAATAAAATTGAGAGGAACATCCGGTGCAAATTAACCTCACTATTCCCGATCGCCTAGAACAACAGCTTCTTGAGAAAGCTAGCCAACTCAACCTGCCCATCGAAACGCTGATTTTGGAATCGCTGCACCAACTGTTTCAAGAAGACGAAGAAGAGCTATCTAAAGAAGATATCCTCAACAGCCTTCGGATTGCACTTCAGGAAGTAGAAGACGGCAAAGTTCACCCGATCGCAGAACTTTTGGATCGATAGCTTCCGCAATCAGCAACAATCAGAAATTAGCTGAGCACGGGCGGCAATCCCACCTCCTGCGGACGCACAAACCTGCTATTAAAACTAACAGCTTTATCCTCAAAAGTTCTCGCTTGGGCCACAGCTTGTCGCAAATGAGCTCGATCCATATCATCCTCAATTCCAGCCACCAAATAGACAATTAACTTCGCAGCTAAATCCTTTCCAGAAACTAGCATTCGCTTCTTGTTCGGATCGTATAAAATCCCGTACCACGCAGACTCAGGATTCTCCATGTGGCTGAATCCCTCATCCACATCATACCTGCGGAGTTTGTCGAAAATAGATTTCAGCGAAAGTTTCTTTCTAAATACTAGAATTCCCAAAGCATTAGCTAAGGCAACTTGACCGACTGGACGAAACAAAATATTGCCCTCGCCCCCAGGTTTCTCAAAACTAAATCGGCGCAATTCTGCTGTTTCTTCGCCGCTTTCAATTCTTTGATAGCTGGGCAAAGTTGCTAAATGATCGAACAATTTTTTAAACTCTTCTATTCCCTCTTTCAGTTCCTCATCTTCCGGGCGCATGGGAATCAAACCTTTTTTCTCGGGCTTCCAATGGGGGAATTTATATTCTAAATACCGTTCCGACATATCTTGCAGCGCTTGCAATGTCGTCAACACGGTTGATTTGGCTGCGACTGTGGCGCTGTCCCAATTTACGCGGGGGTTCCTATCATCTTGTTCTTTTAATAAGGGATGGGTGACGGCAATTTTGCGGGCGCAAATCGCAAATCCGTTGTCTTCATTTAATAATGCTAATTGGCCCTGGCTAAGCGTTACCGCCATTAGGTTAACGTGCACGAAGATCGATCGCACTCGCCGCTGCGCTTGCTGCCGCGTTTCCCCTGCCACCACCGCCGGGATAAACTCAATTCCGATTTTTTCGCGAGCTAATTTATACACTGTTTCCGGGTCGATTTGATACTCTTCTGCTAAATCTTCCAGGGTAATCGCAGCGCCGACAGGTTTTTTATTTTTGTTGTATCTTTGCAGGATTCCGGTTTTAATTAAAGTCATTAAACCTTGAACTCCCATCAGCCGATGCTGGCCGTCTAAGGCAAAAATCGAAAGTTTTTGAGATACATTCAAAAGCCCTAAATTTTCGTTTTTATCAAAGGATGTGAAGTCAGCGGCTGATTTGGTTGCTACGCCGTTTTTATCCCATTCCTCGGCTAGAGGATTGTCTACCCACGGGGGACTGACGACGACTAAAACTGCGGGGAATTTGTGCGATTTTCGGGCTGCTAAATATTGAGTTAAAGCTGCTTGGCGCGACCAATCTAAGGGGCGCTGGATAATTTCGTCGATCGTTTCGTCGTCGCGGACGATGTTGTTAGTTTGGAGGTCGAATTTTTGCCGGAAAAGCGGCATTTGCGAGGCGAAACGCACGCGGGAATCCAACCATTCTAGGGTGACTGAACCGATGTAGGCTTCGCTGTTTCCCATCTGGGTTTTTTGGACGAAAATACGATCGTCCTTTCCTAAATATTTATCTAATAACAGTGCGACTTCTTGTCTGTCGCTATTTTCTATTTCTAAAATCTTATTAGCGAGGTCATCCGCTGGCTTGCTATTCATCGGCAGTTTTTAGATAATTGGGGTATTTTTATACAAATATCATGAGTTAAATATTATGTCAACTCTTGTTTTTTAAAAAGTTTTGTGAAATACTTGAGTTATGGGGTCACAGTTCCCCGAGTTCATACCATATTTATTGCACGATGTCAATGATTAATTTATTTAAACCGCAGATGAACGCAGATAGACGCAGATAAGAGTTATTTTTCTGCGGAAAGTCGGCGTGTATCTGCGGTTTCACAAAAAAATTATGTCTACTCCTTCTTTTGAATACATCTTGCCGGTAATCCGGGGAATTCAAGCGGGCCGCGAATATTACGTGTCGATGTGCCCGGTGCGTTTTTTGCCGAAATTGTTCCCCTTTGAATCGGAAGATTTGCCGCCTTCTATGCGGGCGAAACGCGCGCTTAACAAAGCTAGGATTCCTGAAATTGCTGATTATTTTGTCAAAAATTCTGGGAATTATACTTGCGGGGCGATCGCCGCTTCGATTGATGCGGATATTATTTTTGAAGCGGTTGGAAATGAGGCAGAAGAACGGAAAATCGGTCGCTTGCGGGTGCCGATGGATGCTAAGTTTACGATTAATGACGGACAGCATCGGCGCGCGGCTTTTGAAATGGCTTTGAGGGAAAATCCGCAGTTGGGATACGAGACGGTGGCGCTGATTTTGTTTCTCGATATTGGGCTGGAAAAATCGCAGCAAAAGTTTGCCGATTTGAACAGTTTTCAAGTTCCTTTGGAGTCGTCGCTGAGTGTACTTTACAATCACCGGGACGATCGCGCTTTTGCGGTGAAGGCTGTTGTCAAGCAAGTTGAGGTTTTCCGGTGTTTGACTGAGATGGAGAAGGGGAGTTTGAGCGGGCGATCGCCCAAATTGTTTGCGCTAAGTGCGATCGACCGTGCTATCATGGCTTTGCTATCTGATAGCGCTCCCAAAAAACAACCAAAACCCTCTCGTTACCGCGCCGCAAAACAGGAAAAAGAGGAAGAACTCGCTCAAAAAATACAACTGGCGGCTAGTTACTGGAATGCGGTTAGCAGTTTTATTCCCGATTGGCAATTAGTTCTGCACAAGCAAGTTGCGGCGGGGGAAATGCGCCGGGATTGCGTGCACTGTCACAGTGTTGTGCTTGAGAGTTTGGGGGAAGTTGGGGCGAGTTTGCGATCGGTTTTTCCTGAGAGTTGGGAGGAACGTTTGGCTGTTTTGCGGGAGGTTGATTGGTCGTTTTCTAATCCTGATTGGGAGGGTGGGATTTTGTTGAAAGGCGGGATTTCTAAGTCTAGGGCGAGTGTTAGTTGGATGACTGATTATTTGAAAAAGCGGCTGGGTTTGTAATTGCAGCGCCCAAATACCACCAAACACTAAGCTAATTAAAATAGAGTCTGAATGGTTCTGCAAGAATGCCCAAAATTTGATCGAGCTGAGTAATAAAATATTCAGTCAAATCAATTTTCAACAACTGATTTTCTAGGATAAGAAATTTCCAGTTTGTCCCCGTTGAAACTGCTCCATAAATTGCGGATTGTTCTTGTCCTTTGCGGGCATTAAATATTTGAGCTGCTGCCATTTGAGCCGCGCACTGTCCCAATCCGATTCTAATATCGTTGTCTTTTGCTTCAACTAACGTCAAAACTGGGGCTGTAACTAATGATTGATTGCTCGACGCGCTGAGGAGAAAGTCGCAAGCGCCGGTTAATCCTTTGCTCTCTTCTACGTTAAATGTGTTCCCGGAAAAGTAGCCAATTTTGTTGTTGAAAGTGCGCCGTATTTCGAGTAAAATGGGAGTGATGATTAATTCCGAGCGAGCTTTTTCGGTGCTGATACTTGAGGCTAAGTCTAAGTTTTCGTCTAGGGTTTGTTTGAGGCGTTCTGAAGGTGCGATCGGGGTGATTTGGCTGAATAAGTGGGGAATGTCTTCAACGGTTAGATCCAGGGTTGAGACGGCTTGGTCGATCGTTTTGAAGTCGCTGTAGGACATATTAGATTTTGGGGTAGGATGGATTTTGGAAGCGCAGATGCACGCGGACAGTGATATAATTATCTCTGGTTTAGGCTAGAAAATTACTTTTTATTTTGCTGACATTGCTTAAATTGTCTAATTTCTGCGTTATGGTTGTTTCTTGCGGTGTTTAGCTTTTTGTTGAAAAGAGTGTAAAATTTTAGGTCGGATTGTATTTAATCATAGCGGGAGGAGAAAATGACTACAGGAGAAGAGTCCGAAAATAAGAATTTAGCATACTATCGCCAACGTTTTGCAGAGCTTCATGTAAATAATACACGCCAACGTGGTAAAGCTAATCATAAGCCAATATTACTATTATCAATCATCGATCTAATTGCTCAAGGAATAATTAGTGATAATCGAATTTATGTTTCCGACGAGTTGATTAAAACATTTAACAAATATTGGGATATTTTAGGTTCTGAATCTCACAATCGTGGTTTGTACTATCCATTTTGGCATTTGGAAGGCGATGGTTTCTGGCATAAAACATTAAAGTCTGGATTTAATGGTTCAAAGCCTAAAACAACTAACAAGCTAAGAGAAGCTGTAGAATACGGTAGTTGGGATAATGAATTATTCAATTTACTTCAAGACCAAAATTCTAGAGCGGAATTAATAGATACACTGATTGCGACATGGTTTTCATTAAATAGGGACGAGCTTGGAGATATCTTGCAAGTTAATCAAGACTTTGAAAATGTTACTCAGACAGAAAGAGAATTATTAGATTCAGCAGGAATTCCCGACGGAGAACCGAAATTTTATTTAACAAAATCTGCTGTTAGAAATGCTTTTTTCCGAAAAGCAGTAGTACATACATATAATTATAAATGTGCCTTTTGTCGATTGAAAGTCATCAGAAATCTAACTCAAAATATTGTAGACGGCTCACACATTAAGCCATTTTCAAAATTTTATGATAATCAAATTAATAATGGGATATCATTGTGTAAAAATCATCATTGGGCTTTTGACCAAGGTTGGTTTGCTATAGATGATAATTACAAAATTATCGTCGCTAATGACTTAGAAGAGGAATCCCCCAACGCCAAAACTATGAAAGATTTTCATAGTGAAGCTATTCTCCTGCCAAATTCAGACCAAGATTTACCAAGGCTTGAATCCCTAGAATGGCATCGAGTGAATGTATTTAGAGCTTAATTAAGTAACTGAGGTTGAAGATATGACACAAGCAATGCAGATACCAATTTTTCCACCCCGAACTGTTAATGATTTAGTAGAAGACATAAAAAAACTAAGTAAAGAAATTAAAGAGTTATATTGCTTAGATGATATACCTTGGGTTTTAGGATATTCGGGAGGAAAAGACAGCACTACCGTAGTGCAGCTTATCTGGTGTGCAATAGCAGAATTACCACCTGAAAAAAGAACCAAAAAAATCTATGTAATCACAACAGATACACTGGTAGAAAACCCGATAGTTTCTACTTGGGTGCGTCAGTCATTGAAACAGATGAAGTCTGCTGCTATAGAGCAGCAGCTACCAATAGAACCTTATATGCTTTATCCAGAGGTCAAAGATACTTTCTGGGTAAACTTGATGGGAAAAGGCTACCCAGCACCGAGACATGGATTTCGCTGGTGTACTGAACGCCTGAAAATCCTTCCTTCTAATCGGTTTGTTCGTGATGTGGTGAGAATCAATGGAGAAGTGATTCTGATATTGGGTACTCGCAAAGCTGAAAGTATTAAACGCGCCGTTTCAATGGAGAAACATGAAATAGGCCGCATGAGTGACCGTCTCAATGATAGTTCTAGTTCAATTAAATCTCTGCTTTATCAGAGTCCTAGTTTGCCTAATGCCCTAATTTATAGTCCGATTGAAGATTGGCGAACTGATGAAGTATGGATTTATCTGAATCAGTGGCCTAATCCTTGGGGAAATAGCAATAAAGATTTATTTACCATGTATCGCGGTGCAACAGCAGACAATGAATGTCCTTTAGTTGTCGATACTTCTACCCCTAGCTGCGGCAGTTCTCGCTTTGGCTGCTGGGTTTGCACAATGGTCAGCCAAGATAAATCTATGGAGGCAATGATATTGAATGATGAAGAGAAAGAATGGATGCAGCCTCTTCTCGATATTCGCAACGAATTAGATATAAAAGACGATCGCCCAAAAAGAGACTTCCGGCGCATCTACGGTAGAGTAGAACTGTTTGAACGCAACATGGGCGACGACACAACCTCCGTCGAACCCATCCCAGGCCCCTACACCAAATTCTGGCGGGAACACTGGCTGAGACGAGTCCTGGAAGCACAAACTCAAATACGCAAAACCGCACCCCTAGAAATGCGCGACATCACCTTAATTACCCCGGAAGAACTTAGCGAAATCCGCCGCATTTGGCTGGAACAAAAGCACGAATTTGACGACTCTTTGCCCCGGATTTACGAAGAAGTCACGGGCGAACCTTTTGAAGATTCCCGTCCCGCCGCCGAAAGAAAACTCCTCGGTAGCGACGAATGGACTGCGATCGAAGAGATTTGCAGCGAGGACAAAATGCACCTCGAATTGATGGCAAAACTCCTAGATACGGAACGCCAATATTACACCAAACCCCGCCGGAATGGGATTTACGCGGATTTGGACAAGTGTTTTGAAACCAGTTCGCGATCGAAAGAAGAAGCGATTGGTAACGCCCACTACCAGCGGAATCTAAAAACAGCGGTGGAATCTGTGAAAACAAATCCGGCTGAGAATATTCAGCAAGTCAAAAGTGCGATCGCCCAAACCAACAGTTCTGCAAAAAACGATACCGTTGATATTGCCAAACTTAGGGAAGAACTGGAAAGCAACAGCAGCGAAAGCAAACAGTTGTCTTGGGCGGATATTAAATTTTCAACCCCAGATGCAGGAGAGGGAAAACATAGAGATTAGCGCGGGCCAGCCTGCGGTTAAACCCCAAACTTGTTGACAGTCGCCGCGGGCGATCGCATATAATGGTTTGTCAAATAACCGCAGCATTAACAAACCACCATCGTTTAAATTACCAAATTTTTACGACCATGCTTGACCCTAATATTCCCCATCAGGATCTTACATACAACATCATCGGCTGTGCAATGAGAGTACACCGGAGGACGCAAAAAGGTTTAAGGGAAAAACATTACCAAAGAGACTTCGATGCAGAAATGATTGAATTAGGTTTAACAACAAAAATGGAGTATCCCAGACAAATCTATGACGGTCAAGTTTGGATGGGAATCCTCTATCTAGACCATTGGGTAAATCAATGTATTGTAGTAGAGGATAAAGCCGTGAATTATCCAATGACAGACAAAGATAAAGCTCAAATAATAGCTTACTTAGCAGCTACAGGATCACAAGTAGGTTTATTTATAAACTTTGGGCGCAGCAAATTAGAATATCACCGCATCCTCCCACCAAAAACTGTACAAGGTTGGCAGAAACACATTCAACCATACTTGTGGAGGCCGAAAACAAGTGGCAGAGGTTGGACAAGAGGAAGTGGAGGAACCTATGAAGAAACAGATGCCGAACTCCCCTTACCTCCCAGTATTCAGCCCGAAAACCAAGAAGAAGATTCAACAGATATCATCGATTGGTAGCAAAGGGGAGGGCGGTTAGCAGCGAATTTTGTAACGGATGTAGCGGATAATTAGTGGCCGATCGCCAAATCTGCCACTAACCGCCCCCCACCAACCACCCATCCGCTAAATCCGCGACCAAATCCGCTGCTAACCGCCGCCCCCCACCAACCACCCATCCGCTAAATCCCCCACTAACCGCTGCTAACCGCCGCCCCCACCAACCAACAACATCTACATCTACAATGCAATTCCTCGAACTCGTCCTCAAAAACTTCGGCCCCTATGCAGGCATCCAAACCATCAATCTCCGGCCCGAAAAAGACGGAAATCCCTGCCCGATCGTCCTATTTGGCGGCATGAACGGCGGCGGTAAAACCACCCTCATCGATGCCATCCGCCTCGCCCTCTACGGTAGTCGCGCCCAATGTTCCACCAGAGGCAATTTAAGCTACAGCGACTTCCTCAATCAATCAATCAACCGCCACACTCCCCCGCTTGAAGATACCCGCGTCGAACTAACTTTTGAACAAGTCCAAGACGACAAATTAACTCAGTTTAAAATTGTTAGATACTGGAAAAAACCAGACATCAAAGACACATTAAGCATTCTCATATACAGCGAAATTGTCAGCGATTGGTGGTCGGACAAAGCGATTACCAACACCTGGGACGAATACATCGAAACCCTTTTGCCAGTCGGAATATCCAACCTATTTCTGTTTGACGGCGAACAAGTAAAAGAACTAGCCGAACTCGAAACACCGCCGGAGTTTGTAGTCGGGGCGATTAAATCTCTGTTAGGTTTGGAATTAGCCGAACGCCTCGCAGTCGATTTAGAAATATTAGCAGGCCGCAAGCGCAAAGAAATTGCCGGCAAAAAAGACTTGGCAGCTTTAGAGAAAATCGAGGCAACTTTTCGGAAAATTACTGATGACACGGACTCAGCTAAAGAAAAACAAGCTAGCTTGAAAAACGAATTAGAAAAAGCTCAAAAAAATCAGCAGCTAGCATTAGATAAATTTATTTATGAAGGCGGGAAAATAGCAGCCGATCGCAGTCAGCTAGACAGACAGCTAAACGACTACAAAGATCGGGCAGAAAAAACCCGTCAAGCCCTGATGGAATTAGCCTCAAACACGCTACCGCTAGCCCTAATTTCGCCCTTGCTAACTAAAGCAAAAACCCAAGCAGAAACTGAAACCAGCCAGCAGCAAGCAAAGATTGCCCAAAATGTTATAAAACAAAGAAGCGATCGCCTCCTCAACTATATCGCGGAAATCTCGTTAGATGCCCAACAGCTAGATAAAATTCAAGACTTCATCCGCCAAGAAAACCAAGAACTCGAACAGCAAGCAGCAACAGATGTTCCGCCCTGGATGAACGCCGACAGCAACAGCATCCAGCAACTAGAAAACCTCCTCAGCTACCAAATCCAAGCCCAGCAAACTCTAGCCGTCCAACAAATAGAAGAAATCACAAATATCGAATCAGAAATCGACTTCACAGACAGACAACTCGCCACCGCAGCTTCCCCCGAAGCCTACGAGAAACTAGAATCAGCAGTTAAAAATGCTCAGAAAGCAGTCGCAAACGCAGCCGCCGACTTAGAATCAGTTAACCGCCGCCTAGAGGAATTACAAAAAGATTCAGACAAAACCCAAAAAGAACTAGAAAGCTACAGCAGCGAATACATTACCATCAGAAACAGCCAACACGTCATCGCATCCATCGCCAAAGCCCAAGCCACCCTGAAACTATTTAAAGAAAAACTCACCCTCAAAAAACTCAACAAACTCGAAGTGGAAATTACCGACTGTTTCCGCTACCTCTTGCACAAAACCGACTTGGTGCACAGAGTTGCGATCGACACTGACACATTTAGCCTCTCAATTTACGATCCTGAAGGCAAACCAGTACCCAAACACAGACTTTCTGCAGGCGAAAAACAACTGCTGGCGATCGCCTTTTTGTGGGGATTGGCCAGAGTATCCGGTAGACTGTTACCAGTGGCGATCGACACACCGCTGGGCCGCCTCGACTCCTCCCACAGAAACAACCTAGTCGAACGCTATTTCCCCTCAGCCAGCCACCAAGTCATCCTGCTTTCTACCGACACCGAAATTAGCAAACTAGAATACGATAAGCTGCAAGAATTAGAGGCGATCGCCCACAGCTACCTCCTGAAATACGACTCGGCTAAACGCCAAACCACCGTCGAACCAGGTTATTTTTGGGAATAAAAATTCGCCCTAAAAAATAGCCGCAACCCCCTTGACTTTGCCCTGGGGTTGCGGTAGTATATATAGCATAATGGGATGGTTGCGAAAATTTTATTTTTGCCACCATCCCATTATTAAGGATAAATCCTACTAAAATTAGAATACCAGAAACAATTGCATTTATCCAGCCCGCGCCGTGTAAAAATTTGTTAATTATTTCTCGTTAAATAGAGGCTTTGCTTCCCGAATATTAACACTTTTTACCATATACCAAAAAATCTTAAACTCATGGAACCACCAGTCGATCGCATACACATCTCCCAAACCGGCAAAGACCAATTATCCAAACTGAAACGATCGACTAAAATCGATCGGTGGAACGTTTTATGCAGGTGGGGTTTTTGCCGATCGCTCGCCGAGCCCAGCATACCATCTCCAGTACCGATTCCCAGCGACAGCAACGTGGAATTAAGCTGGGATGTCTTCGGCGGCGAGATGGCGGACGTTTTGATAATTGCTCTCAAACAGCGCTGTCACCAAGATAATTTGGGGACAGAAAAAGAAACTTTAGCGCTACAGTTTCGCCTGCATTTGCACCGGGGTATCGGTTATTTGGCTGGCGATCCGAATATTAAGAAAATCGAGGATTTGGTGGCGATCGCTCTTTCGCCTGAGAAATTAAGAAATTAAACGAACCGCGAAGGCGCGAAGGACGCAAAGGAAGAAGGGAAGAAGGGAAGAGAAGGGAGGAGTTCACAATTTATTTCAGTAACAGCGGGAAGAAATGACCCACTGGGCCTTGACCTTCCCCAATGTTTAAAGCATATTTGAGAGCAGTAGTAACATAATTTTTAGCTAATGTTACTGCTGTAAACAAATCTTTACCTAATGCTAAATTAGCGCAGATCGCAGCGCTTAAAGTACAACCAGTCCCGTGAGTGTTCGCAGTATCGACATTCTCAGTTTTCAACACCTCCAACTGCGTACCGTCAAACCAAACATCAATTCCCCGCAAATCTCCTTTCATCCCGCCGCCTTTGACTAAAACAGCTTTTGCGCCCAAACTGTGAATTTTTTCCGCAGCTTTTCGCATATCATCGACAGAAGCAATTTCTAAACCGCTTAAAATCTCAGCCTCAAACCGATTGGGAGTGACAACAGCAGCCATTGGTATCAAAACATCTTGCAAAAATGCGATCGCCCCGTCGTCGATCAGCCGATCGCCCGATCGTGATACCATCACCGGATCGACAACCAAATTCCGTATATTTAAATTCTGTACTTGTGCAGCCACCGCCGCCATAATTTCCAGGTTCAGCAGCATCCCAGTCTTCACAGCATCGGCCCCAATATCCCCAACCACCGCCTCAATTTGAGCCGCCACAGCCTCAGCAGATAAAGCATCAACCCGCGTCACACCCAAAGTATTTTGAGCCGTCACGCAGGTTAAAGCACTCGTACCGTGGACGCAGTGAAACGCAAAAGTCCGCAAATCCGCCTGAATCCCGGCCCCGCCGCCACTGTCAGATCCAGCCACAGTCAAAGCCACAGGAATCCTCAATTTCATTATTTTTTTTCCACCATATACATCCATCTTATCCGCGTTTATCAGCGTTCATCCGCCCCATCTGCGGTTGCAAAATTAGCTATGATTAAACTAATTGTAAAGAATTATTGCAAACAACTGTGAAACTCACCCGCATCGATCTCAA
The DNA here is from genome assembly GCA_036700105.1 of Microcoleus occultus BM001215583. Taxonomy (GTDB): domain Bacteria; phylum Cyanobacteriota; class Cyanobacteriia; order Cyanobacteriales; family Microcoleaceae; genus Microcoleus. The sequence goes on from JAUBOG010000003.1 coordinate 24,458, forward strand.
CTCTTGGATCTTCCAAATTGCCGGTAAAACGATCCTCGTCGATCCCTGGCTGGTCGATCCTCTGGTATTTTACGGCCAGCCTTGGCTGTTCACCGCCTACCACAATACGCCTGTCGCCTTTACGCCCAGCACGTTGCCGCCGATCGACCTTTTGCTAATTTCCCAAGGTTTAGACGACCACTGTCACAGGCCGACACTCGAATTGCTCGATCGGACTATTCCCGCCGTCGCCTCACCCACCGCCGCCAAAGTCCTCAGCAGTTTAGGCTACACCAATATCACATCTTTAGCAAATTGGCAAGAATTTAATTATCAAGAAATGTTACAAATAACCGCCGTACCCGGAGCCGAAATCCAGCCGGGACAGGAAGAGAACGGCTACTTGCTCAAAGACTTAAGCAGCGGCGAGACACTGTATTACGAACCGCACCTGCCGCCATTAGAAAAAGTCAAACAGAAAATAGACACCGTAGACGTAGCCATCGCCCCAGTCATCGGTCAAATCTTCCCCTTCCTCGGACAAATCATCATGGGCCCTTCACAAGCCCTCAGCCTCGCCCAAACCCTGAAACCCCGGTATTTCCTGCCTACAACGGCGGGAGACATCCGAGCTACAGGCATTTTACCGATGTTGGTGCGATCGGTCGGCAGCATCCCCGAATTTCGCGATTTGCTAGCAAAATCGGGACTTGCTACCCAACTTCTCGAACCCGAACCCGGTCAAACCCTAGAAATTTGAGATTTGAGATTTGAGATTTGAGATTTTTTAGATTTTCGATTTGAGATGCTCGATATTTTCGATTTTTTAGATTGGAGATTGGAGATTCAATGCCAAATCCCCAATCTAAAATCCAAAATCTCAAATCCAAAATCGCCAAATTCCCAATCTAAAATCTAAAATCTAAAATCTAAAATCACCTCGGCGGGCGGCGGTTTCGCAGAAACTCAGGAATATCCAATCCCAAATCCTGGGGCGGTTTCGTTTTCGCATCCTGCGTCTGTTGAGCTGGAGTCACCGGCACCGTTGCAGCCCGCCAAGGAGCATTTACATTTTGGGTGCGCGAAGCTGGAGACGAGGGAACTTCCCCGGAAAAACCAGTAGCGATTACAGTAATCTTGATTTCGCCCTGAAGCCGCTCGTCAATCACCGCTCCAAAAATAATATTGGCATTCGGATCGACAACTTCGTAAATCGTCTCAGCCGCCGCATTCACTTCATGCAGCGTCATGTCAGTACCGCCAGTAATGTTAAACACGACACCTCTAGCGCCCTCGATCGAGGAAGCTTCCAGCAGCGGCGAAGAAATAGCCTGCATCGCAGCCTCCCTAGCCCGCGACTTGCCAGAACCCACGCCGATTCCCATCAAAGCCGAACCCGCATCCGCCATTACAGCCCGCACGTCAGCAAAGTCAACATTCACCAAACCGGGAATCGTAATAATGTCAGAAATACCCTGAACGCCTTGGCGCAGGATATCGTCAGCAACTCGAAAAGCCTCTTGTACTGGCATTTGTTCCGAAATCACCGACAGCAGCTTGTCGTTGGGAATCACGATCAGCGTATCCACCCGGCTTTGCAAAGCCGCGATTCCTTCCTCAGCTTGGCTGGTGCGCCGCCGTCCCTCAAACGTGAAAGGCCGCGTCACGATGCCCACAGTCAAAGCGCCCATTTCCTTAGCCACTTCGGCGACAATTGGAGCCGCGCCCGTGCCCGTACCGCCGCCCATGCCGGCGGTGATAAACACCAAATCTGCATGATTCAAAGCGTTAGCAACTTCGTCGCGAGATTCTTCCGCTGCCTTTTGTCCGATCGCCGGATTGCCTCCCGCGCCCAAACCCCGCGTCAATTTCTGTCCGACTTGCAAGCGTTTCGGAGCATTTGAGAGCACCAGAGCTTGAGAATCGGTATTCACGCACCAAAACTCGACGCCAGAAATCTCGCTCGCGATCATCCGGTTAACGGCATTGCCCCCGCCCCCGCCGACGCCAATTACTTTGATTCTGGCTGCACTGCTGGGCATGATGTCTTTGGGATTCACCATAGGATCGATATCTATACTATCTACATTTACATAACCAGACTTGCGTCTAAACGGATTGGTGGAATCTGCGGCCACCGGAAAATTTTTTACTTCTTCCGAAGGGGGACTATCTTGGTCAGACCCCTGTTTATTATTAAGCATGAGAGTCGGGGATAGTAGATTACAGCTTGTTAACTAAACGCCAATTCACAATCAACTATAGGCTAAGTTGCGCGAAAAACTAACATAGATCGGGGTTCAATGTTAGCAATCTCGGATTTTGGCGGCGACGCTAGCGCTGACGGAGTTCAATCCGCTTGTACGCTGCGTCAGAAGCAAAAAAACGGGTACTGGCCCGGGACGCCCCGGGCCCGAAATAAAAATCAGAATTTTTTTGGTTTCGGGCCCGGCAAGAGCGAAAAATCCTGCTTATTTCCAGGGCTGGGTATCGATCCTGATGGTTGACATTCTCCCCGCCGATCGATACTTTCTACCTTCTGTTGGCACCTGCTCAATTCTGCTGGGCGGGAGTGGAACTTTCCACACTGGGGGGGGGTTCTGGCAAATGGACGATCGGGCTGGCTGGATTTTTCAAGTCAATGTAGGCTATGAGGCTGGCAGACAACTGTTTTGGCAATTGTCGCATTCGGTCTAAAACCTGAAGTTGCTCGATCGTCCTGGAACTGTACGGCCCTAAGTGTACGGTACCGATCTCTGTTTTCAAGATCAAGTTGTTCGGGTCTTGCCAGTCTATCTCAAACACTTTCACCGTCAACCCGCTGAGTCCTTGGTAAAACTTCGGCCACTCTTGCCGATACTGTTCCAAAGCCCCGATGACTTTTAAAGTTGGCAAAGAATGCTGAGGCTGCGTTCCCGGACTGCTGCCCGGGCCGATCGAACTATTGGCCGGCCCTCGCACAGCAGCATAGCTCTCCTTGGGCATCCAACCTCCGCGAGCGTCCAGCCACCCGACTTTTTCCCTGTCGCTGTTGGATCGCAATACCGCAGTCGGCTGTGCCAGCGCTACGGGCAACCGTTCTGCCACTTCTACAGTCAGACTCGGCGGAAACAAGTTGCGAGTCACCTTCGCTTTGGCGATCGGCCCCGTTGATTCGAGTTTTTCTGCCAGCGCCTGCGGTTGAATCCCCCACAGCGACTGCGGGTAAGACAGCGGCACCAAAGACCGCACCGCCTTATCTGAAAGCCACTGATTGCCCTCTACCTTCACTTGTTCCGATCGGACTATCCACCAAGCCGGCTGGGCAATCCACCACAGCAAACCCCCGGCGATGGCGCTCGCTGCCAGCATTTGCCAGACAACAGCAGCCGATCGAGCGCGGCGGAGCCGCCGCAATTCTTGGCGCCTGCGCCCTAACTCTGTTTGAGAAACCGCTCCAAAACTAGCCATCTACCTCTTGACAATTTAATGATTAAGGATTATCACAAATGCAAAATTGTTTAATTTTTCTGTCTTTGCAGCCCCGTTCCCCCTACCATTTAAGCAGATCCCCGCAAAATTACCCACAGCCAGTGCCAATATCAGTAGAATCACCGATCCGGCTAGGTAATTAAAAATTATTAATTAAAAATTCCCAATTACATTGCAGGGCGGTTGATTAGCAGATCGAGGTTGTTTGGGTATTTAGGGCATTACCCCACAGGGCAAAAGGTGACAAATCAAACTAAAATCAAGCAAAGAAAGTTTAGACTTTCGATTAACTTTTTTAACTTTTATTCGGCTTCAATTGTGATCGCACTCGAATTAGACAGATTCTATAAAGCCTGCAACCCGAGCAAGACCCTTGTCGCCGGAGACCCTGGAGATTATCAATACTACATAGATTTTGGTTCCGTCCGCGGTGGCAAAATCATTGAATCTTTACAGCGAACAATTACCCGCATTTCCCCCGACGAGCCAACCTGTCAGCTATTTACAGGACATATCGGCTGCGGCAAATCTACGGAATTGTTTCGACTCAAAGCTGAGCTCGAACAAGAGGGTTTTTGTGTCGTTTACTTCGAGTCTTCCCAAGACTTAGACATGGCTGATGTAGACATCAGCGATATTTTGCTGAGCATTGCGCGCCAAGTCAGCGAAACTATGGAAGCGGCTAGAATCAAACTCAGACCGAGCTATTTTACAAATCTGTTTGCAGAAGTGGCAGAATTTTTGCAGACACCCATAGATTTGTCAGCAGAAGCGGAGTTATCTGTAGGCATTGCTAGAGTTACTGCTAAAACGAAAGACTCTCCCAAACTCCGATCGCAACTGAGGCAATATCTCGAACCCCGCACCAACAGCATCTTGCAGTCGATCAACGAAGAACTGCTCGACAAAGCTAACGCCGAACTCAAGCAGCAAGGCAAAAAAGGGCTCGCAGTCATCGTTGACAATCTCGATCGCCTCGACCCTTCCCTCAAACCCAGCGGGCGCACCCAGCCAGAATACTTATTTTTAGACCGGGGCGAACAGTTAAAAAAACTCAATTGTCACGTCGTCTACACGATTCCCCTAACTTTGATTTTTTCCAACGACTTCGGCCGCCTCGCCAGTCGATTTGGAGTCAAACCCAAGGTGATGCCGATGGTACCGGTGCAAATGCGATCGGGCGACGACCACTCCGAAGGAATGGCACTGCTGCGACAGCTCGTATTGGCTAGAGCTTTCCCCGCAGTTGCTCCCCTTCAGCGCATCGATTTGATTTCTAAAGTGTTTGACTCTCCCGAAACTTTAGACAGGCTCTGCCGGATTAGCGGCGGTCACGTTCGCAATCTACTGATGCTTTTGTATAGCTGTTTGCAGCACGAAGACCCCCCGTTCTCTCGCGAATGCCTCGAAAGCGTCATTCAAGAATACCGCGATGACCTTTTGGGAGCCATCAACGACATGGAATGGGAATTGCTGTTTCAAGTCGTAAACCGACAAAGCGTAACCGGCGAAGAAGAGTCTCAAATTTTGCTGCGGAGTATGTTTGTCTTTGAATACCGCGATCGAGAAGGTCGCTGGTTTGGCATTAATCCAGCCCTCGCAGAAACCAGAAAATATCAAGAGTGGAAACAGCGCACTCCTAAAAATAGTTAGGATTTTGGAGATTTGTTTGCGGCTCTCCAATGCCTTCGCCAGCGACTTAGTTTCTCTCTGGCGATCGCGAACGGTTGTACCGGAATAATCTATTTGGAATGATGAGGGTGGGAGGGGATGCCTGCTATCCAAATCTCTCTTGGGGACGATCGCGCGCCGACCGTTCCGGTGCTACCAGAATTGATATCATTCACCGCTCAAAACTCCCAACTCCTACAATCCAATACACTATGCAGCCAGCAATTTTTGCCGCTGGCTGATTTCTTTCTTCTGTTGGCTGCACGCCGGAAAGATGATTACCCCGTAAAAATTTGCCACTACCAAGGACTTTCTGCAATCTCAGCTCTCATGTCTGCAATGCCAGACCCCTTATGTACGTATTCACCTGTTGCTCTTAGCCTCAACTCATCCCATCCCAAACGGCATTTTTTTTGGCTTTTTTGCTAAATCCCTGCTACAGATAAAATCCAGTTATTTACTAATAGTTAGCTCCCGCTATTATCCATAAGTTTAGAGAGCGCCTGGTGATGGCTCAAACCAGCCAGGGTACAAGCCCCCGCATTCATCTGTACAGAATAAAAAACTTATTATTCAATTACAAAGCCCCGGATTAATCCGTTACGTCGCTTTGTTCAATTCTGCAATTCTGCAATTCTGCAATTCTGCAATTCCCCAATCTAGAATAGCTAGTTTTGTAACAATTCATCTGTAGCTGGGTAAAAAAACATCTGGCACGCAGTTGAATTTTTATTGTCAAGTCTCGCATTCTCTGAGATTGAGAGTTATGATGTCTTCAGATTAAACCTAATGACTGTGTAAGTATTTATAGTAGAAGTACGGAAAACTACGTATTCTTACAGATACAAAGCGCTGGACAGATACGGGCGTCTCTAAGTAGATACGGTTTCAGTCACGATCTGCAATCGTTAGGTAATTTATTTCTGCAACAGGGGTGCACGCATGACCGATCTGCTTAAACTACAAGAAACTGCCAGCTACAACGAGCGATCGCTCAAAACTCTGGTAAGATCCATCGCGATGTCTCAACACCAATTTTCGCTAATTTTGGTGCGCTGCAATTACGAGCAGTTGCGGCAGCGCTGGGCGCAGCGGCTGCGAGAAATCTCCTCAGTTCCGATTCAAGATATCGTCCTGTCGTCATCCGTCAAAACCCTGTACACTACATTGCAGGCAAACACGCGCTCGATCGAGTCTTCGCCGGTTGGTGCCGCCTCGGCTTTGATGGTATTCGGCTTAGAAACAGTAGTAGCGATCGACGAACTGATGGCCTCTACCAACCAAGTGCGAGACGAATTCCGCAAAAATTTTTGCTGTCCGGTAATTTTGTGGGTAACAGATGATATCGTGACTAAAATGATTCGTCTGGCCCCTGATTTCAAAAGTTGGGCCGCCGCCACAATTAAATTTGAAATGGCCGTTGACGAATTAATTGAGTTCTTGACTGGGCGAGCCGATACTATATTTAAAGTAGGCGAACTAAATCAAGAACTGGGCAGCAGCAACAGCGCCACAGCAGGTTTTGGCACCTGCGAAACCGACTGGGAAAAACGCGCCCAAGAGCGGGATCTGGACCAGGGAGAACGGTTTCTCACCTTTAATTCAGCATCCCAACACAACTCCCAACAATCAGATGCCGGCTCCTATTCGCCTTTGAGTCCGGGTAATACCCTCGATTTGGCGATCGGCTCTTTGTCGCGCCGAGAACTAGAATTAGCTTTGAGAGATTTACAAAATCGCGGTCAAGAATTAGAACCCGCCCTCAAAGCCAGCTTGCAATTCGTTCTCGGTCGAGATTACTATGTCAGCGACCAAACCGAAACTGCCTTAATTCACTATCAAGAAAGCTTAGCATTTTGGCAGCAGCAAACCGGCAACTGGGAACTGGCAAACTGGGAACATTCCGAAAACCGATCGACCCTCTCTTCCTTGTCGAATCCGGTTCCGAACATCTTATTTTTAGAAAGAGAAGGCATAGTGCTGTTTCACATAGCTTTGTGTCACCGCTTGCAAGCCGCCAGAAATCCGGTAGCCAACCGCCACCACTGGGAGCAAGCTTGGATTAGCCTGGAACAATCGAGAAATGCCTTCTCCCTTGCCGATCGCCCGGAATTGGTAGCGGAGGTGACAGCACACCTGGGACAAGTGCTGCAGCGGTTGAAAGCTTGGGGAGAGTTGCAAGCATTAGCTGAAAATTCTTTGCAGTTGCACTTCACTTACGGAACTCCCAGCCAACTAGCTCAAGATTACGGCTTTTTGGCGGAAGTTGCCCTGCAACAGTCGAGGTGGGGTCAAGCCCGCCAGCTAGCCGAGTTGGCCTTGGCGATTTTGGATCAAACGCCTAACGATTTGAGATTGCTGATTGAAGATTTAAGACTGGGGTTTGCCGGAAATTATCCAGAATTTGTCGGTACTAACGAGTCAAGTAACGATCCCAAATCTAAAATCCAACATCCCAAATCCGACAGAAGTTGCTATCTTTTGCTGTTAGCCCGAAGTTTGCGGCAGTTAAGCCAGTGGGAAGCGGCGGTTAATTCTTTGGAGTTGGCTCAAGCTCAAAGCGAGCCGAAGTACGACCCCCGACTTTACATCGATATTTTGACGGAACTGCAAGCGGTTTATTTCGAGCAGGGAGAGTATCTCAAAGCTTTTCGGATTAAAAAAACCCAAAGGTCGATCGAATATCAATATGGATTTAGGGCTTTTATCGGAGCCAGCCAGTTGCAGCAGCAGCGCCAAGCCGTAAATCCTTCGAGCCCTTCGGCCCAAAATCAAGCGGCGATCGCAGCGGAAATGACAGCTTATTCCCGCCAAAAAGATATCAATAGATTGCTCGAAAGAATTAGCAGGGACGATCATAAATTAACTATTATTCACGGGCCCAGCGGAGTCGGAAAAAGTTCTCTAGTCAATGCCGGCTTAGTACCTGCTTTAAAAAATATTACTCCGGGCGCGCGGGATGCCTTGCCCGTAGTTATCAAAGTTTACACCGACTGGCTGGTCGAATTAGAAAACGCTTTGAAGGGCGCGCTGTACGACAAACAAGCCGAAGATGAAACACAATTAATCGCCCAAGGACTACAGCAAATCCACAAAAGCAGTTGCTCTATTTCTTTAGAAGGTTGCTCGGAAACTTCTTCTTTTATTATAGATCAGTTGCGCGAAAATGCCACAAATAATTTGTTGACTGTGCTGATATTCGATCAATTTGAAGAGTTTTTCTTTGTTTCGACTTCTGTGGCACAAAGACAACTTTTTTATAATTTTTTGCGCTTGTTTTTGAACTTGCCCTATGTCAAGATAATTTTGTGCTTGCGCGAAGATTATTTGCACTATTTGCTGGACTGCGATCGCTTCCCCGACCTCGACGCCATTAACAATAATATTCTCGACAAAAGCATCCGCTACCAACTGCGCAGTTTTTCGATGAAAGACGCGCGGGCTGTCATCGGACACTTAACAGAACGGGCGGAATTTTATTTAGAGCCGACACTTATCGATGCCTTCGTGGAAGATTTAGCAGACGAACTGCAAGAAGTGCGACCGATCGAATTGCAGGTAGTGGGAGCGCAACTGCAAGAAGAAGGTATTACCACTTTAGCGCAATACCAGCAATTGGGGGACAATCCCAAAGCAGAATTAGTGAAGCGATCGCTCGAAGGAGTCATATCTGACTGCGGCCCGGTTAACGAAGATGCAGCTTGGAAAATCTTGTTTTCCCTGACAGATGAAAGAGGGGTGCGGCTGATTAAAACCAAGCACGAACTCTCCTTAGTTACAGGCCAGCAGCCAGCAGATGCCGGCGAAACCGAATTATCGGCGATCGGTCGCAGAAGTCGAATTTCCCTGCACCGACAGCCCGCAAAAAACCCAGAAAGCGGACAAAAAAAAGCCGACAGCCTCGACTTAATTTTAGACATTTTAGTCGGTCACGGTTTGCTATTTTTGCTGCGGGAAGCGCCAGAAGACCGCTATCAATTGGTACACGACTATTTAGTGCGGCCGATCCGCCAAAGATTCGGCTTAGAAGCCAGACTGCACAAAGCAGAAGCTGACAAAAACATGAGTCAAGCACAGCTATACCGAGCCAATACTTTTCTCAAACAACTGCTGGGAGTAGCGGTAATTGGCGTCCTGCTGCTGACCAGTTCCACGATCGCCGCCGTAAACTTTTGGTGGCGCGCTGTGGGTCAAAAACAGCTAGCTGTCGCTCAAACTCAGCGAGCCGAAATCAGTACCCTCACCGCAGCTTCAGAAGCGCTTTATTTCTCAAACAACAAATTTGACGCCATGATGGAAAGTTTGAGAGCGGGCAAAAAGTGGAGACAGATCGAACACTCCCAAGAAATGCACACTCTCAAGGACACGGAAATTCTGATTTCTGCAGCCCTCCAGCAGGCAGTTTACGGGGTCAAAGAACGCAACCGCCTGGAGGGACACGGCGATGTAGTTTGGGGTCTGGGTTTCAGTCCTGACGGCCAAACAATAGCTTCTTCCAGCGTAGATAAAACTGTCAAACTTTGGCGCCGCGACGGCAGTTTGCTGGCAACTTTTAAAGGCCACACTAACAGCGTCGCCTGCGTCGCGTTCAGTCCCGACAACAAAACCATTGCCTCGGCAAGTTTAGATAAAACTGTGAAAATTTGGCAAACAGACGGCAGTTTGCTTGCAACTTTAACAGGCCACACTAACAGCGTTACCAGCGTTGCTTATAGCCCCGACGGCCAAACGATCGCCAGCGCATCTAGAGACAAAACTATCAAACTTTGGAAAACCAACGGCACTCTGCTGCGGACGATCGAACAACTAGCTCCCGTAAACTGGCTCAGCTTCAGCCGCGACGGCAAAATAGTCGCTGTGGCGAGCGATGACGGTACTGTGAAACTGTGGAGTTCTGACGGCAGGTTAATCGCTAATTTGTGGCACAGCGAAAACAAAAAACCCTCGAAAGTTTACACCGTCAGTTTCTCGCCCGACGGTACACTGCTTGCCAGTGCGGGTGAAGACACAACGGTAAAAATCTGGAGCATCGCTGCACTAAAACACCCAGCAACCCAAAATGCCACCCGGGGAAATAAAGGCGAACTGCTAGCAACTTTGCGGCACAGCAAATGGGTATTTGGCGTCAGTTTTTCCCCCGACGGCCAAACCCTGGCTTCTGGAGGTGCAGACGGGACTGTCAAACTCTGGAGCCTGGCCGGTGTTGGCGACAAACGCCCAACCGATGCCAGCGATATTAAACCGGAGAGCCGCTTGCTGACAACTTTTGAGGGACACGCCGATCGAGTTACTCAGGTGAGTTTTAGCCCGGATGGCAAAACCCTGGCTTCGGCAAGTTTTGACAAAACTGTCCGACTTTGGGGGCTCGACGACGTGCCGCTCAAAACCCTCGACGGACACCAAAACCGGGTGCAAAGCGTTACTTTCAGCCCCGACGGCCAAAGGCTGGCTTCTGCTTCTACGGACAAAACTATCAAACTCTGGAGCCGCACGGGAGTTTTGCTGGAAACTTTGGAAGGACACTCTCAGAGAGTCTCCAGCCTCAGTTTCAGCCCCGACGGCCAGCTACTTGCTTCTGGGAGTTACGACAAAACGGTGAAAGTCTGGAGTCTGAAACAGGATGGGATGAGCAATATTCTGCCTTGTCCTTCGGCTCCCCTGTTCCCGTGTTCGCCTTCTGTGCTGTTGACTCTCGACGGCCACGCCGACAGCGTGATGAGCGTCAGTTTTAGCCCAGACAGCGAGATTGTCGCAACGGCTAGCAAGGATAAAACTGTGAAACTCTGGACGAGAAACGGCAGGTCGATTAAGACTTTGACGGGGCACAAAGGCTGGGTGACTGGGGTGACTTTCAGCCCCGACGGCTCGACGCTGGCTTCTGCGAGCGATGACGGTACTGTCAAGCTCTGGAATCGGGACGGTCGTTTGCTGAGGACTTTTGAAGGGGCTCACAACAGTTTTGTGTTGGGGGTGGCTTTTAGCCCTGACGGCAAAATGCTGGCTTCGGCGGGTTATGACAATTCGGTGAAGCTGTGGAAGGTGGACGGGACTTTGGTGGCGACGCTGCTGAAGGGTTCTAGCGACAGCGTGACTAGCGTGGGTTTTAGCCCGGACGGTTTGTTGGTTGCTTCGGGCAGTTACGATCACAAGGTGAAACTGTGGAGCCGCAGCGGGACTTTGCTGAAAACTTTGACTGGACATAAAGACAGCGTGATGAGCGTCAGTTTTAGCCCGGATGGCAAGGTTTTGGCTTCTGCTGGCCGGGATAATCGGGTGATTTTGTGGAATTTGGATCTTGATGATTTGCTGGTTCGGGGCTGCGATTGGGTGGGGGATTATTTGAGGACTAATCCTAATGTGAGCGATCGCGATCGGCGTCTGTGCGAGGGGGTTGCGCCTAAATCTCAGTTTTAGCTATTTGATTGTTGACGGTTGACTGTTACAAATTATCTAAAGTTGCGCCATTAACTTGAATAAAATTCCAACCAGTAGCTAACAAGTTAATCCTGAATCTTCCTTGGTGGTTCATAGTCTCCGGTTTTTAATCTGTAGCCTATCCATTTTTCTGTTGCTTCATAAACAATTGTGTTTTTCTGACTTGCTAAAGGCTCAGTGTGCTTAATTCGCCCATCAACAATTCCCATAGGAATTAAGCCAGGATCAAAGGCCGGACAGGTTCCCTCTGGTCGAAAATGTCGGCAGTAGTTACATCCTTTGTAATTAGTCATTTTTTTTGCCTCAATAGTCCCGATCGATTAACGGAACTGCGATCGCCCTTAGATGAAAAAAGAAGGAGACAGACAACCCAAGATACTCACCCCGTCAGGAAATCGAGCTTTTGTTTAACGGCGGTTGGCCCTGGATCGCGATCGCGCCCTCTACAGTTAATTGTCAGCCCTTTCCCCGATCGCCAACTTTCTTCCCCGAACCCTTCCCCTTGCTCCCGGCTTCCTGTAAAGTAAATAATTGTAAAGAAATATGAGTTTTCTCTTATCCTCTGGTTAAGACCGCCAGCTAACATTCACAATTAAGACCCGGATTAGAATTTCCTATGTCACAGTTTTTTCCGCGAAGATTTCTAGCATCTGCTGCCGCATTTTTTCTGGCTGTCTCGGTGTGGGCGATCGCCCCAGCAGCCCGCGCTTTCAACAATCCCGATTTGTTGCCCCAAGTTCAGACGCCGATCATTGACTTGGCTAAAGCCCTTACGGATATTGAAGAAGAGGGTTTGGCAAAAAATTTAAACGCCTTTGAAGCTGAAACCGGCTGGAAGCTGCGAGTGCTGACTCAGTACGATCGCACGCCCGGTTTGGCTGTCAAAAGTTATTGGGGACTAGATAAAAAGAGCGTGTTGCTAGTTGCTGACCCCCGCGGCGGCAATTTGCTGAATTTTAATGTGGGCGATGCGCTGTATCCGCTGCTGCCGCGCACTTTTTGGGTGGAACTGCAAACCCGCTACGGCAATCAGTTTTTTGTGCGGGATAATGGCGAAGACCGATCGATCATTGAATCTTTGGAGTCTATAGAAGGCTGTTTGCGTCAGGGCGGATGCCGCGTGGTTCCCGGTTTGCCGAGGGAACAGTGGGTTCTGACGTTAATTACTTCGGTGGTGGGCGGCGTCATCTGCGGGTTTGCGGCTCAGCCCCGGAAACCGGGACAGGTTGTGGCTTGGCAGTGGGCGCTGATTTTTTCGCCGCTGTGGGGCATTCTGTTTCTGGCTTTCGGAATTGGGCCGGTGGTGACTCGGACTTCCGAGTGGCTGCCTTTGGCTCGGAATGTGGCCGGTTTTGCGATCGGAGCTTTGGTGGCCTTCCTGACTCCGGTTTTGGGCAAGTCTCCTTCTGAGGAAACTTAGTTTGGTAGCACCGCAATGATCGGCCAGGAGACGGCAGTGCCGTCTCCCTACCGAAAATAATATTGTAGGGACAAAGGCCAAGCCGTCTCCTAATTTCGGTCACTAATAATTTTGATGCTACCGGATTTGAGATCGATCGACAGTCAGCAGTTAACAGTTAACCAATGACTAAAAGCTGATAAGCTGATACCTGACAACTCAGAGGCGATAGCTATCCAACAAATGGAATGGCACGTAAGCGATGCCCAGAGTCTGGGATTAATCGATAGCGAAATTGGCGACCACGGTTTTTCTGCGGCGGAGTACGAAATAGTCCGGCGCGTGATCTATGCCACTGCTGATTTTGAGTACAAGTCTTTAATTAGTTTTTCCGATCAGGCTTTGCAAGCCGGGGCGGCTGCTTTGGCTGCTCGAACTACGATCGTCGTAGATGTGCCGATGGTGCAGGTGGGCATTACGCCGCAAATCCAAAGTACCTTTGCTAATCCTGTGTATTGTTCGATGGAGGCTTTGACGCGCCCTCAAAAGGAAAAGACGCGGGCTGCTTGGGGGATTGAAACTTTGGCTAAACGCTATCCTGAAGGGATTTTTGTGGTGGGCCAGGCTCAAACTGCTTTGTCGGCGATCGTCGATTTGATCGAGTCTGAGGAAATTCGCCCGGCTTTGGTAATTGGAACGCCTTCTGGGTTTGTTGGGGGTGATGTGGCTAAGTCGCGGCTGCACGATTCGATGGTTCCTCACATTCGGATTGAGGGGCGCAAGGGTTCTGCGGTGGTGGCTGTGGCGATCGTTAACGGGCTGGTGGATTTGGCTTGGCAGGCCTACGGCCAAGAGGGGAACAGTTGAGTATGCAGCAAAATTCTCTAGCAAATTAAGTAGATGAGTCGATTGCAAATTCGCGAAGATGACCTCACAGGTAGAAAGATTGCTGACTTTCTAGGCGAACATCTCGAAAATATGAAAGAGATTACACCCCCTGAAAGCATTCATGCTCTTGATTTAGAAGCATTGCGATCGCCCGATATTACTTTTTGGACAGCTTGGGAGGCTGATGAATTACTCGGATGCGGAGCACTGAAAGAGCTAGATTCAAGAACTGGTGAAGTCAAATCAATGCGTACCGCCCAGGCTCACCGCCGCAAAGGTATCGCCTCGAAGATGCTCGAACACATCATCAAAGAAGCCGATCGGCGTGCTTATGATTGTCTGAATTTGGAAACAGGGGCTTTGCCTGAATTTGCCCCGGCACGAGCCTTGTATACACGGCATGGGTTCAAGTACCGAGGCCCCTTTGCTGAATATATTGATGACCCCAATAGCGTGTTTATGACGAAAAAGCTCGCTCGATCGCTTCTAGAATTTGGTGTATTTCTTGAAAATCTCGCAATGAGGCTTAACTATTATTAGACATCTCCAGAAATTAAGTTTTTGCCCGGGTTTAACTTGCGATCGCCCTTAAGAGTTGCCGTATTTTATTAATAATCAGCGGACGATCGCCTTTTTGTGCCTCTACTTTCCTTATCTCGATCGCCCGTTTTTTTCTGCCTGCCTTTTTTAATCTGTTGGCTCATCTCCACAAACAAATCTTTACGCAAATAAGGATAGTCGCTCACCCACACGTCGCGGCTGGGAATGTAGATATCAGAAACTTTGGCAATTCTGCCCAAATCTTCTTGATTCGACATGATTAACATTAAAGCAGCTTGACCGGGAACAATTCCCTGGTGATTTTTCTGCAATGGTGCTCGGAGTGTGGTAGTAAATCCGGTTTTGTCGCCGACTTCTAAGTTGATTCGCGGTTCTAAGTTGTCAACTATTACGAGTTGTCCTTTTTGATTGACTTTTTCTTCTTGACTTGTGATTTCATCTGTGATGTAAATATCCAAAACTCGTCCTTGCCAAAAACCGCAGTATTGATATTTGCGGCATTCTGCATTTTTCAAACTCGCCCACAAAATCGGGCCCCACAGCCAGTACAATCCTGCAATCAATCCGACAATTAATACTAGCGGGCCGACATCGGAACCGGCGAAGTTGTAGACTACAAGCAGGAAAACTACACTTACCGCAGAGATTAACATTCGCCTCAAAAAATCTGGCGGTTTTCCCCAGATATATTTGTATTGGGCTCCGGTGGCGACGGCGGGAATTAGTTCTTGAAAGGTTTCGCGGGTTAGGGGAATTAGCATGGGAAGTTCGGCAGCGGATGTTTTAACGGATGTAAGGGATGAGGGAAGTTCGGCAGCGGATTTTTTAACGGATGTAACGGATTTCTGGATCGGTTACGCATTACCAATTACCAATTACCAATTACCAATTCCCAATTGCCTACAGTATTTTTTCTAAGCCGTAAACGAGCGATCGCAATTCGAGGACTTTGCGTACAGATAATAATACTCCGGGCATATAACAAGCTCGATCGCTGGTATCGTGGCGCAAAGTATAAACTTGACCCTCGCCGCCAAAAATTACTTCTTGATGGGCAATTAAACCGGGTAAACGGATGCTGTGAATGCGAATTCCTTCATCGGCCGCGCAGCCTCTAGCACCTGGCAATTTTTCGGTTTCATCCACCTCGGGGGGGTTGAAAGTTTTTCCCATTTCTGCTAGCATTTGAGCAGTTTGAATTGCCGTGCCGCTGGGAGCGTCGGCTTTTTGATTGTGGTGCAGCTCGATAATTTCTACGTGTTCAAAATATTGAGAAGCCGTTACTGCGGCTTGTTGTAGCAAAACCATGCCGATCGAAAAATTGGGTACAATCAAACAGCCGATGCTGGCTTTATCGGCAAATTCAGCCAAGTTTTGAATTTGCTTGCTGCTCAAACCGGTAGTGCCGACTACGGGGCGGATGCCGTAAGCGATCGCCGATCGCACGTTTTCATAAACTGATTTTGGGTGCGTAAAATCTACCATCACCCCTAACTGCTTTTCTTGAGCGGCCAATACCAGCATTCCCTGCAAGTCGTCGGTCACGGGAACTTCCAACGGGCCGCATCCGGCTAATTCTCCGGCATCGGCGTTCAGGACTTCAGGAGAGCGGTCTATAGCCCCAAATAGAGTCAAGTCATCAGCATTGGCGATCGCCTTAATTACTTCGCGGCCCATTTTGCCTGCGGCACCGTTAACAATCACTGGAATCGGAAGTTGAGTTGCCATAATTTGAAAAATATCGAAAAGGTCGAGCGACTAAATTTTAACGCTTGTTGAAAGTTGCATTCTCCGAAGCAAGAAATCGGCCAGCCTCCAAATCGATCGGCGATTAAGGTCGATGGCTCCTTGCAGAAATTCGGTCTAATCAAGTCAATAGCTTAAATAAACTGGATTTCGGTACCGCTTCTCAAAAAATTACACTAAATTTCATAATAAGCTCAATTCTGTGGGAACAGACTTTGCGAGCGCAAATTTGCACCGATCTATTTTTGCGAATGACTGTCAAATTCTTTCAAAATCTTCGATCTGTGCTGGCTGTCGCAACTCGCCTCGACCTTTTTTGGGCGAAAGGTAGGCGAGTCAGGGTTCTTCCTGCAATGCTTGCGGGCGCGACTGTAACGCTGCTGAATGTGGGAGTTCGGCGGCTGGGATGGCTGCAAACTTGGGAATTGGGTAGTTTTGATTCTTTAGTGCGGTTGCAGCCCGATCGCGAACCCGATCCGCGACTGCTGATTGTCGGGATTTCCGAGGCAGATATCCAAGCTTTGGGCAGGTTTCCGATGGACGATCGAACGATCGCTCAAACCTTGGCGAAACTGCAAAAATACCGCCCAAAAGCGATCGGTTTGGACTTGTACCGGGATTTGCCTCAAGAACCGGGACACCGAGAATTGCTGGCCGAGCTCAGGGCGCCGAATGTGGTGGCGATCTCTAAATTGAGGGATGCTGAAAGCCCGGGAGTACCGGCGCCGCCAGGAATGCCGCCCGATCGAGTCGGTTTTAACGACTTCGTGCTCGATGCCGACGGGGTGGTGCGCCGCAATTTGCTCTCCGTCTCGAAAGCGGATCGAACCACGGTTTTTTCGTTTTCCGTGCAACTTGCTTTGCTGTACTTCAAAGACTGGATACCGCAGGAAAACAGCTCTGTCAACCCGCAGCAAATCAACTGGGGGAAAGCAGAATTCGTACCTTTAAAGTCTGACAGCGGCGGCTATGCCAATCTCGACGCCAGAGGCTACCAACTTCTGCTCAAATACCGATCGGCCAACCAGGTGGCGCGGCAAGTCAGCATCAGACAAGTATTGAGCGGGGAAATTGACCCGAGTTGGGTGAAGGACAAGATTGTGCTGATCGGGACGACGGCACCTAGTGCCAGAGACTTGTTTCTGACGCCCTACAGTCCCGTGCAGAAGCAAAGTCCGAAAATACCGGGAGTGCTGCTGCACGCGCAAATGCTCAGCCAAATTCTGAGTGCGGTTTTGGAGGGGGGATCGCTGTTTTGGGTGTGGCCCGAATGGGCGGAAATTTTGTGGACAGGTGCTTGGGCGGTGCTTGGCGGGGCTGTGGCTTGGCGGGTGCAGCACCCTGTGAGGGCGGGATTGCTTGGGGGGGCGGGGTCGATCGGGCTGTTCGGAATTAGTTTTGCGATTTTTCTTGGGGGCGGGTGGGTGCCGCTGGTGTCGCCGGCTTTGGGTTTGGCGGTGACTGGTGTGGGTGTCAGCGCTTACAGGAAGCTTTACGATGCTTTTCACGACTCTCTGACGGGTTTGCCGAACCGGGATTTGTTTGTAGAGTGCTTGGAACGGGCGATCGTCAATACTAAGGGCCACCGCAGCTATCTGTTTGCGGTGCTATTTCTGGATTTAGACAGGTTCAAGGTAATTAATGATTCTTTGGGTCATTTGGTCGGAGATGAACTGCTGATGTCCGTAGTGCTGCGGCTGAGGGCGATTGTGGGCTCTCGGGATACTGTGGCGCGGGTGGGCGGCGATGATTTTGCGATTTTGGTGAGGAATGTCGATCTTGGCTGTGCGGTGGATTTGGCCGATCGCATCCAGCAAGCTTTAATCGTGCCTTTTGAACTCAAAGGGCAGGAGGTGTTCGTGACTGCCAGCATCGGGATTGCGGTAGGGGGCGAACCTGCTCCCGCCGCCCGGGAACAGCCGGAACACTTGCTCAGGGACGCCCACACGGCTATGTACCGCGCTAAGGCTTTGGGAATCGGACGCTATCAGGTGTTTAACGCTTCCATGCACGATTTGGCCGTGGAGAGGTTGCAGTTGGAGACGGATTTGCGGATGGCCCTGAAGCGCCGGGAGTTTTTGCTGCACTACCAGCCGTTTGTGTGTTTGGCAAGCGGCAAGATTATTGGGTTTGAGGCTTTGGTGCGCTGGCAGCACCCGCTGCGGGGTTTGATTTCGCCGGTCAAGTTTATTCCGGTGGCGGAGGAGACGGGGGCGATCGTACCGCTAGGCGAGTGGGTGTTGGAGCAGGCTTGCCGGCAGTTGCGGCTGTGGGAGGGAATGTTTGATTTCGATCGACCTTTGATTATGAGTGTCAATCTATCCGGGAAGCAGTTTGCTCAGCCGGATTTGGTGGCGCGAATTAAGGAGATTTTGGGAACCACTGGTTTGAGTGCCGAAAGTTTGAAATTGGAGATTACTGAGAGCGTGGTGATGGATGATGTGGAGTCGGCGATCTCCGTTTTAAAGCACATGAAAGCGTTAAATGTCAAGTTGGGAATTGATGATTTTGGCACTGGTTATTCGTCCTTGAGTTATTTGAGCAGGTTTCCTACGGATACTTTGAAGGTTGATAAGTCGTTTGTAGGGCTGATGGAAGTGGGGACTGAGGGGGAGAATGTGGCGATCGTCCGCACGATCGTGACGCTGGCTCATGCTTTGGGTATGGATGTAATTGCTGAGGGCGTGGAGACGGCGGCGCAGTTGGCCAAGCTAAGGGCGATCGGCTGCGAATACGGCCAAGGTTATTTTTTTGCTAAGCCGTTACCGAGCGATGATGCTACTGCTTTAATGGCTTCTGGGCCGCAGTGGTAGTTGTTAGTTACGGGCTGTGAGTTATATCAAATCCGCTTGCTAATCGGAATGATATAAACGGAGGACACGGCAGTGC
>JAUBOG010000400.1:0-6348 GCA_036700105.1 Microcoleus occultus BM001215583
ACCGCCGCCTGTTATTCAGACGGCGGTTTTTTTAAGCAACTAACAATCGCCTAAAATTAGTGAGCAGAACCGTTACCGTGATACTTGTCAGTATCGTAGAAGCCGTTTTTTGTACCGAAAAACAGACAGCACACAGTGAAAACTGCTGTCAAGACTGCTAAAACTAACTTAACGTCCATAATTTACCTTCTCTTGTTCAGTGAGTGGAAATACTCAAATTGTAGAGTCTTTTTGGCTGGCGCGGCCATCTACCAGCGTAGCGCCTGATTTGCTGGGCTGTACTCTGGTGCGGCAGTTTCCCGACGGGGAGACGATTCGGGCGACGATTGTCGAAACCGAAGCTTACGGCCCGGGAGATCCGGCTTGTCACGCTTACGCGCGCCGCACTCCTCGCAATGAGGCGATGTTCGGGGCTGCGGGCGTGAGTTATGTCTATCTAATCTACGGAATGTATCACTGTTTTAATGTGGTGACGGATGCAGACGGAGTTGCTAGCGGTGTGTTAATTAGAGCTTTGCAGCTAGATGCAGTTCCTAAAAGGTTTTTGGATGTCCCCGAAAAAAAGCGATCGCGCCTCGGCTCCGGGCCTGGCAAACTGTGTAAGGTTCTTGAGATCGATCGAACTTTAAACGCTTTGCCTTTGGGTGCGGGGGAACCGCTGAGGTTGGAACACCGGAGTGCCCAATTTCAGGAGGCGATCGAGTCAGGTACGGTTAATATTGTGCAAACTACGCGGATCGGGATTTCGCAAGGAATGGATTTACCTTGGCGTTGGTATATTGGGAACTGTGCGGCTGTATCTACATTCAAGTAATGTCAAAGATGTCACTGTAAATTTTGCCACTTATCTCAATCAAATTATGGCTTATTCTTCTGAAAACCCGATCGTACAACTGAAAAAATGCCTGATGCTGGCTCAGGATGTCGGCAGCCACGCCGAAGCTACCCGAGCTTTCGAGCAGTTGTGCGGGATTATCGATGCTGAAAACCCGATGGCGGCGCAACTTTTGGAGATGCTGTGGGAAGAAGCAATTCTCGCGAGGCGATCGGCTTTATTTTGGCAGCAAATGAGCGATGTTGAGAAAGATATGGCTAATAGAATGATGGAAAATATGACGCAGATGCGGCAGAATTATTTGCGGTTGATGCAGGAAATGTAAGATTTGGGAATGGGTAATTGCTAATTGGTAATTGGTAATTGCCCGGACTCTGCCCGGAAACCAGTAACAAAAGCAGATTTCACAGCGGCGAGACTCATCGTCCACCAGGCAATATGTGCGTATTGAGCGCAGTCGAACCAAGTGAAAGTAAAAATCAGATAAGCAATAGCAACAGCTTCAATACCGCGCAGAGACGAATTCACCGCTAAACATACATAATATCCCCAAACTGCAATTCCAGCCAGCAGCCCCAAAGTGCCAACTGATAAAGTAGTATCCAGAATCCAATTGTGAGCTTTGTAAGTAGGAATTTCTCTAGTGCTGATTTCAGCTTTTATGTTAATATAGTTGTAAGTAAATTCGTCTAAATTTACAACAATCGGAGTTACTTGAGGATTTTGGATGTAGGGATAGGCTATGCCGAAACCGTCAAATCCCCATCCAAATAACGGGCGTTTTTTGATGCCGCGCGCTGAGAGTGTCCACATGGGCGATCGGCTAGACATGATTTGGGCGATGGTCGGTTTGCTCCAATCCAGCGGCCTGGTGACAGTCATGATGGCAATGGCGATTAGGGCGATCGGAATAATTCCTCCAATAATTTTGTAATATTTGCCTCTCAGCAAATAGACACTGGCAACCATCAAAGCTAAAATAGCACTTCGGGTAGAAGTTAACAGCAGTGCGGGAACAGTTAAAAGCAAAGTAATTGCAGTTAATTTAGTTCCGGTAAATCTCCCAAACCAACCGACAACAGCAGTAATTGCTATTAATGTTAAAACTATGGCTGCGTGACCGCGATGGGAGTACAATCCTATTGGTTGCTGTCCTTGAAAAATGCTGCTGGCATTAACATCAGCTCTGATAATTTGCCCCATTGTGGCGGTATAGTCGATCCGCCAGTCGATGATTTGGGGGAAGATACTGAGAGAAAGAATGATGCCGCCAATTAGCAATCCTTGGAATTGGGAATTAATCAGTTGCGGGTGTACGGTTAGGAGCAAGCTGTTGCTGAGGGTGAAGGCGGCGATTAGCAGCCAGTACAGCCAGCCGTCTCCCATTTGGTCTTGACCGAAGAAAGAGGTTAAGGGGAAAGGACTTTGTAGAGTCGAGATAGCTCCGATTGATAGAAATATCGTCCACAGTATTAGGGATATTTTCCATTGTCGGGGAATGGTTAGGGCTTTTTTTTGTTCCCACAAGAGAGCGAGATTGACTCCTAATATTAGCCAAATAACGAACACTTTGGGGGCAGTCCAGATGCTTCCCCGGCTGCTTCCCCAGGGGTTGATGAGAATTATGCTGAGGGCATATATCAGGGTGTAGAGGGTTTTCATTAGTCTTTGTTTTTCCGGTTTTTGAGTTTTGTGAATAATCCCAATCCGCCGAGGGCTAAAAGAGTTGCTAATCCGGTGGTTGGTTCGGGAACGGCTTCTGCGGGAAGAGCATCGTCCTCAGTATTTTTAGCTGAGACTTTTGGAGTTTTTGCGGTGAGAGTATCGTCAAGATACGATAATTCTGGGTCTTCAAGTAAGTCGCTGCTGATTTCTGCTAAATCTACTCGCTCAGAATTGTTATCCTCTGAAGATAGTTCTGGGTCTTCAAGTACGTCGCCGCTGATGCCTGCTAAATCAAGTTCATTTTCGTTACTGTCGGTTGATGATAGTTCTGGGTCTTCAAGTAAGTCGCTACTGATGTTTGCTAAATCTACTTGGTTTTCGTTGTTATTTGTTGATGATAGTTCAGGATCTGTCAGTAAATCGCTACTAGCGCTTGCTAAATCAATTTGATTTTCGCTGCTGTCAGTTGATGATAGTTCTGGGTCTTCGAGTAAGTTGCCACTGATATTTGCTAAATCTGTGGCATCGTTATTAATTGATGAATATCCAATATTTTCGGATGAGTCTGAGTCGGTATTTGCTGCGGTATTATCGAGTTTTGTATCGGGAAGTGGCAACTCTGACTCTACATAGTCGGTAGCAAAAACTCTGCTGGTGTTGGCAGTGCGGTTTAGGGAACTGGGTTTGGGGGAAAGTGACGGCGCTGGGCTAGGTTTTGAGGTTGAGACAACAACGACAGTTGATGATGATGTTGATGTTGATGTTGATGATGATGTTGATGTTGATGTTGATGATGATGATGTTGATGTTGACCAAGGCGCAGGCGTCGGCAAAGGTGATGAAGCCCAAGGCGCAGGCGTCGGCAAAGGTGATGGAGTCCAAGGTGAGGCTGTTGGCAAAGCTGATGGAGTCCAAGGTGAGGCTGTTGGCAAAGGTGTTGGAGTCCAAGGTGATGGGGTTGGTCGTGGTGATGGGGTTGGTCGAGGTGATGGGGTTGGTCGAGGTGATGGAGTTGGTCGAGGTGATGGGGTTGGTCGAGGTGATGGGGTTGGTGTGAGCGATGGTGATGGTCTTGGTGTGGGCGATGGTGATGGCGATACTGCCACACAACCGATGCCTCCGCCACCGCTGCTACTGTTGGCGATGATCGTGCTACCGCTGTTATTGAAGAAACCTGGTGGTGGTGGGCAAATTTCCTGGGGAACTGGAGTTGGAGTTGGCTTTGGAGCGGGAGCGGGAGCAGGGACGGGAACGGGATTTTTATCAGGAACATATTTGTACACCCAACCCCATTTGACTCCGTTATAAATCGTCACTTCTTGTCCCTTCAATGGATTCGCTTCAGCTAGGTAAAGTTCCGCAGTCCAGAAATAATCTCGAGTTAAATTTATGATATTATTGGGGCGATAAGGGCGATCTTCAAATAAACCATTTGGCTGTAGGAAATTACCTGAAGCATAGTATGGTTGAAAATTATTCCTCCCACCACTAATGTTGTCAATATAGCTTATCGTATTACCGACACTTCCAATTCTAGACGGGTAGTTAGTGGTAACGCGCTGAATCCAATATAAATTTTGGCTATTCTTAGGGTCCGGCTGTCTTTTGCTTCCTTTTAGGGGAACGTAATTCAAACTAATTGTAGAGCCAATTCCCCCCAGATTTTTGGTCAGTGGATTCTGCTTACTTGTTGGCTTTAATCCAGTCCCCAAACCACAATCGGTGTCAATACCGCATGGGTACTGAAGCCTGACATTAAAACTCCCTTTTAAATTCTTTCCTTTCTTAAAATTCCAACCTTTTGCCTTGTTGTAAGTTGTTGAGAGAGTTTTTAGGAAGCTGTCTGTACCTCCTCGTTTTATCTCGCTAACGAAGGGGTTAGCATAAAATGGGTTTAAAGTCTGATCGGGATCGAGTGCAATTAAAGAAGTATAGCCTGTTCCATTGGGCAACTCCGACTTAGATGTGAGTAGTCCTGCATTCTGTCTGAGAGTAAACGCACTACTAGATTGCCCGAAAAGCATGATGATCGAGCTAGTTGATAATACTAAGAAAAATTCTCTAAATTGCATTGTTTTTACCTGTTAGGAAAATTCAACAAAAAGAAATAGTGATTCGCCATTCAAAGCTCGATTAAGCGGAATTCAACAAAGGGAGTATCCACCCACCCAGTCCAAACTTTTTCTATTGGTCGACTTTCAATCGACTCCCCAGCAAGATTTTTCTTCGGTATGGTATCACTGGTATTGTAATACTGGAAGCGGAAGTGATATATACCTGGCTTGAGTTCGTCAAAAGAGCATGAGCCACCATTTCCGCTAGAGACACCAAGAGAAAATTGGCTATGATTAGTCCAGAAGAGGTCTATCTCTGGAAAAAATGTCACACTCTTTCCAGGTGTAACTAACAGAAAGTCAGATTCTTCAATCGCTCTCATCCAGTCGTTAGCATAACCACTCCGCTTCACCTGACCATCTGGCATTACAAGTTCTGGGGAAAAACTGGCACAAAAGAGGAAGTGAAATGGGGTTAGAGTATTATTTGTGATCCGGATACCAATCTGTACTAATTGGTATGAACTCTCACTCTTATTTGGCAGGGTTAACAATGGTTCCGGTATGACAGTTTCAAAACTAATCCCATCTACTTCCACTGCGCTGTTATTCAATCCCACAGGTTGAAGTAGGCGAAAATTAGCGAAGGGAGTTACCAACTGACCTGTCCCAATTACTTCTATTCTCTCTAGAGGTACTTCTTTTCCCTCTAGTAGTTCTTTAATGTTAAAAACAGTGAAGGGATTTGTGTATACTATTGTCCCCGTCGGAGTTTCATAAGTGAATCGAACCTGATATTCCCCAGACCCAAGAGTATCAAAAGACCAAGATTTATCGAGATCAATAGGGCTTTCATCGTAGGTGGGGCGATGTAATATCAGTTGAAGTAAATTATTTTGCCAAGACAGTATTCCATTCATAGAGGTGGATATCTGCTGTCTGACCCCAACTAACGAGCCATGATATTCTCCGTTCCCAACTTGCCTATTTATCGGTTCTCTTCGGTGCAGTGCTTGACCATCTGGCCCGAATATTTCTGGAATTAAAGCATCATAATCTATAGCCAAGGGAATAGGGGCTGGTGTATTATTAGTCAGGGTGACAGTAAAGCTGAATTCAGCAGTGACACCGGGCTTGTTTTCGGGGATAGATAGTGCCACAATTTCTGGCAATTCCACTTTCAGTTGGAGGCCATCTTGTTTAAATTTATTGCTGCGCTTAGATTTTCTAGATGCCATGTTTGTTACCTTTTCAACTTTTGAATTTTCATTGCCAACAGCTTGTATACTCCCATAGGTTACTACCAGGAGCGCAGCCATTACTAAAGCCAATAAAAACCGGAGAAAATACCTCATCGCTCGCCCCCTGAATTACCGGACAATCAGCGGAAAAACCAGAACCACACCGCCGTACCAATTACCATCAGCCAAAATAACTTCCCCCAACGGACACTCGACTCTCCGGGATATTCAACCAAAGTATACTTGTAATATCCCAACACACGTTCACAATCATTTTTCTTCGGTGCAGGAGTCGGCCAAGTAGGGGTAGATGACGGCCAACAATCCTCTGGCATACTCTGCTGTCTGCCGGGCAGATAACCGTAAGTTAAATTCAGCTTTGAACGAGGGGGTAAGCGTTCTTGAAGAGCAAGTTCCTTCTTCGTTACCTGCACAAACTCAGACTTCAGTTGCCTGGTGCGATGAGGCCCAATTGTTCGACTGCAACTGATACAAAACTCAGAAGTGTTGAATGATAGGAAAAAATTGCTAAAATTGGTCGAACAATGTATAA